>JACYMD010000019.1 GCA_015272215.1 Rivularia sp. T60_A2020_040 | reverse complement strand
ATAACTACATTTCAATAGCATATTATCATGTCATTTTTCTTGCGTTTGCCCTGGGGGTATTGCCCAAAATGTCGGGGTTGGCTGGGCGATCTTCCTAAAAATTTAATTATAGATGATATTCTTCCACCAACCGAACACCTTGAATGGCAAAACTTTGCTGCAAACAATATACTAAAACTAATAACATTGGCTCCTTGCTTAAAATCGATTCCATCCAACAACTCAATCAAAGAAAACCTTTTAGCAATTCTTGGAAAAATCCCCTATAAGAGCTTAAATGAGTTTGCTTATTTATCAAATATACCTCATGGACTTTTACATCGTTGCATTCATAATTCTCAATCGACTGTAATTGATAATCTTTTAAATATTTCATATCAGCTTGGAATACCTCTAATTGATTTTTTTACTAAGAAGCCTATGATAAATTTAGCTTCTTTAGCTATTCGTGATTCTCAAAAAATTAATGTCTACAGGATAAAGAAGCAAAGAGAACAAAGTTTTCAGGATTTAAATATAGTTTTAGCTGAAAAAATTATTGCTGATGCATTAAAGGAGTTTCCTCCTCCATCTATACAGCAGATTGCAGCTAGAGTTGGATGTTATTTTACTACTATAAAAAGCAATTTTCCGGCATCATACTGTTTACTAAAAATTAGATATAATTACTATAAAAATCAATTTATAAAAGAAAAGCTTGAAGCAACACTTCTTGAAAAAACACCACGCTCTATGCTCAAAATTTCTAAGAGTTTAGGATATAAAAGTAGTGGTAATCTGTATCGTCTATTTCCAAATATTTGTTATAAAATATCTAGTCGTTATCAAAAATATGAAGATAAAATAATACAGTCAAGATGCCAAGAAATTAGGAAGGTTGCTCTCAGAATCCATAGATCGGGAAAAAAGCCTAATCCTCATAATGTTGCTGCTGCTTTAGCCCAACCATCTATTTTTAGAAACCCATACGCTCAAGCTGAGTTAACCAAAGTAAAGCGTGAATTAGGCTACGAATAATACACGCTTTACTACAAGCCTGAATTTAGCCAATCATAAATAAAAAATATTCAAAAAAAATACGTACAATAAGCCCTTCTAGTTCTGAGTTGATTAAATTCAGTAAGAAAGGCATACTTTTTAAATCTTAATTTAGAGTATTCACTATATTATAGAGGATATTTTACAAAATTTATTGCTCTCATTCGATTAGTCACTAATAATCTACTATACATAGCTATAAACTTAATCCCATTGCTGTTAACCCAAATTTAAGTCGTCAAATAATACCTTTCCGACTTTTAAAATTAATCATGTCTTGAAGAAGGCAGTAAGAAAGTTGCCCAAAGCCTCTTACCTTCATTAATAAACATTGATGAGTTTTATTCTTTTACTGTAATACAACCTTGGGTAGTTTTATACCATAACTTTGCCACTAACTTTTTCTACCATTACCTTGCCATCTTGGCAAAGTCAAATTACAAATCACACATTGGTCGCAGAGTAATTAACGGAACGTGCCGGCACAACCTGTTGGTCTCTTAATTGTTGAATTCTCTGCCTAATTTCAGGATATTTATACAGATAGCTGACGCTAACATTAGCATGTGCAGCGACAACAGACATATTTATCTTCTTTCCCTGCTTAATTATTTGCTTAATCGCTAATTCAGTTTTAGATAATGCTTCTTCTTTTTTCTTCTGCGCTGCTGCTTTTAAGTTAGATATTTGTATATCTTTACTCATGTTCTTTTTCCAAGGAAGTAATAATCTTCTCTAAATTTTCTAGTACCTTCTCGTTCATTTCCACTTGTCGTTCCCAGCCAGAAGAGCGCGCATTATCAATAATTTCAATACAATGTTTATGTTGTTCTTTATGTTGGTTAAGAAATTCAATTGTAGTACGAAAATCATTGCAGGTTAGGCAAGCATTAGCATGGGGACAGGCTCCTTTAATAATTGGTCGAGCGCATGAACCATTTGGTAATGCTTGAGCCAAAACATTATGTCTCATCCACTGTAAGTCTTGATTATTATCCAGCGAGGAATTAACCATTATCGTTTCTCCGGAAATATTGACTACTTTTCCATGAAACTTATCTATATGAGCGCGCATAGTTTGATCATGAATATGAGCATAAGTCATAGTCATCTCAGGAGATTTATGACCTAAATATTTTTGAATAATTGGTAATGGTACTCCTTCATTTATCATTCGTGTAGCTACTGTATGACGAAATTGATGAGTTTGAAAACGCCAAATCTTACCATTAATATCAGTAATTTGATATTCTTTAGCTAACTTATTTAACCTTCTTGAAAATGACCCAATATTCATAACTTTTGGAGTTGGGCGAAAATCCAATTGTGCTGCTCCTTGTTTACAAGCACAAAATAATTTATTATATTTTGCTCCTAAGCAGTCCCTTATGTATCGCTGTTGTTCTTGAATTATTGCTGCAATTTCATTTGAAATCGGCTTAATAATTTCTTGATTGGTCTTTTCTAATAAATAGCGAATAGACCAGTTCCCCTTTGAATCTTGCTCTAAACAATCAATAGTTAAACTCACTAATTCTCCATACCTTAAACCACATTCAAGTAAAACTAATACCATCCGCATCACTGAAGAAGGAAGCTTGTCTAAATGTGACAAAAGTTGCTTGATTACTTCTTCAGGTATATAACGAGGAAGAAAAGTATATTTTCTTGGAGAATCTTCTGGACGAATAAGATAAGGGTTAACTGTAAAAAAGTTATTAATTAAACCAAGCTCAAAGAAATTTTTTAATGCTACTAAATTTGACGTGATAGTAGAAGCAGAAAGTTTCTTTTGATTCAATACTGACAAATATTTAACTATTACAGTTCGAGATATATCTTCAAAGTTGTTAATCTTTGGGTAATTCTTTAACAAAAACTGAGAAAAACTTTTGAGATTATATACATATCTTTGAATTGAGTGAAATTCAATTTTTTGGACAGCTTTAATTTTTACCCATTGTTTAACAGCATCTCTAAGCCAAAGTTGCTTAATATCACCAAATGAAATATATTTACTATTCTGATAGTGGGATTTCAATTCGCATCCTAATTCTGATGCAGACCAATTATCTTCGTCTGCCTGATAAGTATTAATCTTATCTAGAACAAATTCTCGACCACAATTCCTACAGCGATATTGTTGAACACTATCATCTTTTCTTTTTAAGACTTTTCTAGTTGTTACATTTAAACTTGCACAACTAGGACATTGTACAGAAAATTCTTCGTTATTTTGATTTAACTCAGCTAAGATTTGTTTTACTAGCTAATTCTTTCTCTTCCAAGCTTCTCTTTTTCGATAAGTATTTTTCATATTCTTCCCTCAAATCTTCATCAACTAAATGAACATAAGTATTCATGGTAGTTTGAATACTGACATGACCTAAACGTTTCTGGACATAAGACATATGCCATCCAGACTTTATTAATTCTGTAGCATGAGTATGCCTTAGCAAATGGGGAGAAACATTAATACCTGTTTTAGAAGATAAATCTTGGAACAAAGCTTTTGCTCTCGATACCTTCATTGGCTCTCCTATTTGCCCGCGTTTAATATTTACGAACACATAATCACAGTCAGTTTCAACTGGGTACTCGTCTATTAAATAATTAGAATATAATCGCATTAAATCAATATTTACAGCTAAGATACGCTCCTTAATTGACTTTGCTCTTGCACCATTTATATTCTCTCGAAAGCTTACAACAATTTCATTCCTACCTTCAGTTAGCATATCTTCATGACGTAATCCTAATGCTTCTCCTATTCGTAGTCCCGTCTCATAAAGAAGGCAAATTAAAAACTTGTCTCTCAATGTATTACAAGCTTTTATTAATTGTTGAACTTGAACCGAAGTTAAGCATTTGGGTAATTGCTTCGGCTCTTTAACTTTCAGTAATCGCTTTTTAACTTGAGATTGATTAGCTATCCCATACAAAAATGGTTTGTATTGAGATGGATAAGCTGCTTTATTAGTTGTTAATTCTACTCCGGAAAAATTACCTAGACGTGCATGAAATTCGTCAAAGCTACTGACGGTAGAAAGAATTTGATTAATAGTTCGATTTGTTCTTTTTGACTTTTTCGGAGTTATTGGATAAATTCCTGGGTTAGGATTACGTAACCAATGAATAAATTCCGCTAGTTGGTCTAATTTTATTGTTTTCCAATCAAGCCCAAAATCTTGCAGAAATTCCCAATAAAGCTTGAGATTTTTTGCATAGCTCAAAATTGTGTTTGGAGAACGGTCTAAGCTTTCTAGATATCTCAAATACGTTTGTATTGGCTCAATTGGCTCATAGTTGTTGTTTAACACTAAGACCACTGTTTTACCCAGAGGTGTTTTCCCTTTCTGTAACCTCACTTTCTTTATACTGTAACTACAATGATTATCCTAACGTTGTTATGTAGTATAAGTACTACAGATTTACATAAAATAACAATTCTAGGAAATTTTCTGCTGTTGTTGTTGTTGTGTATGGTTCATTTAGAGGGGTTTATAAGATTTGGTAGTACTAAATCAATTATCTTGGCAGCGCAGACGTGAATATGCGGAGCGTGTAAAAGAAGCGCGTTAATCCTCAATTAGAAGCCGAGAATTAATACTGGCATTATCAGCAATATGAAAGGGGGATAACGAAGATTTTATTCTCCCTTTTTGCTGTCATAAATTATTTCAAATAGATCATCACTTCAAACACTTTTCATTTCATAAAAATCCAAATCATTTTCCAATATTAATATGTTGAAAAAATAGCTACGTTGTTTGGGAAGGGGCATCTTTGATTGACGGTTCTCCTATAGTTCTTATCTTAACAGGATTCGTCAATCACACGTCGAATCGTAAGACCGGAAGACTCCTACAAAGCTGGGTTTTGCAACAAAATTTTGTGCCGACAGACGCTGCAAAGAGAGGTTTAGATCGGGGAATATGCGGAGATTGTCCGATGAAATTGAGTCAGTTAGGTAGTTGCTATGTTAATCTTGCCGTGACCAATAATATTTACCGAAAGTACGAAAAGGGAACTTACCCCTCTTTTAGCGAAAACGAAATAGAAGTTTTGAAAAGATATCGTTATCCTATCAGAATTGGTTCTTATGGAGACCCAACAGCAGTACCATTTGATGTATGGAAACCGATTATTTTAGCATCAAGTAGTCATACAGGGTACACCCACAATTGGAAAAATTCTAAGCCAATTTGGAAACAATATTTAATGGCTTCCGTACAAAGCTTGGCAGAAGCACGTATTGCTCAAAGCCAAGGATGGAGAACTTTTAGAATTATGACTCCCGACGCACCTTTGAGTAAGAATGAAATTCTTTGTCGTCATACCGAAGATGATAGAATTCGGTGTGAAATTTGTATGCTATGTGATGGCAATTCCTCTAAACCAAATATTGCTGACAGAGTGCATGGTTTGAAATGGAAAGTATCTAATTTCGTGAAATATTCTGAGTCACTATCTAATTAGTTTCAATGAAAACTTGTGATTACTTACTTTTATTAATATATCACAAGCTTTCAAAACAATTCAAAACATTTTATGCCAAGTTAATATTGATGTCAGAAATTCTAAGCGAACCACAATTTCAAATATTCACTCATCCGAAAACAGGAGTTAAAACCGGAAGAATTTATTTTCCTGCGCTTTTCTTGGCTGATTATCACGAAAGTATTTCTCAATGGCTACAAAGACGAGAAGTTCTGTTTGATGAACGTTAAGTAGTACAAAAATATATACTTATATAACAACAACAACATCTTAAAATAAGACTGTTGTAAAATAGAGCTATGCATAACAAAAAATTTTCTACAACAAGAATATGAAACTATCTCTTCAAAAGGGGGTAGATCCAAATACAGGAAAGGCGATTTGGATTGCTTTAGATGAAGATTACCTAATAGTAAAACCGATTCAGAAATATCTAACTTTTCTAAGCACTAGTAAATCCCCAAACACAATAGAAAGTTACGGTTACGATTTAAAAGCTTGGTGGGAGTTTTTAAGTTTAAAGCATTTAGATTGGCGTACAGTTCAAATAGAAGATTTGGGAGACTTTGCTTATTGGTTGCGAGTGGGTGACACCACTTCAATTGTATCTATGCAGCCAGTACAAGCGCTCAGAACAGAGAAAACAGTAAATAGAGCAATTGGTACTGTCAGTGGATTTTATGAATACCATGTAGCAAATAAGACAGTAGGCTTCAAGTAATTTGAACGGTTTTTCATGCCTGTAGGAATTAGCCGTACTCGCTTCTTGCAAGGTATATCTAAAGCAAAACCTACCAGAAAGAAGTTAGTCAGACTTAAGGAGCCTAAAAGCTTTCCTGGATGTCTTACGGATGAGCAAGTGGAAATTTTAGTAAATGCCTCCCGTAGGCTTAGAGACAAGTTAATTATTCTAATGTTAAATGGTACAGGATTAAGGAAGAGCGAGCTTCTAGGTTTAAAACATGAGGATCTAGGAGACTGTGGAGACAACTTTATTAAGGTTGTAAAAAGGGTTAATCCTAACGGAGCAATTGTTAAAGGAAGAGAAAGAACAATACCTATATCCCCATGCTTACTCGTGATGTACAACGACTATCTAATCTATGAGTATCCAGAAGTAGAATCAGATTATGTATTCGTGAACATCTGGGAAGGTGAAATAGGGCAACCGATGAATCCTAGAGTCCTCAATACCATGTTTAGTAGATTGTCTAAGAAAACCAATATTAAAATTCATCCGCATTTATTTAGACATACATACGCAACACGGCTTTTAAAAGCAGGATATTCAGCAGATAGAGTCAAGCATTTACTAGGTCATTCATCAATACAAACAACATTGGATACTTATTCTCACATTGTTAGCGAAAGGGATTTGATAAAAGTAGTAGAACAGGAGAATAAAGAATGAACGTTTCAAATGATTGGAATAATCAAATATCAAAATTACTTATCGCTGGAAATTCAGAAACAAAAAAGCTGCTGAGTAATTCTCTATTGAATAAAGATACTTGGTACACAATTGAAGACTTAAGGTTGAAAATGAACCCGCATAATAAAATATTAACTATCAATTTTGGAGCCATAAAACAAGATTGGTTAAAACTATTATCAAAGCTATATATATTGATTAGAAGCCAGCGTAATTACTCAGTAACTTATTTGAATCAAGATGTTTTTCACTTAACTAGGTTCTCACGCTTTCTGGGTTCTAAATTAATATTCAACCCAGTTAATATTGATAATTATTTATTTGAGGAATTTGATTATTATTTACGCTGTATTAAAAGCGATATAACAAAAAAACCCTTATCAGAAAGCTCAATCTCACTTAATTATAAAACTTTAAATAATTTCTTCAATCTATGTCGTCATGAAGGGTGGCTTGATGTAAATACTTACTGGTTTAAAGGTAAATATAAGTTTATTAAAGTGAATCACGATGAGATTGATTATCTTCCAGAAGAAGTATGGAATCAATTAGAAGAAAACCTTTATTTACTGCCAGAACAAATACAAAGAATGGTATTGATTCTTAGAACAACTGGGTTAAGAATTGGAGAACTACTTAACTTACCTTTTAATTGCCTGAGACAACGAGGTAACAAGTGGTATTTGAGATTAAAAAGTGAGAAGTATGATGTAGAAGATGAATTGCCAATCACTGCAATTGAATTAGTCACAATCATTCAGGAACAGCAAAATTATATCAAGAAGTATTTTGGTGAAAAACATTGTTATTTATTATGCAGTAATTATCGTATAAAAATAATGACTGATAAAAGATGGGAATTTAGAAATCCAAATCCAAGGATTATGCGAACAGAAACTTTTAATAATTGGTTAAACAGATTAAGTCAAAAAGCTAATATACGCTCAAAAGATGGAGAGCTATGGTATTTCAAATCTCATCAGTTTAGAAAAACTGTAGCAACAGCAATGACTAACGCAGGAGTAAGGGATTTAGTTATTCAAAAATATTTAAGACATCGTTCTCCTGATATGCAACGTCATTAGAAACATCTTCTAAAGCAAGTATTAGGCTCGGAATATGAGGAATTAACTACATCTAAGAAATATATAGATATTACAGGTAATGTAGTTTCCTCATATAAACCTACCTCACCTGTAACTGAAATAATTCGTCGTAGAATGTACCAAATTACAACCCAGTATGGAGAGTGTCACCGCCCTACATTAAAAAAACCTTGCCTAACAGTTAATGCTTGTTGGAAATGCAAAGAATGGCGAGTATCTAGTGATGATTTACCGTATCTAAAAAAAAGATTTGCAAAGAGTTGAAGATGAATTGAAAAGCGCACTTGCTTTGGGAATGATTCGACAACAACAAGGCTTAGAAGATGATAGAAATATTTTAAATAATTGTATTCAAGGATTAGAAAACAATGATTAAGATTAATTGGAAAAAGGATTACAACGGAGAGTTTGTTTGTCCTAAATGTGAAAAAGGAGTAATGCGTCCACGTGGAAAAGGAAACGGGAAAAAAGATTTAAATGTACAAACTGTAACTGTTGCCAGTATTGTTGCCGAGATATCAATAAAACATACTTTGACTCAAAGACAAAATCTTATTGGATTTATGGTCAATATATAAATGATTTTGAATGCCCTAATTGTAGGGAAAGGAATATTAGCTTTTTTAATGTTTTGAACCATACAAAACGGTTTAAGTGCAAAAGTTGCAACAGCTATATTTCTGATTCGGTATATATATCGCGTCAAAATATTAGCCAGTATGCTCATCAAAAAAAATCTATAAAGCCATTCAATTTTGATGATGACACTTGGGATTTGAGAAGTATTTGTTCAATTGGAAATCAGGATAATAACTACATGATTTTTTTTAGTAAAATAAAACAAGAGTGGGTAAAGTATTTAGTCAAAAAATACATACATCATCTTTGTAAGTTAAATACACCTTTGAACACAATTGGCAAGCATATGACTAGTATGCGTTTTCTATCACGCTATCTTTTGAAAATAAAGATTACCGATATTAAACAAATAAATCGTAGTATAATCCTTGATTTTCTTGCCTCTTTACCAAACAAAGAATCTATTAAAAGTAGATTATGGACATTAAGGGAATTTTTCACAATTGGTACATTGCAAGAATGGTTTGTCATTGACCAAGACATAATTAGAAGCGAAGATTATCCGAAAAGAAAGAGAACAAATCCTGACCCAATTTCTGATATTGTCCGAGAGCAAATTGAGAAGCATTTGCATAAACTACCTGACCCCATAGCAAGAATGTGGATTATTGCTTTCTTTACTGCTATGCGACAAGCGTGAATTAGCTTTATTAAAAAAAGATTGTCTGGTGCAAGAAGGAGCTAATTGGAAGATAGTTTGGAATCGTAAGAAAGGCAAAGACCAACATGAAGTTCCCATAACCAGATTGATTGCTAAAGTTGTTCAAGAACAGTTAGAATATATGGTTCTTCAGTACTTATTATGCTAAACTAACAATTAAAGTGCCAATTTAATA
>JACYMD010000138.1 GCA_015272215.1 Rivularia sp. T60_A2020_040 | reverse complement strand
ATTTTACTAATGAAAGCACCGTAGAAGGAACATTTGAAGCCAGGAAATCAGGCACAATTCAACTGAAAAAGTTCTCTGCTAATGGAGAAACACCATTATCTAGAGTGCAAATTGTACACGGATTGGTTGATGAGAATGGTAACGAATTGTCAGAAGTAGAAAGAACATTACCTAGTTGGTTAGAAGCGAATAAGATTAATGGGCATTTCAATGGTAATCCGATTAACTTTGAAGGCTAAATATGAACACAACACGAGCTTTATTAAACTCTACCCTTTACTAAAACATCAGCATTCCCCCTGCTTTTCGGTTTTTTATCTCATTGGAATAGCAAGTTAAACTGAAGTTGAATTCTATATAATTAGGAATTCAATATAAGAGTAACAGAAGCAGCGGTTGCATTTATTTTAGTTAACCGCTGGTGTCGCGAAGCTTTTGTTTAACTTGAATAAAAATCAAACTGAAACTTAACTAAAAATTGAACTCAGTCATCCAGAGGGGTGGAATTGATAAATACCTAACACCGCGATAAAAACAAGGATTATGGGAACACATCTTTATCATAATAAAGCTTATTGCTGCAATAAAAATGCTTGAAAAATTATTCACGTATCTTGATTTTCCACTTGCCGCCATTCAGTATCCCCTCTTTGTTACCTTGCGGATAATTAATCAACGCTCATTGCATATTTGTTCGGTATTATGTTTAGCATGAATATTATTTTTTCTGTTCTACACTTAATATTTAATAAAACTATTTATTTAATGAATTATTAGATATTTTTCATAGATAAAATGATAAAATATTCTTGCTTACATCAAATAAAAATTATAACCAACACCCGTTGAATGACTCGATTTATTCATGATAAATTTGCCAAAGATTACTTGGAAGAATTGCTCAAAAACTATGGAACAGTAGAACCCGATAAAAAAGTGTCGGGGGAGAAAAAAGAAATAGATGTTTTATTTACTCCTTCAGCAGAACAAACATATGATTTACAATTGCTAGGAGTACTAGGAAGATTTGCAGAATATCCAGCAATATTGGAACCATTTCGTAATGCTGCTCCTGCCGACGAAATCTGTGATTGTATTATAAAAGTATTAGAAGTAAAAGCTAAATTGAGGCGGGAAGCTAAAGCAAGTAAAACCAAATTGCAAGAAGAAAAAATACCCAAATTGTGGGTTTTGACTCCTACAGCATCTCAGACAGTATTATCTGGCTTTAACGTTAACCAAAAAGAAGGATGGCTGCCAGGAGTTTACTTCTTAGGTGATGCCTTACGGAGCGCCATTGTAGCAATACACCAACTACCACAAATACCAGAAACACTGTGGTTGAGGCTTTTGGGTAGGGGTAGAGTGCAAGAAATTGCAATACTTGAGTTGCAAGAATTACCACCATCTAACCCTTTTCAAAAAGCAACGTTAAAATTAGTTTACAACCTGAGAGAAAATTTAAGAGCAAATCAAAATTTAGAAGAAGAGGATAGGGAGTTAATTGTGAGATTAGAACCACTTTATCAACAAGACCGAGAACGAGCAATACTTGAAGGAAACCTTCAAGGAGAACAACGCCTAGTTATGCGTTTGTTAAATCGTCGCCTTGGAGAAATTGATTCATCATTAATTGAGCAAGTTCAAGGATTATCTATTGAACAATTAGAAAGCTTAGGAGAAGCTTTATTAGACTTTTCTAGTATTGCTGATTTAGAAGCTTGGTTAAATCAACAATCCGTATAAAGAATCGGTTAGTAATTGTAGTAAGTCGGGGGTAAGCTCTCCGACTTTTAAAAGCAAAATTTGAGAACCAATATGATAGTTACCGTGCGCGACCCCAGTATTCTCTCTAACCTCGACCCAATGCAAATAACCGCTTACCTACAATCGCGGGGATGGCTGCAAGAAAGTCGAGTTGATGATAAGGAATCGGTTTGGGTTATTTCTATTAATGATGAAGAATACGACGAATTTAGTATAACTTTACCACTTAACCCCAAAACTCGGTCTTACGCGCTGCGGATGGCTGAGATTTTGGAAACTTTAGAAAGAGCAGAAGGACGTTCTCAACTTGATATATTAAGCGACTTGGTTACGAACATTCCGCTGGTAGAAATCCAAGGGTTAGTAATTCGACTAGCAGAACATAAAAATGCTGGTAATGCAATTATTATGGGGTTCGTTGTAGGCAAGCCCCAGCAAATTCAAATTCGTTTGAATGAAGAAGAATATAAGTTAGCGCAGATGGCTTACACCGAACGCTTAGTTGTTGAAAGCACTGGGGATTTAATCAAAGAGAACGGTATTTTTATACTATCAAATAAGAGAAAATTTGCTTTATACGATACCTTAAGTGATAAGCCTCAGACACTGCCTTCTTAAACAATTACACTCTTGAAGTTAGTACAAAACTGGTGAATTGAGCGTAGCTCATGGAGAATTCTAATGCCTAACTGGAACGCAATTGAAGCAAGTTTTTTAAATCAACCGATGCCCCAACAGTTGGGAGAATTGGCTGCGAGTTTGGCACGTCTAAAATCTTGGAGCCAAAAAAATGCGCCTTGTGAAATAGTTCCGGTGTTGTTAGAAGAAAATTTGTTGTATATCGATTTGTTACAAAAACAAAACCATCCCCATCATGTTGAATTAACCCAATTACAAGGATTATTACAAATTTGGGTGAATCAAGTTAATAATTCAACCGAAATTGCTAATCTTGCCCCAATTGCTGCTACTTGGTCGGAACGAGTATTGGATATGTCAGCTTTGTTAGTTGTAGCAGATTCAAAAACTGCTTAATACTGATATTCTTTTGGAGCGTATGGGTGCTGGTTGCGGTTGCGTGGGTGATGGGGAGTGGGGCAATATGCTCATCACGAAATCCAAAATTGCTTGTTGGGTTAAAAACATGGAACGTAAATATACCGCAAAACAAGGACAATACTTAGCTTTTATTTATTACTACACCAAGCTCAATGGTTGTCCACCAGCCGAAGCTGATATGCAGCGTTACTTCAAGACAACGCCACCTACAGTACACAGTATGGTGCTAAATTTGGAAAAGCTGGGATTAATCGAGCGAGTACCTGGACAAGCCCGCACTATTCGCGTGCTGCTACCGAGAGAAGAACTACCCGATTTAGATTAAAGGACATTCTGTATTCGTTTCAAGTGACAACTATAATACCGAAATTTAATGGCGGGGTAATAAACCACTTTATCTTCATAGATCGAGAAAAAGCCAAGTTTGAAGGAAAATATGACTTAATTCTACGTTTACTCAATCGCCGTATTGGTGAGATTGATGCATTATTTATTGAGCGAGTTCGAGGATTATCTATTGAAAAATTAGAAAATTTAGGAGAAGCTTTATTAGACTTTTCTAATGTTGCTGATAAGACCACTTGGTTAAATCAACAAGAAGGATAATTAATCGTTGCTCCGGCATAACGACGTGCCTGTTGGAGTAAGTCCTGCCGAGTACAATTAAATTTGATGCAACCTTGTTCTTACGCTCAAATTCCGGCTGGTCATAATTTGAGCGTCATGACTACCCTTTTTATCGCCTCCCCCCATAAATTTTTATTGCAATTTGTACCATTTCCAAAACAAGGAAAACGCAATTATAAAGCTGTGCCTTCCCCACTTTCTTTTGGTAATAACGACTTTGCTATCAAGTACGCCTCATTCGGGGTGAACTTGATATAACCGCTATCTGAGACAACGTGGATGGCGCGTGCGAGTAGCATTGGAACCAAAATGTACGCTAACGATTTATTCCTGTGATAACGATAAAAATTTTACCTTCTTTAATGCCTCAATAGTACCGATAATTCAGGCTTGGAGTGTATTTTTCCTGTGATAAAGATTCTTATCACAGGAATTGGCAGTTTTTAGGGCGACGGCTCAAACTCAATTACAGCAAACATTTTTGGCTTAACGTACATTCCTGTTCCATTGCTACTCGCACGCGGATGGAATTCCGGATATGGTTCATATTTTTCTCTTCAACAATCTCTTTTACCATCTCGCTCTTAACATCCCGAAAAAGCGATCGCACGCCATAGGTTTTTCTCGTAACTACTGTCCAAGCGCTACATTCGTGGTAAACTGCCTCGGCAAAGTGCTGGGCTGCATACTCTGCTTTTTGCAGTTGAGTCAATTCCTGAGCATCATCAGATTCTCTCATTGCTTACCTCCAAGAATTCAGGAGTAGATGTCACTGTGTATTTGGCTTGAATCGGTCTAGGTATCCGCACCAAAAGACAGCAATATAATAGTATTCTTGTACTGCTAAAGTCAAAAGTATAAAGAAAGCGGCAAGCTTGGTTAAACGCGAACAAACCAGACAAGTTTATGTTCTACTGATGGGCAATGCAAGCAAGGCACTTATTTAAGCTGAAGCCATTAATAATAGGTTTGATGAGCTAAGAGTCTAAGTATGTAAGTTTTTCAGCAACTACACAGAATTATTTTGGAAAAATGCATAGGTTTGCATAGGAAAATCTATGCATTTATGTTATTTTAGAAAACAAGAATTGAGGAAAAAGCTATTACAGAGTATGTAAGTCCCAAAGAGGCAGCACGACGGCTGGGAGTGAGTGTAGATTCCTTGAGGCGGTGGGAAGAGAAAGGCATGATTCATGCAATCAGGACACCATCTGGGCAGAGGAGATTTGACATAAACTCTTACGTACCCGGCACTAAACCTAATCGCAAGACAAAGGCAAGTTCAAAAAATGTAAAGACAACGGATGATGAATCAACTTTGCGTCAAATAGCTAAGGGGGTAGTGCAGTATGCACAACAAATTCTTCTTCAGAAACTTTTTCCTTATCCACCTGCTCTGCAACTGGGAGTAGAAAAGTTACAAGCTTTTTGTGTGATGCAAAATAAAACCCAACCTCAAGGGGTTCCAGACTTTCTCAGTAATTGGGGGGAGCTTCCTATAAAGGATTGGACTATTGAAATTAACTCCCCAGAAGAGTGGAAGGATGTTCGATTTATAGAAGACCAAAAGCCTAGTGGATTTTGTATTGAGTTAGACGGGTCATATATTAATGAAGCCGACAGAATTCAAAATGAGGTGATGGAAGAAGTATTTAAAAAGTCGGCAGAAAACCCAAGCCTATATGTAGAGTTTCGCCGCTTACTTGTCACCCATCCTGTCATTACAAAGGGAGACTTAGATGTTAAAAGCGTTCTAGAACTTAAGCCATTACAAAAAGTATTAGAAGATAGCTATGAAGAAGCTCCAGTTTCTTACAAAAAACAGGGGAAGTTTTACTGCTGTGGTTACTGTGGCGGGTTAATGCATCGGACTGCGGACAATCAGTTAAAGTGCGAAAATAAGCATTGCAATAAACAAAGGAAAGAATCAGTTCCTTTTGAGTGCGATAAAGATGACGAAGTTTTATGGCTAAAAAAGGGGCTGCGATATTTTGTTCACCGTCCTGGGTGTGCGGAATTAAGAATAGAAAAACGTATGAAAGAGTTAGAGCTAGAAGTTACTCTTTATCCTGATTGTGATAAATACGATTTACACATTGTATTTCCTGATAAAACCGTCTGGGCAGTTGATGTTAAGTTTTGGGAATCTGCATATAACTTAGCGCATAGCGTTAACGAGCCTATCCCTAAACTTCCCCATCAGCCATATAATGAAGCATTTTTTGTATTTGCTGACGAAATTAAAGAATACGGGGACGAGTATATTCAAGAATTTATAAATCATTGTCCAGTTCAATTTAAAAAGTCACAGGTAATGTTTGAAGATACTTTTATTCAAGAAGTTGAGAAAAAATTAATTCGTTGTCAATCGCTAACAATTTGATGAATATAGCACTTCGATTTTATTTATAAAATCTATTGAATTAGATATTTGTAAATTATTAATACGTTCATAAAAATTCAGAATGCCAATCATTAGAAATGCATAAATATGAGAAATACAAAAGAATGGCGAAATCGACTAATCAAAGAAGGATTAGACGAAATCTTATGTGATGTGGAATTGGGACTATATTTATTAAGTTCTTTAGTTCCAAATGCACCTGCGAAAATTCTCTGGATATTACTAACAGGTTATCCTTTTTCTATCCCAGAATTCAAAAATTGGAACCAGTCGCAGCATAAAATGTATGCTTCTGCACGTCATTTACTGACAAATTACAGAAGACCATATCTGTGGGATGAAGCACTTAAACACTATCGCTCAGAGCCATTAGATAGGCGAGGATATGAAGTATCTGAATCTCTAAACGACTTCCAAATAAATACCAATATAACAACTGCAAATTTTAGATTTGACGTATATGCTAAAACCTTAAAATCTTCTATCCCATTGTTCAAAAGACCCGAAATAAAATGGGCTGAAGCTGACCAAACATATAAATGTAAAGTTAACGGAATCATAGAAACAATTACAATTCCTTCTACACTAGTAAAAACTCCGCTAAACGGTCACGATTTAACTGGTAATAAAAGGCGCGAACCTATAAGTATAACTTGGAAAGAACTGGAAGATACCGCAGCATGGATGGATAAACAAATTAAGAAGCGGGGGCTAAAACCACTGTGGAAAAATTGGATAAAGAATACCAAATTTCAGGTATTTGGTGATAACGATTGTTTAGTTCCAGTCGAATCCCTAACTATAAATAGGATGATGCATCTGGTAGGGATGGTATCATCAGGTAAATCAAATTTAATGAAAGTTCTGGCAGTTTGGTCGGCAAGAAAAGGATTGCACGTTACGTTAATAGTAGGAGATGTTCTCCAAATATTTGAATTGGCGAAGACTTTTGCTGATGTAGGAATTACCAATGTCGCTCCAATATTAGGAAATTCAAACAGAAAGAGTCATATTAATCGCTTGCATCAAGCTGTTTACAATAACCACCCAGAAGAACCATTTAATCAAATTCATACTGGTTTTCAATGGTTAGGTAATACTTGTCTGTTGAGTGGTTTAGTTAAGCCCGAAATGACAAAACCTTTTGAAATAAATCAACAACCTTGTTCGTCTTTAGAATTAATTAATAAATCAGAAATTACAGACACAGAAAATTATGAGCCTTCGGAGAAACAGTCAAATTCATCCCAAGTAAAAGCGGCTTGTCCTGCTTACAGTGTATGCTCTTACCATCAAAAAGAACGTGACTTAGTGAAAGCTTCTATTTGGATTGCTACACCAGGAAGTTTAATTTACAGTAGAGTACCAAAACAGATAAACCGAGAAAATTTACTTTATGCTGAGTTGGTTTGGAAGCGTAGCGACTTAGTAATTATAGATGAAGTAGACCAATATCAAGCTTATTTAGATAAAGCATTTAGTCCCGAACAAACACTATGCCGACCAACAAGAGATGCTTGGTTGGATAAAGTTTTACAGAAAGTTGACGTTGAATTAAGACACCAAAATTCTCAACCACTTAGCAAAAAAATTGCTAGTGATTGGTGGGATGCTTGCCAACAAGCTAAACGAGTAACAGACCAAATCTATTGGATGTTAGGAGGGGATTGTCCTGAATTATCTCAATGGCAAAATAATAAAAAATATTTTACGGATTGGTTACTGTTGCGAGAAGTTGCTATTGATTTAGTCGGAATTGAAAATGCCGACAATTTTATGGAGGAGATATTTGAACCTTATATAAATAATTTAGATTACGATAAAGACTCACTTTTTACATTAACTCATAAAGGTAGTGGTAAGAAGGAAGCTTTTCGTAAATGGGTTGATGAAAAAGCCACAATTCCTTTAGAACCCCAGAAGAGTCAAGAAATAGCCATCAAGTTAGAGTTTGCTTTATTGGTTTGTGTTTTACAAGAGAAGCTCCGTTTCATGATGAGCCGATGGAAACAGGTACAAGATATTCTTAACCTAGAAGCAGAAGATTCAATGTGGTTTCAAGCACCACCCGCTGACTATAATTCTGTAATCCCAGCAATGCCAATGGGAAATCAGTTTGCATTCCAGTATCACAAATCTTACAAAGCACAGTTAGGAAGTTTGCGATTCTTCCGGTGTACGGGAGTTGGTCGTTGGTCGCTTTTACACTTCAATGATTTATTCGCCAGTGACAACATCGCAAGTCCTCACGTATTGCTGATGTCAGGAACCAGTTGGGCGGGTAAATCTCCGGCATACCATGTTGATATACCAGTAACCGGAGTCCTGTCACCAAATACTGGTAAGGAATTTTCAATCTACTCAGAATTTTTACAGCTATACGATAACCAAAATAAACCAATTTTTGTATCAGGAACAGGGGATAAAAAACAGAAGAATCTGGAGAAAATTGTCACTAAGTTAGTAGAAGAAGAATATCTCGAGCAAAAACTAACAGACCTTAAAGGGCGGAAAATCCTACTAGCAGTTAACAGCTACGAACAGGTAAAAATAGTCCACGACCATCTAATTAGTTTAGGTTGGGGAAACCGAGTTATAGCATTAACAAAAGATGATAATAAATCTGAGTGGTTAGACGACGATGACTCAGAAAACGAAAGTAACAGCAAATTGCAACGAGGACGAGTATCTGAGTTAGCTTACAAACCTGACAAAGTAATTTTAATAGCTCCGCTAAAAGCAATGGAGCGCGGTCACAATATTGTTGATGAAAATGGCATGGCAGTAATTGGGGCTGCTTACTTCCTGGTTCTACCCCATCCAAGCCCTGACGACCTCAGCTATGCAATTCACTCCATCAACCGTTGGGCAATCGAAAACTATAAAACAGCTACAGGAAAAAATCTTGAGGAGTTAGGTACTAATTTTCGAGATAAAGCTTATCGTCAATGGCTGCGGTTGCTACACCTACCAATAAGACTAAGAACCCTTGATGAAGAGAACCTAAAAGTGATGCATTGGGATATTACCGTTTCTCTCTGGCAAGTTGTAGGTCGTTTGATTCGCGGTGGTAGTAACGCAGAATTATTTTGGTGCGATGCCAAATTTGGGCTAAACGTTGCACAGATGAACGAACAAGAAGATACCCCTTCAACCAGCATCCTTGTTGGTATTCGAGATTTGCTACAGCCCTATTTTGAAGACTCACAGGAGCAAACTAACAAAATTGATAAGCAAATAGTTCAGGCACTTTATCGCCCTTTTTATAACGCGATCGCCAACACCAAAAATCTTTTCTGATATTTTTTTGTAAACATTTCACCAACTAATTTAATTTATGTCAGCTCAATACAACAAAATTCGCCTGTGCGCTTTCCAACTCAAACACAACTTACCTGAAAAACAATTTTATGCACTTAAGTTTCCACAAGAAGCCAAAGATTTAATCAAAAATCTTGTTGCAGTAAGAGACAATCGTTCCAGTAATAAAGTAAGTATTCCCATTACATCTCTCAATGCTGCTCTGAGAGCAAGCATACCCGGTTTAATTTACATTGAGAAAATTTGGGGTAAAAAAAGCGATAAAAAAAATACAAAGGAAAAATTTTGGTTATACAGCCCAGTTGAAATTCCAACAGATAAATTATTAGCGGGACTTAAACAATTATAAGAGCAAAAATAGGTTAGAATACTTATGTAGCAAAT
>JACYMD010000021.1 GCA_015272215.1 Rivularia sp. T60_A2020_040 | reverse complement strand
CTATTCCCTTACATTCTAGCTGATATAATATCTAAATTTTCTTGCGTTTACCCTGCATTTAAAGCTAAAAGACCTCTTTTAATTTCGTAATAAGTTATACAGCTTACAAATACTTTTTTTCCTAAACGACGTACCTCTTCTAATTTCCGATTTACCGCTAAATTTCTGTTTTTCAGTATGTAACTGACAATATTTGTATCTAATAAATAATCAACCACTACTATCTACCTTCCACAGCTTCATCAAAGATTGCAATTTCTTCTGGTGTCAAATCATTTAAGGTGCCTGAAACTGCTTCGACTACAAGAATGCTGTCAATTCTTTTTGTTAAATCATCATTTTTAATCGCCCTAAATTCTTCAGAGGAAAATTCTCCAAATAAATCTACTAACATTTCGATCATTTCTGCTTTGTTCAATTTTACTTGATAGAGACTACTACCTTTAATTAGTTTTTCTACTATCGGTGAAATTCGATTTTCAAGTTCGGGATTTTGGCTTTTAACTTCTTGCATAATTAACTCCTATTCTTTTTCATTTTGTAGAATACTTATTTATTTAATTTAACACAGTGTCCTTTCAATAGTGTGGCGGTAAGAGGGTGTTTATCAGTGTGAAAGTGTTGTTAAGAATATTAATCGTAAAAACCCGACTTCTGTGAGTTAGTAAGGTAATAGTTTGAGGCTAATTAATAAAAAAGGCGGACTTATTTAGCCCACCTCAAAAAAGAATTATTCAATTATTTAATGATTCAACTGACAAATTAACCCAAAACTTTCTTTGCAGTTGCCAAGACGTTATCAACACTGAAGCCGAATTTTTCTAAACAAACATTGCCAGGAGCAGAAGCACCAAATCTATCGATACTTACTGTTGCACCTTCACTCCCAACGTATTTATGCCAGCCAAAGCTCGCAGCAGCTTCTACCGATACACGCTTGGTGACAGATGCGGGTAAAACTGATTCTTTGTAAGATTGATCTTGCTCTTCAAATAATTCCCAACAAGGCATGGAAACTACACGAACTTTCTTACCTTCAGCGGTAAGTTTTTCGGCAGCACCGACACAAAGTTGGACTTCGGAACCAGTTCCCATCAAAATTAAATCAGGGGTTCCATCGCAATCTACTAAGGTGTAAGCGCCTTTAGCTACTTTCTCAATAGAAGTACCTTTCAAATTGGGTACAGCTTGACGAGTGAACGCTAATAAGGTAGGGTCTTTTTGCTTGGCTCTTTCAATGGCTACCTTGTAACATCCGGAAACTTCATTTCCATCAGCGGGACGCATTACATTGAGGTTAGGAATAGCTCTTAATGAAGCCAAAGTTTCAATTGGTTGGTGTGTGGGACCATCTTCACCTTGTCCGATGGAATCGTGAGTCATTACCCAAAGTGTGCCGGTATGAGACAGTGCCGATAAACGGATAGCAGCCCGCATATAGTCGGTGAAGATTAAGAAAGTCGCACCGTAAGGAATTAATCCTGAATCGTGCAGCGCCATACCGTTACAAATCGCCCCCATACCGTGTTCGCGCACACCGAAGTGGACGTTACGGTTTTGGTACTGACCTTTCTGAAATTCGCCCGACTCTTTAATTTCGGTCAAGTTGGAGTGAGTCAAGTCAGCCGAACCACCGATTAACTCTGGTAATACTGATGCTAATTTATTCAAGCAACTTTCAGAGTATTTACGAGTAGCTAAACCTTTTTCTTCAGGAGTAAATGTTGGTAACACTTTATCCCAACCATCGGGTAACGCACCCGTTAAATAACGCTCAAATTCTGCCGCTTCTTTGGCATATTTTGATTTATAATTAGCAAAAGTCTTGTTCCACTCATCTTCATAAGCAGCACCGCGCTCCACTGCTTGACGCATATGGTTGAGAGCATCTTCTGGGACTACAAAAGGTTCATATTGCCAATCTAAGTTTTCGCGGGTAAGTTTGATTTCATCAGCACCAAGAGCAGCACCGTGAATACCTGCTGTATTTTGTTTGTTGGGCGCACCGTAACCGATGGTGGTTGTCACCTTAATCATGGTGGGTTTGTCGGTGACAGATTTAGCTTCTTCAATCGCTTTGGCAATTTCGTCTAAACCATTGTTACCATCTTTAACGTGGAGAACGTGCCAGCCATAGGCTTCAAAGCGCTTGGAAACATCTTCGGTAAATGCTACGTCGGTGGAACCGTCGATGGAGATGTGGTTGTCGTCGTACAAGGCAATTAATTTACCTAAACCTTGGTGTCCGGCAAAAGAACAAGCTTCACCAGAAATACCTTCCATGTTGCAACCGTCACCTAAAATACAGTAAGTGTAGTGGTCAACAACTTTAGCATCGGGTTTGTTGTACATTGCAGCCAGGTGAGCTTCTGCCATTGCTAAACCGACTGCATTTGCAATTCCTTGACCCAAAGGTCCGGTAGTAACTTCTACCCCTGCTGTCATGAAGTTTTCAGGGTGTCCGGGAGTATTAGATTCCCACTGACGGAAATTTTTGATATCTTCTATGGTGACGCTATCGAAGCCCGCTAAATAAAGCAGAGCATACTGCAACATCGAACCATGACCGGCGGATAAAACAAAGCGATCGCGATTGAACCATTTAGGATTCTTGGGGTTAAAGCGCATAAATTGGTCCCATAGCACGAACGCCATTGGCGCAGCGCCCATAGGTAATCCGGGGTGTCCGGACTTGGCTTTTTCTACAGCATCAACTGCTAAAAAGCGAATTGAGTTAATACAAAGTTGTTCGAGGGTTTGGGTTTGGGTTGCAACAGCCATAATACGATTGTTTTTAACGACGTTAGAGTTCTGTTTAATAGCTCTGTGTAGCTCGCTTCGGGTCATTTTTTAATTTTCCCAGCAGAGCTATATTCTTATCATCCCACTACTCCCTGTTGACAGACAAGAAGTACATAAATAAGAATTTAGGATGGGGACTTGGGTTTAATTGTATAGAGGATTGCTACAGTTATTCCGTTTTTAATTAAACTAATTTGTCCAGCAAGGTGTATCTGCACCCTGCTGAAACCTCTACAAACAAGTGTTAAAGATGAAAAATGAAGAATAAATTTTGAGTTCGTACTTCATACTTCATGCTTCCTTTATCAGACGTACTTCTTAAAAGCCAGAGTGACATTGTGACCACCAAAACCAAAGGAATTAGATAGTGCTACCTCAATATCTTGGGCGCGACTTTCATTGGCGACATAATCCAAATCGCATTCTGGATCTGGATTGTCCAAATTGATTGTGGGTGGAATGCGATGATTGGCGATCGCCAATACTGTTGCGACACCTTCAATCCCTCCAGAACCGCCCAACAAGTGACCAGTCATGGATTTGGTAGAACTAATTGCTATTTTATAAGCGTGTTCTCCCAGGGCTTTTTTCATGGCAGCAGTTTCGGTGGGGTCATTAACCGGAGTGCTGGTACCGTGAGCATTGATGTAAGTTACTTGTTCAGCAGTAATTCCGCCATCTTTGAGGGCTAACTCGATGGCTCTTGCGGCTCCGATTCCACCGGGTACTGGTGAAGTCATATGATAAGCGTCACAAGTCATACCATAGCCAATCATTTCGGCGTAAATTTTCGCCCCCCGACTTAAAGCGTGTTCGAGTTCTTCCAAAATCAAAATGCCGGCACCTTCACCCATGACAAACCCATCACGGTCTTTGTCAAAAGGACGACTGGCTTTTTTGGGGTCGTGATTGCGTGTAGAAAGGGTTCTGGCAGCAGCAAATCCAGCAATTGATAAAGGTGTAATAGCGGCTTCACATCCACCACAAATCATTGCTTGAGCATATCCATCTTGAATGATCCGAAAAGCATCACCGATAGCATTAGAACCTGCGGCACAGGCTGTTACCGGACAAGAATTTGGTCCTTTAGCACCAACATGGATTGCTGTTAAGCCAGCAGCCATATTCGCAATCATCATCGGTACCATAAAAGGACTACAGCGGTCTGGACCACGATTCAGATAGATACTTTGCTGCTCTTCCATGACCTTGATACCGCCAATGCCAGAACCAAGCATAATCCCTACTTGTTCAGCATTCAGGTCATTAATAACTAATTGGGCATCAGCAAGAGCTTGTTTTGATGCCGAAACTCCCAGTTGAGCAAAGCGAGCCATACGCTTAGCTTCTTTTCGATCCATATAATCATGTGGATCGAAATCTTTTACCTCACCAGCAATGCGGCAATCATGGTTTGAGGCATCAAATAAAGTAATTTTATCAATACCATTACGACCACTCGCCAATCCTTCCCAATATTGCTCTGGTGTGTTACCAATCGGTGTAATCGCACCAATACCAGTTACAACAACGCGCTTACGTTTAAATTCTGTCATGATGATTTTATGGTGGCTCAACAAGCGCCGCAGTTCAACAACTAGGAAATTATTAATTGGAAATTAGGAACTAAGGAGAAGAGAATTTTAATCATTAGGGAGACTAAAAAGTTTCGATCGGGTTTTTGATTAACCTGTTTCGACTCACTTTCCACCCCACCTTGTCCCCAATTCCCAATTATTTATCCCTTGTGCTAGGCGGATGCGGCGACTTTATTGTTAATGTAGTCAACTGCCTCTTGAACTGTAGTAATTTTTTCGGCAGCTTCGTCGGGAATTTCAATATCAAATTCCTCTTCTAAAGCCATGACTAATTCCACCGTGTCCAAAGAATCTGCTCCTAAGTCATTAGCAAAATTAGCATTTGGGGTGATTTTCTCATCCTCAACACCTAACTGTTCGGCAACAATTTTCTTGACTTTTTCAAAAATGGACGCTTGATTCATAGATTTTAATACCTCTAAGGGTTGCTATATTCTGCTCTTGATGGATATCACCTTTTTGAGCATATACATCTTATCGGAAAGCGCGTTCGGATACACGATATATATGTTTGGACGACAGCAATTGTTACTAAGTTTATTCCTTTATTTCCCATTGATGTTGCTTGACACCGTTCATACCACCAACCCACCCACAACCTTCGACTTCGGATAAAACAGTAAGCATCAACTATAAAGGATAAAGAACTTGATACCATACAAGCGCTCATATAGAGTACGGTTAACTTTGTACTCCATACTTAGAACTGCCTCTGGTGTTGGAAAGTTTAACGAAGAACATCTTCCCCCAAGACTTCCAAGACCTCAACTTTCCTTTTTCCAATTAATCAAATTGTATTCTATTCCAAATGCTTAAATACGCTTATTTTCCAGGTTGTGTTGCTCAAGGTGCCTGCCGAGAGCTACATTATTCTACTGTCGCTCTTTCCAAAGCTTTAGATATTGAACTGATTGAACTCAAAAAGGCAGCTTGCTGCGGCTCTGGTACTTTCAAGGAAGATTCCCAACTATTAGAAGATACAGTCAATGCCCGCAATATTTCTTTAGCAGAAGAATTAAATCTACCTCTACTAACTCATTGCAGTACTTGTCAAGGTGTTATCGGTCATGTAGATGAACGTCTCAAAGCTTGCGAACAAAATAATCCTGCTTACTTAAATAAAGTTAACAGTTTGTTGCAAAAAGAAAGCTGTTCACCTTATCGCGGAACTACCGAAGTCAAGCATATTCTTTATGCTTTAGTCAAGGATTATGGTTTAGAAGAAATCGAAAAACGGGTGACAAAAAAGCTAACTAATCTCAAATGTGCGGCTTTTTATGGTTGCTATTTACTACGCGCTCAAAATATGCCTGACGATGATCCTTTTAAACCAGAAGCGATGGAAAATGTTTTCCGTATGGTGGGAGCAACTCCGATTCATTACCGAGGTCGTACTCAATGTTGCGGCTGGCCACTTTCTAGCTATGCTACCACCCAATCTTTCCAAATGGCGGGTAAACATATCCAAGAAGCCATAGAAGCCGGTGCTGATTGTATGGTTACTCCTTGTCCTTTGTGTCACCTCAATTTAGATTCCCGTCAGCCAGAAGTTGAAAAAGTCATCGGACATAAGTTGGGTTTACCAGTGCTACATTTACCGCAATTAATCGCATTAGCTTTGGGTGTTAGTCCCCAAGAACTTGGTTTACAAAGACATATTGTTTCAACTAAACCATTATTAGAAAAATTAGGATTTTGACTGAAAATCAAATGATTTAAGGGTTAGTTTATTGCCCAAACCATGTAGAGACGAGATACTATAAGCGTCTCTACAACCTATCAAACTTAATTGACATATTTATCAATCGCGAATAGAGAGCAAAAAAAAGTTACAAAAATAAAACAACAAATTATTGAAATTTCCGCTGCAATTGTCTGATGTATTGATAGATTTCCGGTAATTTTTGAATAATTGCGGAGGATTTCAAATATATCTTGTAAGGGATGGCTGGATTCCCAGAGACAATTTCCCCTGGTGGGACATTACTATGAACTCCGGACTTTGCGGATACAATGGCACCATCACCGATTTTGACTTGATTGGCAATTCCTGATTGTCCTGCTAAAATTACCCGATTACCTATTTTAACTCCTCCAGCGGTTGCTGATTGTCCTGCGATCGCGCAGCCAAAACCCACTTGAGTACCGTGTCCTATTTGTACTAAATTATCAATAACTGTATTGTGACCGATACGTGTTTCTCCGACTGCGGGACGGTCAACTGCACTATTACAACCAATTTCTACTTTATCTTCTATTACGGTACACCCAGATTGCTGCATTTTGAACCAGCCTTCTTTTGTGGGAACAAAACCGAAACCTTCAGCACCGATAACTGTTCCACTGTGGATGACGCAATCTTTACCAATGCGAGAACGTTCGTGGATGGTACAGTTAGCGTGTAAGACAGTGCGATCGCCAATTGTCACATTTGGATAAATCACGACATGAGGATGAATACAAACGTTGTTGCCAATTTCTACACCTTGTTCAATTACTACATAGGCTCCAATATAAACTTCGCTGCCAATTTTTGCGGATTCGTGAATTACGGCAGTAGGATGAATGGATGGAGCGGGATGCCAAGGTTGATAAAATAAGTTGATTGTTTGAGCAAATAAAAGTCGTGGTTCTTTGGCTGCTATCCAAGCTATTTGCTTTTCTTGTGCTTGAATAAGCAGTGATTCGTCGTTAGGTAAAATCAAAGCATTGGCAGTTGTTTTATCTAGCAAATGGGCAAATTTTTGTCCTTCTATATAGCTAATACTGCCTGTTGTCGCTTCGTCAACGGCTGCTAATGTAGTAATTTCTGGATCGAGATTTGGCAAGTTAGCTAGACTAGATAAGGTGGCATTTTCACCCAGTTTTTGAACTATTTCGCTGAATTTCATTTTGACAATTTGAATGAGAATGATTTACAAAGGTTTTTATTTTGTCGTTATTGGTGGAAGTTTTATTCTAAATGCATTGAATTGTTTACAAAGGAAAATTAAGTCCATAGATTGTTTCTATTAACGTTTTTACTCTCACAACTGCTTTTTTATATTTAAAATTCACTAATATTATCTAATAACAAGTTGAAATTAATCCAATTACATATAATTTTAATTATTAATTATATAGATTAATTAACAAAATTTTTAACCACCCATCGAGTATTTTTCATTTATTCTGACGGGTTAATTTATCCTTACTAGTGGTCAGATTTTACCAGAAATCTTGTAGAGACGTTATATATAACGTCTCTACATTACGTCGGTAGACAAACAAAACCCATCAGAACTAATGAAAAGGACTCTAGTGCTCCACCACATTAATTATGAATGGTTAGTTTTTCCCCAAATTGTCTAGAGACGTTATATGTAACGTCTCTACATTACGTCGGTAGACAAACAAAACCCATCAGAACTAATGAAAAGGACTCTAGTGTAATCTATATCTGATGCTTTATACCCATTTATATTTATCGTTTAAGCAGTAAATAGTATAACGTTCCGTTACCACCTGTTACCCCAGCCCTGTCACCTGCGACTTTTCCAGTACCCATGAAGTAATCGACTCTTCCGGGTGTTTTAATCCCGCTACCTGTATCTTGGTCAAGTACAAATCTACTGACTCTACGATACTCTAGATTCCCGCCGTTTCCTACATAAGGAAAACTTGTGTTAACTAACGCTAATGCACCCGGAGGCATCAAAGACTTATCTGTAGCAATGGAACGTTCGGGAGTGACTGGTACTCCTATGCTACCAGTAGCTGGTGTATTGCCTTTATCTCTAAAGAAAACAAAACGTTCCCAGCGGGGGAGATAATCATCCATAGCGCTGGGATTTCCCTCGAAGAAGTTAATAATACCAGGCATTGTCGCCTGTTTCTGGGTAATTTTTCCGTCATTGAGCAACTCTTTACCGATACTCGTCCAAGGATAATCGGTACCATTAGCATAACCAACACCTGTAACGGTACCATCGGTTAACTCAAGTTTGGCGGAACCTTGAATATGAACTAAGTATGCATCAAAGCGATCGCGAAACCAAAATAGTTCCAAACCACTCAAGGGGCTATCCTTACCTAATAAACCATCTTTGCCTTCGAGTTCGATTCTTTTGGGGTGTGGTTTTTCCCATTGCTCAAAATTGGATGGTAATCCATAAATGGGATATTTATATTCTGAGGTAGGAACGCGACTTGCTTCGTAAATCGGCTCATAATATGCAGTAAATTTAACAGTACCCTTGCCGTCGTTACCAACTGACTGGTAAAACGTAAACTCGCGTCGAACCGCAGCTTGTAATTCTGCTGGGGATTTGGATGTGAGTACCAATTGACGGAAACGTAACAAACTACGACGCACGCGGTCTAATGTAATTGCCTTGTCGGGATAATTTTGGTAAATTCTGGCAGCGCTAGGATTTTGCAAATAACGTAAACTATGGTCAATTGACTCAATTAACGCTTGACGATCGCCAGCTTTACCTTTCTCTTTACCACCCCAAAATAGTTGGTCATCCCAACCCAAACAAGCGTTCATGGGTGTACAGTTATTGGACAAACCAATTGGTTTTAGGACTGGGGTTGCCGGAGTAACGCTCGGTTGTGGTTGTGGTTGCGGTTGCGGTACTGTTGGAGGAATAGTTGGTATAATAACCGGCTGCGCTACTCTCAAGGGAGTAGTTGGTAAGGGCGGCATTGTCATTATACGCACCTGAGCGACAACTGAACGCACCGGGCTAACCAAGGCAATTCCCAGGCTCAAGGAAAACAAAGCAAGGGTTTTTCTCATGATTTATGTAAATCTTTCAACACTAGAACTAAAAATTGGTTCAACTCGAATTGCAACAACCCGAGACGGACGAATTACCATGTATTCGTGGGAAATATTCTTGATTGGTACGTTAATAAAGTCATCAGAAGCAGCTTTGGGCATAAGTTCGCCACTGTACCACTTTTGAAACTCTTGAATGGTCGGAAAACGTACTTCTTCTCGGTGTCCACTTTCCATTAATATATATACTGCGTATTCGCTAGCACTTCTAGGCATAACTTTTGAATCCTTTGAAACACATCACCACATTGTTAACCCAACTATTGCCCTAATGGAAAGGGAAAAAAGTCGGATATCAAAAAATACCATTGCATTTTCTTTAAAGAGGGATGTTGAAATGTCGCAATCTCAATTTGTTCTTAATAATAATTATTATGTTTGTAATATTTTTGACTAAAAACATGAAAATTACGAATTATCTCGGATTTATCTAGCCGCAGCATTTTGAGTTAATCTTTCCCCAATGACGCAAAATTACTGGAAAACTGTTCCCAAAAGGCTTTAAATTCAAGATGTTTTCCCCAAGTATTTCAAAAGTTATACGAGTTGAAAGTGACAGCTACTCAAATATGTATAATTGTGATCAATCCGGGAGTTTATATTCGAGCATACTGAATCGCTGATGACGAATATGAATTTATTGTGGTTCCTGTAGTCTTTAATTCAAAAACTTTACCCAGAGCGTTTTCTCAAACTAACCCTTATCGTTTCTAATCTCAAAAACAATCGATTACTTTTGATTTTTATCAGTAGATAGGCGTTAAAAACTGTCGTTAGGAATCGGGAGTAGGGAGTAGGGAGTAGAGGTAAGGTTTTGAGCCAAGTTTACCTTGTATGTTACACAAGGATAATTATTTATGCGTACTTACTTATTATCGGTCAATACTTAGAAAGCACTTTTTTGTAATACTTATAACTAAAATATAGGTTAAGTATAATACTGAGTAATATAATTCAGTAAAATTACTAAAGACAATATTTTGTTTATCGTGATATTTAAAAACGGTAATCTGATATTTTAGTGATTAAAGGTAAAAATAAATAGTGAAATTAAATTACATTCAGGTGAAGCATAAACAAAGCTATTTTGCAGTCAAATATATCGCAAATCATCGTAAAACTTGAATCTAGATTGACATAAATTTCCTACTTTCTACTGGAAAAAAGAAAATATGTACAAAGGTAGATGCCAAGTCTACCCATCAGTAACATATCATACGATTGAAAGTGCATATACTATTCGTTAGAGTTGCTAAAATTTACCGCCTTGGGTAGATGCGGTGATGAAATAATCCATGTATTACGTTAACCACTTACACCAAAACAATTCGGGTAAAAATATAGTGCATTCACAATTTATAAAATTGGCACGCTTATTAGTATCGCTGATCGTTATTGCAATCTTCTTATTAACAGGGTGGTTGGTTATTCGCGATGAAAAATTAATATTTTCTAATTCTGTTTTGATGATTGCTTATGAAAGTTTAGTGGCAATTGGGCTTTTTGCAATATTGATTTGGAAGGGTACGAAAATCATCGAAAGTACCTGTAATCAGCGTGATAAGGCAATAAATGCCCTCAAAGAAAATGAAGCAAAATTGAGAAGTTTTTTAGATACAAACTTTATTGGTATTGTAGAAATAAATGCCGACGGTAATATTTATGTGGCAAACGATGAATTTTTACGGATAACAGGCTATAGCTATTCCTGTTTACAAAATGGTAGTTTGAATTGGTTTAATATTACTCCATCAGAATATTTAGATATAGATAAACAACATTTTTCTCAAGCTAAGGCTTTTGGTAGTTGCACTTCTTACGAAAAAGAATTGATTTGCGCTTCGGGTAAGATAGTTAAAGTGAAAGTCGGTTGTACTTCCCCAACAGAAAAAACTCAACCAGATAAATATATTATTAATCTCAGCGAATGTAAAAATTTAGAATTAGAAAAAAACTTTAGCATTAGACAGCATTGGTTGGAACATTTACTTAATATGATGCCAGCACCGCTGTTATTAATTGAACCGGGAACAGCAAGGGTAACTTTTGCAAATAAAGCAGCGAATGAGATGGCTAATGGTAATTTTCCTTTAGCACAATCTCAAGAAGAATATGAGAAATTATACCGTTTTACCAACGAATCGGGACAAATTCTTCCCAATGAACTTATACCCTTAATACGGGTTGCTTTAGGGGAAAGGCTTGAAGGAGTGGAGGTAAACTGGTATGAAGGAGATCAAAATCATCAGATACGGGTATTTGCAGATACTTTGCCTCCAATGTACGGTTATCCGGCTACTTGTGTGGCTTTATTGCAAGATACTACTAAACTCAAGCAGTTGGAAACATCTTTAAACTTAGGTCAGGATAGACTTGATTTGTTATTTGAGACAACTAGCGATTTAGTATTCTCCGAACAGCCAGAGAAATTAATCGAACTATTGTATAGTGAAATTACTCAGAGAACAAATATAGATTGTTATTTATATTATGTGATTGATAAAAATGCTCAAAAAATCCAGTTAACTTCCTATTGCGGGATTAGTTGTTCTCAAGCCAAAGATTTAGAATGGCAAGAATTTGGTCAAGGAATCTGCGGTACTGTAGCGATGAAGCGTACTCCCATTAAAATAGAAAATGTCGGGCAATCCAACGAGCCGAATACAGAATCTATTCGTAACTTAGGGATGGATGCTTATTATAGCTGTCCATTGATAGCTCAAGGGGAGCTTTTAGGTATAATTAGCTTTGGTAGTCGGACTATTGCGGACTTCAGTAGTTATGAAATCGGTATCATGCAGGCTGTTTGTAACCAAATAGCCATGAATATTCAACGGGCTAACTTAATGAATTCCCTACAGCAAGCCAATCGCATCAAAGATGAATTTTTGGGTATTCTATCTCATGAATTGCGATCGCCATTAAATAGTATTTTAGGATGGGCGCAGTATTTACGGGTTCGCAAGCTTGACGAATCCACCACATCCAAAGCTTTGGAATCCATAGAGCGTAATAGTAGAGAGCTTCATCATCTAATAGAGGAATTATTAGATATGTCGCGAACAATTCAAGGTAAAATGCAACTTAGTATCGGTCATTGTAATTTAGTTTCAATTATTGTCGCAGTAATTGAAAGTTTGCGATCGGCAAGTGTTGCTAAGCAAATAGAAATCAAATTATCAGTTCGCAAAGGTTTTGGAATGGATGAACATATTAAGAATGAGGTTGCATCTTTAAATAAAATTTCTGCTACCCATGAAACTGTTGTGGAAAATCAAAATTTTTTAGTTGCTGGTGACAATCAGCGTTTAAGGCAAGTGATATGGAATTTACTTTCCAATGCAATTAAATTTACTTCTTGTGGCGGCTGTGTAGAAGTAAAATTATTAGAAGAAAATACCCAGGAAAATTCATTATCATATGCGGTAATTCAAGTCAGCGATACAGGAATCGGCATAAATTCTGAGTTTCTTCCCTATGTTTTTGACCGTTTTCGTCAAGGTGATAGTTCCAACGCTAGAGCCTATAATGGGTTAGGATTAGGATTAGCTATTGTACGTCACATAGTCGAATTACACGGCGGTAATATTTCCGTAGAAAGTCCCGGAGAAGGCAAAGGTTCAACATTTACAGTCAAATTACCACTTATTCCATCAACTGAATTACTATCAGTTAAAAAAAACCCTAAAGCTCAATTTTTAACAATTAATTAGTAATTATTAACTAGTTATTAATATTATTTAGTTAATTATTTATTTATTTATTTATTTATTTAGTTAATTATTTAGTTATTTAGTTATTTATTTATTCCGTATCACAGACTATTTAATTAACAAAAAGATTACGGCAGAGAAATATAAAAGAGAAGTATAGAAGAGAAATATAAAAAAATTGCTAACCCATTGCTTGAAGAAACTGGTTTATTGTAGTGCGATCGCCATGTTATTAAATAAATAACTAAATCAATAAATCAATAAATCAATAAATTTCAACTCGATAACGCTCGCCAAGTTCTAGAACCAACAATACCATCTGCGATTAAACCCCGACGGGTTTGAAAAGCTTTAACCGTGACTTCTGTTAAAACACCAAAATCACCATCAATTCTAATCGGGTAGCCCTTAGAAACTAAAAGCTGTTGTAAAATTCTTACGGAATTACCTCTGTCACCGAAACGTAGAGTAGGTAATCTATTCATAGCAGTTGTTTGCAATATCATGGGTATAGGTAGTTGTCGATCAATTTTTTCTTCCATAATAAATCCTTAGTTAAACCTTATCTGGATAGTCAAGCAATTACCTCTGTATGGAAATAGCTTTTATAATTACCTAATAAATTTACTTTAATTTACTGCAATTTACTCCAATAATTTATTGATATTATCCTATTTCAGAAAAAACCACAGACAAAAAAATTATCTGTGGTTATAGTTCATCCTCCATGAACTACGATTTCCTATCTACAGCCTAATCTAGGGCAATAGGACTTGATAGTACCCGTTGGGGGGAGATGGGGAAATGGGGAGACAAGGGGATGGGGAGAAATAAATAAGAACTGTTAACTGTCAACTAACTCCAATTAACCAATACCTTCAATTACGGGATGGAAGAAGAAAGCAAATCCAATTACAGCGTAAGTTGCCAAGAGTAAAGTTCCTTCTAACCAGTTTGATTTTCCATCAGAACTGATGCTGTTTGCAATTAATACTGAAGCAGCTACAGCTACTAGTTCAAAAGGGTGAAAATCTAAATCCATTGGTTGTCCTAAAAATTTGCCAATTATTACTAAGATAGGAGCAACAAATAAGGCGATTTGCATACTCGAACCAACGGCTACAGAAACCGAAAGATCCATTTTATCTTTCATTGCTACAGTAACAGCTGTAGCGTGTTCTGCGGCGTTACCGATGATGGGTACTATAATTACACCTGTAAATAGTGCCGTCAAACCCAGTTGAGATGTAGCTGTTTCTAAAGAATCAACTAGTAATTCTGACTCAAAAGCTACTACTATCGTAGATACAAGCAATACCCCAATCCAAAGGGTCAGATTTGGTTTATGTTCAGGAGTTGCCATCGCTTCTGTTTCTACTACACCCACATCATATAGATAGGAGTGAGTTTTCATTGAGAATAATAAAGTCAAAAGGTAAACTACTATTAACACTACAGCTACAGCAAGAGAAAGGTTTTGCAAAGTTGTTTCGCTAATTCCTTCTGAGGTGTAGTTCACCGCTGTGGGGATTAAAATCGCAATCACTGCCAAATTCATGGCGGCTGCGTTCATCCGCGCTACTAATGATTGAAATGTTTGTTCTTTGTAGCGAATTCCACCCAAAAGCATGGCAAGTCCCATTACTAAAAGCAAGTTACTAATAATGGAACCTGTAATACTAGCTTTGACGACGTTGACATAACCAGCCCTCAAAGCAATGATTGCAATAATCAATTCTGTAGCATTACCGAAGGTGGCATTTAACAACCCTCCAAGGTTAGGTCCTACTACTACTGCAATTTCTTCGGTGGCTGTACCCATCCAAGCCGCTAAGGGGATTATTGCCAATCCTGACAAAATGAATATGATTAAATCTTCCCATCCAAGATACTTTGCGACTACAGAAACGGGAATAAAAGCTAGTGGAAACAGAAACAGAATTTTTTTTCCAGACATTTGTCACCTGAAGTTGACGTGGGTTGTTGACCGTAAGTCTTGCATTATAAGAGTGTTATCTGAAGAAACAGTAACTAATTATTTTACAAATTGATAATAATCTTCTTCATTATTAATGTTCATTGCAGTAATACTTAATATTACTCAAATATATGAAGACGGGGCTTCAGATTCTAGAATACTCTGAAGCCCGTTTTTAAAGGCTTCCGAGATTTTACTGGTTTGATTTTTTCTCCGGATATATAAAATAAGATTACGTTTTACATAGTATCAGCAATCTTTATTTGCAAAAATTCCAAAAATCAGATAATATCCTAAACTAAAAATGAGTTTTAATGTATTAAGAGAGGATTAAAATTTTTCCTCAGACCACCGGGGAAAAATTTTGCTTTTCATTGCTGATTTTTTTTCTTACAGTTTGTCAAAGCAATACTTGATAAATGGCTGAGTGGCATTTAGTATAAGCGGGAATGCAAATGCCAATTTTACAGCGCTTAAACAAATTCAAGTTAAATTATTCGTGTAAAATTTTCATCTATAATTTCTGAAAATAGCTCTCTGTAAGAAAACAATATTAGACTGTGTTCTGCTCGAACCGCAAGTTTATCTCAATAAGGAATAACTCTACATGACTTCTGCTGCTGAGTTACCAACTTCTGTTGGTGCAAACTTGATTCAAAATGAAAATACTGATGCTCCTAAACACAACCCATTGAAAACGGCTACAGGGGTTTATATTACAGTACACGGTCATTTCTATCAGCCACCAAGAGAAAACCCTTATTTAAACGCCATTGAGCGGCAACCGGGTGCTGCACCGTTTCACAATTGGAACGAACGGATTCATCACGAATGTTATCGTCCAAATGCCTTTGCCAGAATTTTAAACGAGCATGGTGAGGTGGCGGGGATCGTAAATAATTTTGAGTATATGAGCTTCAATATCGGTCCAACCTTGATGTCATGGTTGCAAAACTACGATATTGACGTATATCAGCGAATTATCGACGCAGATCGCAAAAGTAGCGAGCGTCTCAACGGTCATGGTAACGCGATCGCGCAAGTATATAATCACATTATTATGCCGTTGGCTAGCGAACGCGATAAATATTTACAAATTCGTTGGGGTAAAGCAGATTTCCGGTTTCGTTTCGGACGCTCCCCCGAAGGAATGTGGTTGGCTGAAGCTGCTGTCGATTATCCAACGCTAGAAGCTTTGGTAAATGAAGGTATTCGCTTTATTGTGCTTGCACCTTCCCAAGCCGAGCGTTGTCGTTTGATCCCGACATCTTCCAACCCGGAATCGGAATGGCACGAAGTCGGCGGAAATCAAATCGATCCCACTCGTCCTTATCGCTGTTATTTACCAGGAAATGAGTCAGAACGCCAATATATTGATATATTTTTCTATGATGGCCCAATTTCGCGAGACATGGGTTTTAGCGATGTAGTCTATAATTCCAGCCACTTTGCGGGACGTATCGGTGCAGCTGTTCGCGGCGATAGGCGTCAGTCTCAAGTAATTTCGGTGGCTACCGATGGGGAAACTTTCGGACATCATAAAAAGGGTACCGAGAAAACTTTGGCTTATGCTTTTACAAAAGAATTTTCTCATCGGGGTTGGACGGTAACTAATTTTGCTCATTATCTCAGTTTAAATACTCCCACATGGGAAGTTGAGTTAAAACCTGTTACAGCCTGGAGTTGCGCCCACGGTGTCGATCGATGGCAAGATGATTGTGGTTGTGGTGGTGCGCCGAATTGGCATTTAAAATGGCGCAGACCTTTGCGTGATACTCTTAATTGGTTGCGGGATCGACTTGTGGAGGTATACGAGGAACAAGGGAGCAAGTTTTTTTCTGATCCTTGGAAAACACGAGATGAATATATAGAAATTGTATTAGACCGCAGTCCTAATAATATTTCCAGCTTTTTGAATCGGCATCAAAAACATCAGCTACAAGCATCGGAACAGGTAGACGCTTTACGTTTATTAGAAATGCAGCGTCATTCATTATTGATGTTTACCAGTTGCGGATGGTTTTTTGAAGAAATTTCCCGTCCCGAAGGAACTCAAATTCTCCGTTATGCTTCCCGCGCTATGGAATTAGCAGCAGAAGTTGCTGGGGTTCAATTGGAAAAAGGTTTCCTCAAAAGGCTTGACAAGGCTCCGAGTAATATTGATAGTTTTAGAACCGGGGCTGAAGTTTATCGTCAGTTGGTGTTACCTTCCCAAATTAGTTTTAAACAAGTTGCAGCACACTATGCAATTACCTCGTTATTCAATGGACACCAACCTGTAGAGAAAATGTCAGGGTTTACTGACACCAAAGACAATATTAATGAGTCGGATATCTATCAAAAACAGGTTTATTGCTATACAGCGAACGAATTAGATTATCAACTACAACGTTTAGGTTCTCTAACGCTGGCAATCGGACATTTAAAGTTAGTATCCGAAGTGACATGGGAAAGTCAGCAAATGACATTTGCCGTATTGCATTTAGGAGGTTGGGATTTTCACTGCTGTATTCAACCGTTTGAAGGTAAACGTAATTATACCCAACTTAAAGATAAGCTGTTAAGTGCTTTGCAGCAGGGAAGTATGGCTCATATTATTTTAATCATGACCCAGTTATTTGGCGAAGAGTCCTTCAATTTACAAAACTTGTTCGCCGAGGAACGTCATCGATTAATGCGGTTATTGAGTCGAGAAACCTTAACAAGAGTAGACCAACTTTATACTCAAATGTATCGGGATAATTACGGAGTGTTGATGGCATTCCACCGAGATGGATTAGAAGCACCCAAAGAATTACAGGCAGCAGCAGAAATCGCTTTGGAATATCGGTGTATGATGACATTGCGTACTCTTGAACAGGATATTGACGAAGCGCAATCAAGTTGGAATCATCTGGTAGAATTAGAGGCGATCGCCAATGAAGCGAAACATTTACGCTGTCACTTGAATTTGCTGGAAGGAAAGCAGATACTTGAGGGATTGAGTTTGCGGTTATTGTGGCAGTTATTGTACGATACCAACGGCAGTTTTGATTTTCACATTCAGCGGTTGGAAAAATTAATTGAAGTTGAAGAAAAGTTAAATTTAGGCATTTCTTTAGAACGTTCTCAAGAATTATATTTTAGTTGTTTACACAGTGAAATACTGCCTAAATCTATCAATGAAATTTTCAACAATAGAGATAAGAATCAATTGCGTCAACTTTTGAAATTGGGACATAAATTAAAGGTTGATGTTAGTTGTTGGTTGAGTCAGTTGAATTAGAAATGTAGGATTTATTAATTGTGTATGATGTAGAGACGTTGCAATGCAACGTCTTTTTTAGATTATGCATTTCCTGAGTTGCGCTGTACTTTTGGAGGACGCTCTATTATACCGGATATCGCGGTATTTAAATGGGATAATATAGTTTTTACCGTTGCTGGTGAGGTTGCTGATAATTTTGAAAATCCACCAGATTGGACGATTGAGATTCTTTCACCAGAACAAAAGCCTAATAAAGTTATCGGCAATATTCTGCATTGTTTGAAATATGGTACTCGTTTGGGGTGGCTTCTCGATTCTGATGATTCAAGTATTTTGGTATTTGAATCAGGAAAACAACCAATCCTATTCCAAGGAGAAGACATATTATTAGTATTACCAGAAATTGAATTAACCCTCACTCCCAATCAAGTTTTTCAGTGGTTAAAGATGAGCGATGGGTAAAGAAGTAAAATAAGTCGTATCAGGATAGTAAACTCAATCAAAATAACGTCGAAACCGATTATCAATATTATCCCCCTTTTGACGATTGCAGGTAAAGCACAAAGTTTGTAAATTACTGATATCGTTTGAACCACCACGCGCTAAGGGGATAATATGATCAATAGTTAATTGATTTTCTGTATTTTGTTTACCGCAGCTTTGACACTGGTAATTATTGCGTTCAAATACATATTTTCTGACTGCTGAGGGGATAGGAATACGCGGTGTTTTGCTCATTGTTTTGCTGATTAATATTAATATTTGGGAAAGGTATTGTGTCTATATAATTGATTTTTGTAGGTATTGTTGTGGGTGTTTCTTCAGTTTCTAATTCTTGGAAAGAATAATTTAATAAGACTTTTAAGTCAAAAGATTCATGATGATGATTTTCTTTGTCAGATAAGTCATCAAATGTATGATTATTAATTATTTGCAATGTTGACGAAAAATTTAAAATAACTCTGAGTTGCAATTTATCGACTTGTTTAATTTGATCAAATCTCATCAATTCGCATTCAACATCTTTTTTTAGCCCAAATTTCCATTCAATGCGGTTAAATATTCCTTGATTATTTATTTCTCGAAAATATGTTTTCAAAAATATATTTTTACGACAAAAGTTTAAATCATTCTTTCTTGGTTGAAAATCTTTAACAATATTGTTTTTAATTTGATTGGCGTTAAAAACCATATTATTTAATAGAAGAAACTCGCTGTCTGCAATCAAAGATTCAAGTTGACAATCCATACTTAATTTAGAATTTTTAGATTTGTATTTGTGGATAATTTATTGCATCACATTTTTTTGGAATGCGAATCCGTCACTAATTTTTCATCTCTCTATTGATGTGATACGAAAAAAGAGATGATATCTGTTTAATTTAATGTAATTCTCTGTTAAACCCAGAGACGGAAATAAGATTAATTAATTAATAAATTTATTAATTAATAAATTGGTTTATTAATTGGTTTATTAATTTATTTATTAATTTGTTTAAAATATTCCCAGAAAAACTACTTGAAGCTATTTGATATTTTATGCAGCATACCTCATATCATCAAAATATAATTGAGGCTGTTTAACTTCATTTTCTTCAGATAAAAATTCTAAATCAAACTGAATTTGAACTCTTTGATTAGAACTTTTATCATTGGGAAAGAAATTGATAAATGAATTGCTTCTAATTTTTCCTTTCTGCCAACTTTTAGCACCAAGTCGGAGAATCTCGCAATCATTCCCTTCTTCTGGTGAAGATAAGGTAACGCTGATATTGCAGCAACTAAAAGAATTATTAATTAAATCGTATATTCTTTCTCTACTATTACAACCATCATTTTCTTTTGTGAGAAGATAGTTGACTTTTTCCCATAATTCATTTTCTAACTGTTGCTTAAACTGACTAAATTTGAGCAAGCCACCTTTGTAAGACAAAACATCATCGTCGTTGCAACTCAAAGGTTTGAATTTACTTTTCATCTCAGTCTATTAATTTAGGATAAGTTTCAATTAAGTTACCAATATTTTTGTGATATCTCTGTCACAGAAACAACATCAATCGTTAAGGTTCGATAATTTGAGCTATATTTTCAGCATAACCGTTGTTTTCAGATAATGTACTATCTACTATTTCTGTCTCTACTGACTCAATGGTGGGTAATAAATGCTCGTAGAGTTGCATCGCTTCCAAGCAAAGGTTGATACCGGAAGTCGATTGGTTGAAGGCGGCAATTTTTTCAGAAACAGCATCTAAGAGTAGTTTGTTGTGAGCAATCTTCTCTTGAGCTTCTTTTTGCAAAGTTTCCTCTAAATAAGCCCGTGCTTTGGGATATTGTTGTAAAATTTCATCACTCTTGATTTCTGCCATTGGCAAAAGCTGAGTTTTAAAACTTTGGTTAATCGTTTGACGGAAGGTTATACGAATCGTTTTACTGACTTTTGGTTCAAAATCTAGCTTTAATAATTGTCTAATTGCAGCTTCCGCATCTACCATACTTTCACAATCGTAAGCTTGAGAAGTTTGCTGTAAAGTTTGACGAAACTGATATATTGAAAAAGTACCTTCATCGTAAAATCTAGGACTTTCTCTAACAAATCTATCGCATTCTACCCGCGCTGCATTTTTTAAAGCCAGAGCAATCTGCTGTTTTAAATTCTCTAATTCTTGTTCCAAACCTCCATCATTACCTAATAAACGATATAGTTGACGATAATATTCGGCTTTACTAATTCTTTCATTTAAACGTTGAAAGAAACGGGCAACAATATCCTCAGAAGACTTTACTAAAATATCTTCCAACTGATTTGATAAATAATACAATGCTTCTACTAAAATCGCAATCAAAGGTGCTGTTGCATTCCGAGGATGATTCAAAGTCGCACGTTTATAAGTATCCGCAACAGAGAAAGTTTCTAACAATTCATCCAAACGGTGAATCATTAGCGCTCGCAATCCCTTAAAATCGGCTTCAAAGTTATGGCAGGCATTGGTTACCACCTGATTAACTTCTACTGCAATATGGTTGCGAAAATCATTTCCGACTTGTTGTAATTGCTGATTGAGACGTTGCAATTCCTGAGCTTTCATTGCCTCAATTTCTTGTGGTTGACTGTCTAAATTGCGCTGTATATCTTGATAGTATTTCTTCAGTTTAATACAAACATCTTCTAAATCGTCAGCCAAATTTTTAAATAGCTGGGAACGTTTTTCTTGAGTAAGATAGCGAGTAATAGCTGTCTTAAAATCCTCAACACCACTATCTTGAATTAATTGATTAATTAACAAGTTTCCTTGCTCTGATAAAATTCTCACATAATTCTGATTTCGACTTTCAAAATTATTTACAGAAATCCGAAATTTATCGGCAGATAACTTACCAGAAGCAGTACAATAACGCAAAAATTCATATACAAACTGCGGCGTTTCTTCTTCTAATTCTGCTGTATGATTTGTTTGATTATCTGTTTGATTACTAGTTTGATTATTTGTTTGATTATCTGTTTGATGAATCTTACCGGCAAAAACCGAATCTAAACCAAATCGATCTTTTTGACTTGTTTGTTTAATCTGACTACCGTAAAATCCTAACAATCCACTGGTTTTAAAAACCCTGCTACCATCCTGAAACTGGGTATTAATTAAATTATCCAGTCTTTGTCTCAAGTCGGTATTGTACCAACTTTCATCAATCCGATTGAAAACGTAAAAAACTCTATCCCTAATTCCAGAATTATTGCGAATTACTTCCAAAAGTTGAGTTTCAGCCTTTGTCATATCACCCATTGACGCGGGTTTTAAAACACAGACTACCGCAGAAGTATCCGGATGCTGAATTTTTGTATAAGTCAACTGGGCATCTTTTTCCACCGGCGCATCAATACCCGGCGTATCAATAATGACGTTACCATCTTGTAATAGAGGATGGTTGCAATAATATTCAATTCGCTTCAAAACTGCGCTATTACTTCCTCGACGTGCATATCCAGCAGCTTCCTTGAGATTATTAAAATTAAATTCTTCCATGGAGTAAGTAGCATTATTTATCGTATGGATATGCTGACGATTTGCCACGTACCCCGACAATAACAAAATTAAGGCTTTTGCTTGTTTAGCACGCTCAGATTTACTCTCACCACCTTCAGAAAGGATGATAGTCTCGCATCCTTTACGCAATAATTCAATTGCATCTTCCTGATTAATATTCTCAACTTTATGCAATCCCAACTGCTCACATAAAGAAAAAACTTGTTCTCGCACTTCTACTTCACTCAAAAAAGTCAGAACAACTCGCTCATTCTCTGGATGTGCATACTCTATTTTGCATTCCGTACCAGTAGCGTGTCCTTCTGCACTATAAAGCAATTCCCGCTCTAAAAGCGCATTAATTAACATTGATTTACCAGCACTAAATGCACCCGCAAACACAATCTCAAACTTGGGAGAGATGGCTTTTTTCAACGAAGTTTGAGTTGGGGTTACATCACAAGAAGCTAAAGAAGGTTCTTGCTGCAAAAGTTGTAAAATAGTATCTACTTGTTTTTTTAGATTTTGGCAATGAGGCAGCAGTTCTGCCATATGTCGCATCCTGATAATATTAACTAGAAGCTTTTGCGTATATTCTAAAAATGTTTTATTGGATACGCTTCCGTAAACTTACTGAGAATGTGTCTAATTGATAAAGAAACCCAACTTTCTACAGATAATTTTATTATCTACTAAATAAATATTAATTCTCAGTAAAATCACTTAATAGTTTAGTAAATATTAGCAATATGCTGTATGATTACTCCTATCCCGCTTTAAGATTACCCGTCTCTTTTTTACCTCTTTCAAGAAGCGTACTCTGCGTCTAGAAGGGTTTTTTTAATCAGTAATCTTCTGCCGGAAAGGGAGTATTTATTTGTCTCTTCCCTCAACGCTAACAGTATCTAGTTTTTAGAAATCACTAATCTCCTGCTGACAAGGAAATAACTATTGCGTAAATGCAACAAAATTGAAATACTATGATTTTGATTGAACTAAGCACGTACATTCCGTACCACAAACCTTTCAAAACGAATGAAAGCTTTTCCCATTAGACTGAAACCCGATACAGATTTACGAAAAACTTTAAAAAACTTTGCAGTCGAACAAAATATTCAAGCAGGATTTATTTTAACTGCGATCGGTAGTTTAAAACAAGCAACAATTCGCTTCGCCGATCAAGATGATAGTATAGTATTGAGCGAAAAATTTGAAATCCTTTCTCTTAACGGTACTTTAGCAACCACAGGAGTACATCTTCACATCGCGATCGCAAATAGCCATGGTAAAGTGATTGGCGGACACCTGTGTGATGGTTGCATTATCTATACTACCGCCGAAATCGTTATTGGTATAATAAAGGATTTTAATTTGTTACGAACTTTTGATCAACAAACGGGGTTTAATGAGCTTGAAGTTGTATCGTTAGAAGTCGGGTTTTTAGATTAAATATCTGTAACAAAATACAAGTGTCATAAAAACCCGACTTCTAACATGACTTTAATATAATTATAAGTAGCTATTAGAGAATGTATTTCTACTTGAGTCATAGGTGCGGGTTTCATTTCCCCTCGAAAGTCGAGAATTTGGACTATTAGAAGGTAAGCAACAGCTAAAAGTATGGAAATGACACCCGTAATAATTGCGACGATTTTTCCTCTATTCATGAGTTTTTCCCTAATTAAAGGTTATTGTACTACGCAATTATCAACATTAGCACAATCGACGGTGGGATTTAACCGTGATTTTTTTGAGATTCGGAGATTGGTTTTAGCATCTATAAATGCTTGTAAAAGTAGTATGCGATGAACAATTTTTTCACTAAAAGGAAATCCACAAATATCTTGAACTAAATTATAGATAGTTTTTGAACTTTTATGTTTAAAATCAGGACAAAGAGCTAAAGATTTATTTAAAAATCGTAAATATTGTGAATAGTCTATATACATATAATCTCTAGCTAATTCAAAGTAACCTTGAGCTAAAGCACGACGATAATTAACTGGAATCTGTTTATTTCGCTGTAAAAGTCTTGTTTCTACTTTTTGTAAAACTTTGCAGTGATTTTCTACCCAACGTGGTTTTGAAGCGGTTGATACTGTAACGTTACCGTATCTTCGATATATTGAATAACAACCAGGTTGATAAAGAATTTTTGCACCACTCATTACCACCGAAATGAAAAAATCTCTATCTTGTGCTGCTAATAAACTTTCATCCCATCCACCACTTTTCTCAACAGCGGTTCTACGATAAAATAAAGATGCAACAGCAGTCCACCAATTTTCCAGTAAAGATTGTAGAATATCTGTTTGTGTTTCAGGCTTTTCTATTTGATCGAGGAATATTACCCCATTAGATTGATGCCCTTGATATCTCCAATCACCGTAAACAGCATCTGCTCCTGTTTCTTCTAAAAAATTTACTTGTGTTCCTATTTTTTTTGGTAAAATAAAATCGTCTGCATCCAAAAATTGAATATATTCTCCTTTAGATAAAGCAAACCCTCTATTCCTAGCGTAGCTTCCGCCTTTATTTTTAGGAAGACATTCCCAACGTATTTTATCTCCATAACTTTTGATGATTTCCATAGATTTATCAGTGGAACAATCATCAATTACAATGATTTCAATATGAGGGTATGTTTGTTCTAAACAACTATCAATAGCTTCTGCTAACCACGTTTGAGCATTAAAGCTGGGAATAATTACGGAAACAAGTTTTTGCATTTTGATATTGAACTAAGTACATTAAAATATCGTGAGATACACCCATAAATAATGTTGATAAATGTAATTACTATTTTTAGTATGCATCAACATCAATAATTTAATTTATGCCGTCTTTTCGAGAGAAGACTTTTTAAAAATTGTGTAATAAACTGGTCTAATTAATCGCTTGCAGGTGTAAACAGGGTTTATTTGCATTGCCCATAAAAAATTAGAGATTGCAGCACTTTGTTGATTTAGTTGTTGGCACATCAGAGATTGTTCGTATACAAAACAAGCGAACATTTGAGGATGTGCTTTGAACAAATTTTCATGCTTATTTATTAAACGTTGGAAACTTTCTTGACGCAGTTGAACATTTCGGGACACTCTTGGTCCTTCATGGGCTGTAAGCTGATAAGTCACAACTGGTAAACCGATTATAGAACAGGCTGGATTAAGACGTAAAAAAAGTTCGGAATGAACCCGAGAGCGAAATGTTTCATCCCAGCCACCAATTTGCTCAATTACTTTTTTTTCCACAACCAACGTCTGTTTGGTATTGTATGAATAGCCTAGCTCCAGTTCTTCTAGAAAGAAGTGACTACCTTGTTTACGTAGCTTTGGTGGTATTCGCTTGTGGGATACTTTTCCTTGAGCATCAACGGCTTCTAAGCCAGAAATAACTGCTACTGGACTTTTGGAAGTATTTTCTGATAAAGCCTTTAACGATACACTAGCCATATTGGGAAGAAGTCTATCATCATCATCTAAATAAGTCACCCAACGACTGCAAGCGGCTTTAGTACCAACATTACGAGCAGCAGCTCCACCGCTGGGTTTTGGAAGTCTAATCATTCTTAGTCTGCTATCTTGAGGTAATTCTGGAGGAATTTGAGAAGCGTCATCAACAACAATTACTTCTAAGTTCTCCATCGTTTGCTCTAAAGCACTTTTTACTGCCCTAATTACAAGTTGAGGACGGTTATGAGTAGGAATGATTATACTTAATAAAGGATTTGTCATTTGCAATACACCCGCTTATTGAATGTTGTAACTGGCAAAAAGTTGTTTTTACTTATTCGAGTCAACTTCATTGGTTAATAATAGTTAATAATTAAATTATCAAAAAATAGATATTCTTTTCTAATTCAATAAATTAAACTGCATTTACATCTTTTCTCACCTTTGATGCTCAAATGTCTTCCTTCTATAGGCATAAAATATTATTTATTAATTAATTATCAAATTTGCTGGGGTATGACTTTCAGATTCAACTGTATTATTCGCAATTCATAGGTTGCTCTCACTAACTAAAACCTGCCATTCTCTTGGTTGATAAAATTGACATCTGCTAATAGTTCTATTTGCTTTGACTGTAAATCGGAAAGATTCCACAATATCATAGGAATATACGCCATTACGAATATAAATTCTGGCACTATATACGCCGGGAACCATGGAACAATAAGGCATATACATTCGGATTTCGGATTTACCTACAGGAATGACTAACTCTTGATTATCGCTGGCAGTAGTCAGATATAATACAAGACCTTCTCCTCCAGATAATGCCGTGATTAACATACCTAAGTTGCCACTATTAATATGCTCGTAGGATTTACATTCTACACTTAAATATGCTGGTTCACCAGTAAATAAAGTTTCTAAATTATTATCTTGTTCGTCTTTAAAGCATAGCGAAACTATGTCTAAACCATTACTTTTTTCTTTGGGTTTAGGTGGTAAAACCATTCTTCCCAAAGCATTTCCTTTACCACTCAAACAAAGGTCTTCTTCATATGTACGAATTACTTTCTCGGTGTCTCCAGAAGCAATTAGTTGACCTTTTTTCAAAAAAATAGAAGTTTCACATATATTTAATATGCTATGTGAATTATGAGTAACTAATATAAACGCCGTGCCTTTTTTACGTAATTCAGATAATTTCCGATGGCACTTCATTTTAAATTTGATATCACCCACCGCAAGGACTTCATCTATTAATAAAATATCGGGTTCGATGTGAACAGCACAAGCAAATCCCAATCGTGCAGCCATTCCCGAACTATAAGTTTGAACTGGTGCGTCAATTGCGTCGGCAATTTCAGCAAATTCGACAACTTCATCAAATCTCTTTTCAATTTCTGCGGTTTCTAAACCGAGAATTGACATATTAGCGTAAATATTTTCTCGTCCCGATAAAATAGGATTAAAACCAGCTCCCAATGCAATTAAAGGAGCAACTCTACCTTTAACTTTTACCGTTCCAGTATCAGGTTTAATTAAACCACTGATAATTCGTAATATGGTACTTTTTCCCGCACCATTAGAACCAACTAACCCCAGAGCTTCACCTCGATGTAATTGAAAATTAACATCTTTGAGCGCCCAAAATTCATTTTTACGTAAACTATCGCTTTTTCTTTTTCCACCCGTAACTTCAGTCGCGATATCTTGTAAACCGTAAAATAAAGAGCGTTTTAAGTCTCGACAAAACTTTTTAGAAACATTTTCAACTGAAATCACGACTTCAGTTTCATCGGGCTGCGTGTCAATTTTTCTGTTTATTAAACTAGTCATAATTTAAGAACTTACTCTCTCAACCACAAAAGGCATTGCCAGACGAAATCCAATCCAGGTTACAAATAATCCAATTATAGTAATAACACTGACAATCCAAAATCCGACGGGTTCCGATACAATTCCCGTAGTTGCAAGTTCTCGTGTTGTCACGAGCAGGGGAGTAACAGGATTTAGTTTAACTATACTACCGAAAATTCCTTGTGTGGGAACTGGATAAACCACAGGAGTTAAAAACAGCCAAAAACTCGTTAGTAAAGTTAATCCTTTGGATACATCTTGATATAAAACTCCTAAAGGTGATAGCAAAACACCGATAAATGTACCTAAAAAAATTAAATGAATTAAAGCGACTGGTGCTATGAATACTGTCCAACTTACGGGTACGCGAAAATAGAGAAATAATCCGGTAATTAAAATTAATTTGATGGCAAAATTAAAAAAAACTTCTCCTAATTTTGCTAATATTAAAGCTTCTCTAGGAAAGTTAACTCTTGCTAGCATCGGTTTAGCTTCTGTTACTGCTTTTACTGGACCATTGATGGCATCTACAAAGGTTTGCCATAAAGCCGTACTAAACATTACATAAGCTGGATAAGGTAAATCTGTTTCCCCAACATTAATCACCTTAGCTTGACTAGCAAGAGTGAATCCCGCAGCCATGACTATTGGTGGAATAAAAGCCCAAATTATTCCTAAAAATGACTGACGATATTGAGCGCTGATATCTCTTACTAACAATCTCCAAGCTAATTCGCGAGAACCTAATAAATCCAACCACATTTGTTTAAATAATCTGGAAGGATGTCTCAATAAACTTTCTGGAGTATAAATAGCTTCGTATTGTTGATGTTTTCTAAATTTATTTTTTTTCAATCTTTTTCACCCTTGGTTTTACATGAGTTTTTTGCCATTTGATCTCCTACACGCAGAGACGTAAAATTTTACGTCTCTACATGAATATTTAGATAAATATTAAGTTAACCTTGTGATGATGCAGTAATTGTAGATGGTGGTTGATTGGGAGGAGTTTGATTCGACGAGTTGTTTTGCAGGTATTTGCGGGCGTAACTGCTGGTAATATATTGATTTAGCAATCTATCTGCTTTACCCAATAATTTACCGGCTACCTTAGAAGCAAAACGATTACCAAAGCCTAGTTTGTTACTAATGGGGTCGATAATTGTCATTCTTCTACGCCATCCCAAGCGGTTATATTTATTTTTAAAATATTGGTCTTCAGTTAGATTCCACTTATCGCGCAATCTTTTCAAACTAGCCATTTCCCAACCGTCACTCCAGCGCAACATATAATAACCAATATCCGACCATTCTAAAGGTGGCCCGGGTACATAAGTTACTAAAGAATCGGGTTCTAAATAAACCTTACCACCAGCTTCATTTACCAAAATACACAAATCTACGTGTTCTTTTGTATTCAACAATCCTTCATCAAGTAAACCGATTTTATCAAAGATTTCGGTACGTACCATCATACAGTGAAATTCTGCCAATCCGGTTTCATGCCGCTGTAAATTCGGACGCACATCTGCAACTTTTCGTCCTTGCTTGTAAATCTTTTCAATAAACCGTCTTCTTGTGGTGTCGTTTTTGGTTTCTACCTTGATTCCCGATTCACCACCAGCGCAATGCACTTCTTCGTGTAGCGGTAAATATTGACATACCAGAGGACTGACTACGGTTGCATTTGTTTCCTCAGCGCAGTCTACTGCAGCTTTTAACCAACCGGGAGTTACAACTACATCGTTATCGATAAAAACTACATACTTGGTGTCAACTTGACGCAAACCGAGATTTCTCGCATGGTTAGGAGAAAGGTAATGTTCGGTACGAATCACTTGAAATTGCTTTTCTGCTGCTTGAGTTTCCAAGTATTTCTTAATATGAGAAGGTGAACCACCATCAACATAAATTAACTTGAACGGTAGCTGTGTATGTTCGTAAATACTTTCTAAAGATTCACGAGTATAACTAAAACGTTCTCTTGGTGCGACGATGATAGTTACTTCTGTTTTGGAGTTCATATTTTAATCCTCTAATTTTTTATTTCTTGTCTGTTTGTATTTATTTGTATTGATTTATATATAGTTAGGACTTACAGAAGAAAGTAGCCTTTTTTGTTTGGATAAATACAAATCATTACTTGATATAAGCTGATAAATTTCCACTAATTCGGAGTTGAGTTTGTTGATATCATAGTGCATTTCCACTTTTTTACGACCGGATAAACCCATCTGTTGCCAAATTTCCGGATGCTCGATTAAATAGATTAATTTATTGGCTATGGCTGATGCATCTCTCTCAGGAACTAAAAAGCCAGAAATACCATCTTCAAGTAATTCGGGAATACCGCCGTGTAGAGTACCAATAACTGGTAAACCCATTGCCATTGCTTCTTTTAAGGTATTAACTGGAGCATCTTGATTACCATCGCTAGCAGTGACACTTGGTGCAACAAAAATGTGAGTTTCATCCAAAATAGAAATAATTTCTTTTTGATTTCTCCATCCTTTTAAATGTACTTTGTCAGCAATATTTAATTCTTGAATTATCTTAATAAAATGTTCTTTTAGCTCTCCATCGCCAATAATATTAAACTCTACATTTGGATAAACTTTTACAACTTCAGCAATTGCCCTAATTGCATATTCTATACCTTTTTTCTCGATTAAACGTCCCGTTGTGGCAATCCGAATTAAACCAGAATCATCGGGATATCTGGGTTTGAATTTAAACCGACTACAATCAATTCCCGAACCGTGAACGATAATTTTTTTTTCATCGCATCCGAGTTGAATTGCTCGCTGTCTAAAAAATTCGCAGTTCGTATAGAAAAAATCTCCTTTCTGAAACAATTCATCATAGACTTTTTCCCCATATTTATGTACATACCAACTTATATCGTAGCCACGAAAAGTAGTAAGCAATTTACCTTTAACTGCACCAATATCACGTAAAACTACACCCTCATAAGTATAAGGACCGAATTTACAAACTGCTTGTCTGCCAAATTGACAATGAATAATATCGTATTCGGGTGCATTTAAAAACGGTAAAGTTGAGTAAAATAATCTTAAAGAAGCAGCTCGTTTACCATATTTAAAAATATTCAGAGAACGTAGTAAAACTAAAGGAGCTTGAGAAAAGTTTTTAGTCAATAAATAAATTACATTCAATAAACGCCATAAATAATTTTTAGGTATTTCTGGTAAATAGCGCGTGTGTTCAATTAATTGATATTTTTCTACATCTGGATGCAGCTTATTATCATCAGTCTGTCTTCCATAAATATGTACTTTGTGTCCGCGTTCAATCAAACCTGTAATTTGATTAATAACGAAAGTTTCTGATAAAGCTGGAAATTTATCTACTATAAAAGCTATTTTCATGAATCTCAAAAAATCACTAATTTAATTTTATTTAGACATACATCTAATTCATGAATATTATTTAGTAAGAGTTTCGTCTCTTACGATAATTATTTTTATTTTTTTTTACACCCTTTTCCTCGTAACTTTACTGTTTCTTTATCTATGTTCATCAAAAAATAATTTTGTTTAAAGTTGATTTGAAACTACTGAAAGTGGAAGTATGAGCGGCAAAACGGCTGAGAACCCTTTGATACCTGACATCAACACTAGGAAACCGAATAATATCTTGAAAATTTTTATTCATCTGTATATTGACCTACATTTTTCAGTAATTATACTTATGATAATTTTGCAGCCAGGATTTGCTGTAAAAATCAATATTTATAAAAGTATATATGTATTAGATATATGTATTAAATATATTTATTGAATTAAAGTCGATACTTAAAATAATTGTCATCGAAAGTAAGAAAATTAAATATATACATATATAACTTGAATAAATTAGCCCAAATTACAACTATGTCTTTAACAGAGGAAATTCTGACGCAATTACCAGGTGATGTTTTAGGGGGATTACGTCGTGCAGATAGGATATTAACATCCTTAAAATCGGGAAATACACCCGTACAAATGGTGGTAAAAGAAAATCAACAGCCTTTAAGTATAGTCGATTGGGATGTTGTGATTTCTGGAGGTACTTTAGGTATTTTAATTGGTTGTGCTTTAGCTTCACGAGGTTTACGAGTTGCCTTAATTGAAAGAGGAATTTTACAAGGTAGAGAGCAAGAATGGAACATATCTCGTAACGAATTACAAGTACTTTTAGAATTAGATTTGCTTACCTCTGAAGAGTTAAAAAAAGCAATTGTTACTGAATATAACCCAGCCAGAGTTAGCTTTACTTCGGGTACAGAAATTTGGGTAGAAAATGTTCTCAATATCGGTGTATATCCAGTTTATTTACTCGAAATTTTGAAACAAAGATTTTTAGAAATCGGAGGAAAGCTATTTGAAAATACACCTTTTATAGAAGCAGTAGTTCATCCCCATGGAGTAGTGGTAAACAACCAGTTCAAAAGTAGATTGTTAATCGATGCGATGGGAAATCTTTCTCCTATCACCCAGCAAATACGTCAAGGAGTCAAACCGGATGCGTTGTGTATGGTTGTGGGAACTTGTGCATCAGGTTTTCCGGAAAACCAAACTGGTGACTTGTTGTTATCTTTTACTGAAATTAAAAATCAGTGTCAGTATTTTTGGGAAGCTTTTCCTGCAAAAGACGGTAGAACAACTTATATGTTTACCTATATGGATGCAGATGCACAACATATCGGATTGGAAGCATTTTTTGAGGAATATTTGCACTTGATGCCAGAATATCAAAGTGTAGAATTACATCAGCTTGACTTTAAAAGAGCGTTATTTGGCTTCTTTCCTTCCTATCGTCAAAGTCCTTTAAAAACACCATTTTCTCGTATTTTACCAGTAGGTGATAGTAGCGGAAATCAATCTCCTTTAAGTTTCGGTGGTTTCGGTGCAATGATACGAAATCTGAAGCGTTTAACTTTAGGTATTGATGAAGCTTTGCAAACCAATCAATTATCATCTGCATCGCTGTCATTATTACAACCATATCAACCAAGTTTAACAGTTACTTGGTTATTTCAAAAAGCAATGAGTGTAGGTGTAAATCAACAAGTTGAGCCAAATCAAATCAATCAATTATTATCAGTTGTATTTACTCAAATGCAGCAGTTAGGAGAATCAATACTTAAACCATTTTTACAAGATGTAGTGCAGTTTGGAGGTTTAACTAAAACGCTTTTAAAAACAAGTTTTACTCATCCAATTTTAGTTATAAAAATCATTCCTCAAGTTGGTTTAATAACTTTAATAGATTGGTTATGGCATTACATTACTTTAGGTATTTATTCTGTTTTATTTAGATTAAGCTCAATGTTAGAACCGTGGATGAAAAATCTCCCAAATAACTATCAATATTATTGGCATCGTTTGGTTGATGCTTGGAAATATGGTTCTGGGAATGACTATCACGAATAAGTGAGGAAGAATTTTGGATTTTAAATTTTAGATTTTGGATTGAAGCTATAGTTGACAGTTGACAGTTGTTTATTACCAACCTTAGACCTTTGACCTTTAACCTTTGACCTTTTATTAAATCATATGCTTCAAAAACAATCTATAGTGAATAAATATTTTGTCGTATTAACTAACTTACTGCGAGAAAGACAAGGTTTTTTAGAAGAAATTCGCGAAAAAATTCGATTACAAAATAAAATCATTTCTTTGTTAGTTTGTAGTTCGCTATTTTTTGCTATATATGGTGCAATTATTGGTGCTTATCATAGCTGGATGCAGGCTTTATCTTCTGCAATTAAATTACCAGCGCTTTATTTAATTACACTGTTGATTTGTCTACCAACTTTATATTTCGCTAATATAATTTTTGGCGACAAACGTACTTTTATTCAGTATTTTGCTTTAGTTTTAACTGCTGTTTCTGTAACGAGTGTATTGCTATTTAGCTTTGCACCAATAACCTTGTTTTTTATGCTTAGTACTGGTAACTATCAGTTTCTCATTTTGTTAAATGTAATTATTTTTTCTGCCACAGGATTTATCGGGGTTTCTTCCTTATACAAAGCCGCAAAAGTAGTTTTAGAACAAGATGGTGAAAATAGTATTATGCGACAAAAAATATTGCGATCGTGGTTGTTTTTATATGCATTTGTTGGTAGTCAATTAGGATGGACTCTTAGACCTTTTTTTGGTACTCCAACAGCACCTTTTACATTGTTTAGAGAAAGAGAAGGAAACTTTTATTTAAGTATTATTCAGTCTCTCGCTCACCTTTTGGGGTTTAAATAAGAGTTAGGAGTTAGGAGTTAAGAGTTAGGAGTTAGTTTTGTAGAGACGTAGCATTGCTACGTCTGTACTTAAGAATATCAAACTATACTCAATACCCAATACCCTATCTTAATTTTCATAAAAGCTATCACAACTACTGTTACTCTAATAAATCAAAACAATGAATCAAGATAATAAAATGCTGGAAAATAAAACTCAGTTTCAAGGAAACAAACACTTTAATGTTCTACTTAGCTTATTGCGTGATAGACAAAGCTTTTTAGAAGAAATTCGTCAGGAAATTCGATTACAAAGTAAAACTAATTCTTTACTAGTCTCTAGTTCTATTTTCTTTGCAATTTATGGTGCAATTATTGGTGCTTCTCATGGCTGGATGCAAGCATTAACCAGCGCGATTAAATTACCTGCATTCTACTTATTAGCACTGTTTATTTGTTTTCCAACTTTGTTCTTTTTCAATGTTTTATTCGGCTCTCGTAGCACTTTACAACAGCATTTTGTTGTATTACTCACTGCTGTATCGGTGATTAGCGTATTGTTATTTAGCTTTGCACCAGTGACGTTATTCTTTCTAATTACTACACCTGATTCTTATCAATTTTTCAAAATTCTTAATGTATTAATTTTCGGTATTACGGGTTCATTCGGGGTTAAATTCCTTTACGATGGAATGCAGTTGCTTTCTCAACAAGATGAAGTTGGTAAAGGTACTCGAACAACTATTTTAAGGTCTTGGTTACTACTTTACGGCTTTGTCGGTATGCAGTTAGGATGGTTTTTAAGACCGTTTTTCGGCGCACCTGATACCAAATTTGAATTATTCCGTGCAGTACAGGGAAATTTTTATCTTGATATCGTTGCAGCAATTTCGGAGATTTTGGGGTTTAAGTAAGACTTAGAAATTAGTTAGTAATTAAAAATAATACCCTCAGACTGGAAGTCTGGGGCTACAAAAACAAAGCCCACCTTCGTGGGCTGTTAACATTTTTATAATTATTAACTCACTCCTAACTCCTCACTAATTCTTCCTTATCCTAATAACTCATCAACTCCAACACTAAAGCCATTCAGTAACCTCTGAGTATAAACAATATCTCCAGAAGTAAATATAAGTCGTTGATTTTCCGTAACAATAATAATCCACCGATTTTCCGGGAAAATTAACCAAACTTCCTCACTCCCAGAACGTAAATATTCGTGAGATTTTGCAATCAATTCTTCTGCTAAATCCGCAGGAGAAGCCACTTCGGCAATCAAGGAGAAACTTTGAGGGAATACTTCCAAGTCGCCGAAATGCTCAACTAACTGCGGTGTGATGTAAGCAACGTCTGGCGATCGCCCTTGAATTTTAGTGCGACAGGGTACGTGATTATACACGTCTCCACCTTGTCCGCTGGAGTCTTTATAACTTCTCCAATAATAGTAAAGATTGCCTAAAATTTTTCGTTGTTTGAGTGTTAAAACTTTTTGTTCTACTAACTCTTCATTTACCCATTCGATTTCGTAAACATCTTCAACTTCTTTATAAGTTCTGTCTAATTTATCGAATGATTTTGATTTATCTTCCGAGTTTTCCATCCAATTTTGTATTAATAAATCTTCTGTAATTTCGGCATCTTTAAGTGGATTATGCATCCATTCTTCTAAGGAAAAATCTGATGGCACTGCTGTAGAATCTTTCATTTTCTTCTCCTCACTCACCTAATCATCGCTGTTTTTTGTTTTTCTCTAAACACACCCTACAGTCAGGAATTTTATGAATATTTTATTAAAAACTTAATTTTATAATTCATATAATTAAGCTCGATTGTAATTGAATTGTTTGTAATTTTTTTTTAAAACGTCTTCTGCTATTAACATTTAAGATGATACGGCTGAAAGTTAAGATAACCCGGAAAAAGTTTTGTTAATATCTGTGTAATTCGGTGTAATTTACCTTGTTAGGTTTTTGAAAAGTATCCGGCGGTTTAAACCGCTACTACACAAACGAAACCCGTCTGCACGGGTTTAAACGGACTTTGCTTGTGTAGTCAAGCCACTGCGTTGCGGGGGAACACAGCTGTTGTAGCAACTGACGTGCGACTTAGAGTCCTTAGAGGCAAAGTATATAATTCGACTTTTAAAACATCCTCTAATGACTGTTTTTAAGAATATTCAGTTCCCATGCAAAACAATGTAGAGACGCAATATATTGCGTCTCCAAAATCTGATATACAAACGATAAATCTGACTACTTTATCTGACTAAATCCCCAATCCAACCAATGGGTTAAAGCTTCCATATCTTTTGATTCCACCGTCGCACCACCCCAAATCCGCAACCCCGGAGGTGCATCACGATAGGAACCAATATCGTAAGCAACTTCTTCCTTAGCCATCAAGGCAACTAATTCTTTAGCTTTGGCTGCTTGTTCTTCTTTTGATAAAGATTTATACCACTCATCAACAATCTTCAAACAAATAGAAGTATTGGAACGAATTGATTTATCTGCTACTAAAAAATCAATCCAGTCAGATTTCGCAACCCAATCTTCTAATACTTGTAAATTACTATTTGAACGCTCAATCAACTTCGATAAACCACCGATAGATTTACCCCATTTCAAACCATCAATTGCATCTTCAACACACAACATTGATGGTGTATTAATTGTCGAACCTTCAAAGATTTCTTCAATTAATTTACCGCCTTTAGTTAACCGAAAAATCTTTGGTAAAGGTCGATCAGGAGTATAACTTTCTAATCTTTCAACTGCCCTTGGTGATAAAACAATTACACCGTGAGCGCCTTCACCACCCATGACTTTCTGCCAAGAATAAGTCAAAACATCAATCTTTTGCCAAGGAATTTCCATCGCATAAACGGCAGAAGTCGCATCGCAAATAGTCAACCCCTGACGATTATCTTTAATCCAATCGCCATTCGGAACTTTAACACCAGAAGTCGTACCGTTCCAAGTAAATACCACATCGCGATCGCAATCAACTACTGATAAATCGGGAATTTGCCCATAATCAGCTTCATAAGTATTAATATCTGCCAACTTCAACTGCTTAACCGCATCAGTCACCCAGCCCTTACCAAAACTTTCCCAAGCCAAAATATCAACACCGCGCTGTCCTAACATAGTCCACATCGCCATTTCCACAGCACCAGTATCCGATGCCGGGACAATACCTAAGCGATAATCATCAGGAACTTGCAGAACTTCCTTAGATAACTCGATGACTTCGGCTAACTTAGCCTTACCTAACTTAGAACGGTGCGATCGTCCGATAGTTGCATCTTTTAATACCTCCAAAGACCAACCAGGACGCTTAGAACAGGGGCCGGAAGAGAAATTAGGACTTTCGGGACGAATGCTGGGCTTTTGCGCCGATTTGTGTTGTGTTTGCATCAATTTGACGGGGGATATTGAACAAAAAAGTGTGATGCTAAATCATAATTTATTCGCTCATAATAACCGATTGTGAGTCGGTCAGTGAATGAATAATTTTTATGAATTATTGATGTAGAGACGTAGCACTGCTACGTCTCCTTTAATTTGGGGGTGAACGGAAAGATTCGGCAGGGAGTATACCTGGCGATTTAAATCGCGGCTACACAGGCGAAACCTGCCTGAGCCACAGCTTCGCTGAACGCAGGTTTTAATATCGATATGCTAAATGCTAATGAAGTTTTTTAGAATGCGATCGCAAATCCGATTCATGATAGATATATGTATATTTACTTACTAGATTATGGTAGTCTAACTCCTTAAGATATGTATACTTTTAATTTCTGTTAATGAAAATAGAATCTATTACGCTTAAAGGATTTCGCTGTTTCGGGAATACACCCACAACTGTAAACCTATCTGAAGAAATAACAGCATTAATTGGAGCTAATGGTTCTGGTAAAACAGCCTTGCTTGAAGCTATGTCCCGTGTTTTTGGCATAACAAATAAGCAGCGAACCATTATATCCACTGACTTTTACGCATTTGCAGATCCATCAAATAATAATAGTAGTAAGCGTGAGTTTGAGTTATATATAGATATTCGCTTGATTTTTACCGAATTAGAAGAAAATCCGAATTCTACATCTTCAAATCTAGCAGTACCAGCTTGTTTTCATCACATGGTAGTAACGAATACAGATGAAACCCCTTTTGTTCGTATTCGTCTTGAAGCGAAGTGGGTTGATGATCGAACAATTGATGGAGATATCGAACAAAAATTATGGTGGGTAACAACTGATAAAGAAACACCAATGGATGATGAAAAAAGACAATGTGAAGCATCTGAACGTGGTTTAATTCAAGTCCACTACATTCCGGCTACACGAGATCCATCTTCACAACTCACATCCGCAACCGGAGCAATTATAGGACGTTTACTTAGAGCTGTATCATGGTCTAATGAAGCACAGGAGTCGATTCAAGAAGCTTCTCAAAAGATTCGCGAAGTTTTCGGAAAAGAACAAGCAATAGATCGGATAAATAAAGTCTTAGCAAGTAGATGGCAAGAACTCCATAACGATACTTTTGATTCCCAACCAGAATTTAACGTTGCTAGTAGACAATTTAAAGAGATCATTCGCCGATTGAATGTTGTATTCCGCCCAACGGAATCTGATAGCGAACGAGATTTAGATGCTTTAAGCGACGGGCAGAAGTCCCTATTTTATTTCTCACTTGTAGCTTCAGTGTTTGAAGTTGAGCAAAATTTCATTTACCGAAATAATATTAAGAATTCAGACGCAGTGGGTAAAAATGATAGTAGTGTAGACCAGTCTCATAACACAGGTTTTAATTCTGATCAATTTACAGCGCCTGCTTTAATCATTTTTGCTTTTGAAGAACCAGAAAATCATTTAGCACCTTATTTTTTGTCGCGTATAATAAAACAGCTTCGTTCTCTTGTAAAGGAATACTCTACTCAAGCTGTTTTGACAAGTCATTCCCCTGCAATTCTTGGTAGGATTCAACCTGAAGAAGTTCGGCATTTTCGCCTTATTCAGGAATCGAGAACTGTAAGTGTTAATGAAATAAAGCTTCCTGATAAAAATGACACTAAGTATAAATATATCCGCGAAGCTGTTAATGCTTACCCGGAATTATACTTTGCTCGATTTGTAATTCTTGGAGAAGGAGATTCCGAGCAAGTCGTCTTACCAAAGCTAGCTTCAGCTATGGGATTGGAAGTAGATCCTTCCTTTGTTGCCATAGTCCCACTTGGAGGAAGACACGTTAACCATTTTTGGAAATTACTAAAGGAACTCGATATTCCATATGCAACGCTTCTCGACTTAGATTATGGACGAAAAGGTGCTGGATGGGGGCGAATCAAATATGCATTTAAGCAACTTATAGAAATTGGAGTTCCTTCCGAAGAAATTCTGGAATTCAGTGATAGTAATGGAAATAAGCACAAAATATCTGAAGAAGAATTAGAACCACTTCATACACAGCAAGACTCAATTGAAGAGATTAATAACTTCGTTACTCATCTTGAAAAATTTGGTGTGTTCTTCTCATCTCCATTAGATTTAGATATGGCGATGCTATCTTGTTTTCCTGATGTTTATAAAAACACTCAAAATAGTCAACCAAGAACTTCTCAAGACGATGCGATAAAAGCTGTTCTAAGTAATGACGCTGACAAATACCAATCGGCATATTCAGATGTTCTAGAGTTATTCCCGTGGTACAAGTATCTATTCTTGACCAAAAGTAAACCATCTACCCATCTTCAAGCTCTTTGCGAAATTTCTGAAGAAGACCTAAATTCAAAGGCTCCCTCAATTTTAAAAAAACTTCTAGAGTACGCCCATACAAAATTACGCTAAATAAAATATAAATTATGAATACGATGAATACAACCTCTCAAGAATGGGTTCCGGTTGGTGTAGATGAACTTGAACAAAATGCAGATACCGTAATACGTTCAAATAAAAACTATTCTGTAATTGCTGGACCTGGAGCAGGAAAAACAGAACTGCTAGCTCAAAGAGCTTGCTATCTTTTACAAACAGCTAAATGTCCTTATCCTTATCGCATTCTTGCTATCAGTTTTAAAAAGGATTCTGCTAAAAATTTAAAAGACCGAGTTACTGAACGATGTTCCAAAAAAGATGCTTTACGCTTCGATTCCCTAACTTTCGATGCTTTTGCAAAAAGTATGTTAGACAGATTCATGGGAGCATTGCCTGATATTTGGCAGCCAAAGAAAGATTATGAAATTTACTTTCCAAAAAAAGCTGAATATGAAAGCATTCTGCGGTCTCATAGTCTTAACGTCTCAAATAATTCTATAAAAAGTTTAGAAAAAAATTGGATTCTTGGTTCACCTCTAAAAACTCAAGGAATGCAAGAATTACCTAGCGAACCTTTATCTGCTGCTGCAAAGTACTGGTGGAATGCTTGTCTACATATGGGTGCAAATTCTAGGTTGACTTTTCCAATGATGGGGAGGCTCGCAGAACTACTTTTAAGAATAAATCCTAAAATTAGTAATGCGTTAAGAACAACCTATACTCATGTTTTTATGGATGAGTTTCAAGACACAACCCATGTTCAATATGATTTAGTTAAAACTGCTTTTCTTAATTCCCAAATAATATTAACTGCTGTGGGTGATAATAAACAGCAAATTATGCGTTGGGCTATGGCTCTAGATGATGCTTTTGGAAAATTTGAACAGGATTTTCAAGCACAACGTATTCAACTATCTTTTAATTACCGCTCATCACCTGAATTAGTAAAGATACTAGACAACTTGGCTTTGACAATCGATGCTAATTATCAGCAAGTTGAATCTAAGATTTCAAGAAATATATCAGAAGATGCTTGTGTTATTTGGGATTTTCACACACCAAAAGATGAAGCTGAATATTTGGCAAAAGCTATATTAGATAGTATAAACGCTTATAAATTAGCTCCGGAAGATTTTGTGATCTTAGTCAAGCAAAAAGCCGACCAATATGAAGCGTGCTTAAAAGAAGTTTTCGGAAAACATGGATTAAAGATACGTGTTAGTCAACAAGACATCCTAACAGAACCTTTAGCAACTATTTTTATTTCATTTTTACGATTTGGTTCTAGAAAACGCGCTGGTGTTTACTGGTCTGATTGCCATAAAATTTTAGCTAATTTGCGAGGTGTAGATTTAGCTGATGATAAAACTAATAGATTACTACAAAAAGAACTAAGTAATTTCCATTGTGATTTGCAAAATCAAATGGAACTTAATAATTTTTCAAAAAATCAAATTAGTACACTTTTAAAAAATATTGAACAATTTATAAATAAAACTTGTATTCAAGCGTACTACCCCGAATACAATCAAGGCGATAGATATGACCATTGCTTTAAACAAATTAATAATCAACTTGAGAAGAGTTATGAAATAGTTGAAAATCAATCTTGGGAAGCAATTCTAGATGATTTTGAAGGAAAAGATTCGGTGTCAATTATGACAGTTCATAAAAGTAAAGGGTCACAGTATCATACTGTTATTTTTGTTGGTCTTGAAGACTCAGCATGGTGGAGTTTTAAAAATGATCCAAAAGAATCGCGTTCTAACTTTTTCGTTGCATTTTCTCGTGCAAAGCAACGTGTTATTTTCACATACTGCGAAAAACGTGGTGAAGGAAGAAAGAAAATCTCTTCTCTTTATCAAGTATTACTTAATGCGGGGGTGAAAATGAAAACTATTCAATAATATAACGTTTTTCATTTGAGTTAAATACATTCTTTTTGTTTTTTTCTCATTCTGCCTTATTTTGGTGTTGCTAAGACTTTTTTTGGATTGTAGTTGGATAAATATATTATTATAAAATATTTAATGGGTTAAACAAAAAAATCGGTGAATAATATCGCAACTGAAATAGTATTTTTAATCGAAGAAGACTTAGAGGGTGGTTACACAGCTAAAGCCCTGGGAGAATCTATTTTTACCCAAGCCGAAGATATAGCTAGTTTGAAAGACATGGTACGTGATGCAGTTCGCTGTCATTTTCCCGATGAAATGAATCGTCCTAAAGTAATTAGATTGCATTTTGTTCGAGATGAGGTCATTGCTTCGTGAAATTACCGCGAGATTTATCAGGTGAGGATTTAGCTAAAGCATTAACACGTTTTGATTATATGGTTGATAGGCAGACTGGGAGTCATATTCGTCTTACAACTCAGCTTAATGGCGAACACCATATTACAAGTTCCGGCACATAATCCACTAAAAGTCGGAACTTTAAACGCTATATTACGCGACATTGCAGAGCATTTCGATTTAACTCGTGATGAACTTTTAAGTCAATTGTTTTAGTTATCAAGAAGAAACCATTTTTATTCAGTCCTCTTCAGAGAACTTTCGCTATTAGACGGCGGTTTTCAACCGTCGGCGGAATAGGAATTTACGAAATAATCAAATTTTTTTTCTGGTACGATTTACCTAACTTATTAACAAGCTAATATAGCAAATTTCAGTTGAGTCCAATACACTAAAACCTCACCCCCTTCCCCTCTCCTTGATAAGGAGAGGGGTGCCCGGAGGGCGGGGTGAGGTAAAATTTGTATTCCACTCAAGTGAAAACCGCTATATCCAATGGTGCGTTACGGCATTATTAAAATAGTCATCTTTAAATAATATCCGACGGTGCGTTACGGCATTATTAAAATAGTCATCTTTGAATAATATTATCTCGTGCCGTAACACACCCTACATTATTAATTATTCATTCCCCCAATCACAAACGCAGCCCAATAATAAGGATGACTGTACAATTTTGTATCAGCTTCCATTTGACTGGTTCTATATAATTGTGTCGCGAGTTGCGCTTTCATTCTCAATCCTTCGGGAGGAAGTTGATTCAACAAACTTTCGTACCATTTAGTCAGTTCTCCTGCTGTCAATTCTCTCAACCATTCCACTGCTTCTTTTAAGGCAATTACCGATGTTTTACCCGATTGTAATCTACGATAAAATTCGATGATTACTAAAGCGTTCGCGGTTGATTCTACTCTCCACAAACTACTTACTACGTGGTTCACTCCTTGACTTAATAAACCACTAGTTAAACCTGCATATTCAGTGGTAATTAGTTGCTTACTTGCCTCAATTTCGCAGGCTGAAAGAGTAAATAAATTATAACGATTAAGTGGTTTTTTACAAATCTCATTCAGGGTAATTTTATCTTCCCAAGCTAATAAGATTTCCGAGATTGACGAATTAGCCTTATCGTTTGCATAACCATAAAAATTAAATATATTATAATTTCCTGCTAAAGCATTTTCTACTTGTGGTTTTGTTGCTTCTATTCCCTGAATGCGATGGGGATTAGGGAAAAGTTGACTAATAGCTAAAGCCGCTAATTTGGCAGATTTAAAGGGAGGATAATCTTTAGTGTCGGGATGTTCTACACTCAGTAATTTTGGTGAATATTTATTAGTAGAATGTTTTTGTTGCTGTAAATTTAATCCAATTTGTAAGCTGGGTAAATAGCTGATGGCAAATTTTGCGGAAAATAACCCGTGTAAAGGCAATTTATGTAAATCGCGGTGAGGAATTAAAATAATATTACTAATTCCTTGAAGTTCCTGTTCGATGCTACCGATACACAGTATTTCTCCGAGTTGCGCCATCCGCTGTTCCATATCCCTACGCCAGGAATGATTAATTTTAGTTTGTTTATCCCTGTTTTCACGATGATAGTCAGTATATTCCCGATTCCAGTCTTCGAGCCAATCAATAAATTCTACTAACCGATTAATTGCTTCGGGTAAGGGATATTCACCAGGTGCTACATTCAGCATTGGTGTAAATACGGGAATCGGTTCGGGAGCGTTGGGCTTAATGATAAAGGTACGTAAACTTGATGGACTAATATGCCAGTAAATTGCAGCGGTTGTGGGATTGAGTAGCTGTAAAATTGAACTGTAATTTGGTGAATTAATCTGATCCGTCCAACCGTACAGCAACCAAGTTAAACAAGCATTTTTACCATGTTCGGCAATTTCTAAGCCTTGAGCTATTTCACCATACTGAATGGCAATTTCCACCGCTAACTGTTCAAAACCAATATTTTTCAGAGTTAATTGCTTTCTATTTTCATCGCTACGATTTGCTTGAGTTAACAATTCTTGCAACAAATCGGTACTGTATTCATGCAACTCCTGAGCTTGCTTAGTTTCCCTCAACCCAACCAAAACTTTAATCAAGTTTTGTAATACTTCTAAATGCAGTTCCGGATTTGCATCTGCGGTAATTGTCACCAATGCTTGATTATACTCACCTACTGCTTCATACCAATAATCGCGGGGAGTAAAATATCTTTTACCAATATCGTAATAACAATTAGCGATCGCTAAATGTAATCTACCCCAACCTTCTGGTTGAGTCTCATCACTGACATATTTTAAAGCTTCTAAATAGCTGGTTAATTTACCTTGTTCACCCCGCGCATTCAAAGCGGAATTGCTTTGGGCAACGGGACTAGATAAACTCAATTGAGAATCAAAATTCTGGGATTTTTCTGCCGCACTACCTCTACCAAGCCAAGCTTCCCAATAATCGGCTTTGATTTCCAAAGCGCGATCGTAACAAAGAATAGCTTGTTCGTATTCTTCTATATAGAACAGCGCTACTGCTCGATTGTACCAAGCTAAGTGGAAATTCGGTTCAATTTCTAAAGCTTTATCGTAAGATGTAACCGCTTCTTCTCGACTGCCCAAATTATCCAATGCTACAGCGCGGTTAAACCAAGTTAAGTAGAAATCCGGTCTAATTTTCAAAGCTTCATCCCAAGAAGCTATAGCCTGTTTCCATTGTCCTAATTGGCTTTCGGCTACACCTTTATCAACCCAAGCATCGTGTAAATACGGTTCCAATTCCAGAGCTTTATTGTAGGAATCAATTGCATCTTCATAACTTCCCTTATTAGATAAAGCGACACCTCGGTAATACCAGTTTTCTGGATCTAACGGTTCCAATTCCAATGACTTATCGTAACTAAAGATAGCTTGATCGACACGTCCTAATTTCAGTAACGCCAAACCATTGCTAGACCAAGCTTCTTGGTAATTGGGTCGAATTTCAATTGCTGTATTAAAAGAAACAATAGCCTCTTCAAAAAATCCCAATTCACCCAAAGCTCTACCCCGGTTGTACCATCCTTTATAAAAATCATTTTTAATTTCAATCGCCTTATCGTAAGAGGCGATCGCATCTTCCAATTGTCCCAAATGAAACAGCGTCAAACCCCTGTTAAACCAGTATTCGTGGACATCAGGCTTAGTTTGTACGGCTTTTTCATATAATTCAATAGCTAATTCTAAATTACCCGCTCTAGCTTGGGAAAGTCCTTGATAAAACCATGCTTCTGCTGCTTGTGCGGCGCTGTCATCCTCAACGACTTGATCTTGATCGGTAACTTGAGAAAGTGACCATCGTCCTTCTTCCAACCCAGAAGCAAGCTGTTGAACTAGGTTTGCACTTTCACCCAACCGAACCAACAATTGATCTATAGCGGTTGTTACAGTGGGTTCCACAGAAGTTGTAGATAATGTAGTTGAATCGAGAAATTCTGCTTCTACAACATCATCGTCATCTTCTTCTACTTCCTCAGCTAATTCCAATAAAGCATTAAAAGTTTCGTCTTCTTCATCTTCAACCGAATCTTGAATCGGTACAAAAGTTGTATCCAAAGACTGATCTTCAACTGCATCTGGAACTGGTGCAAGAATTGTATCTTCTTGATTTTGTTCGGAATAATCCCAGATTAAATCGCTCAAATCATTGATAAACTCTTGTTCTGAAGCATTAACAGAACTTTTATCGTTGTTTTGCCCTGTTTCTTCCTGTTCCCAGAGTAATTCTCCCAAATTACGGACTAAATCTTGTCCGGGAGTAACTTCTTCTTCTTCTTTTTCTAACTCTTCTTCTAACTCAAATACCTGTTCGTATAAAGCTTCGGGGAACTCTTGGGATGCCAAAATCCGATGCTCCGCAGTGTTTGCAGGTGCTATTGTATCAGATTTAGGCTCGTAATTTTCCCATAACAATTCCCCGAATTCGCGGATCAATTCTTGTCCGGGAGAATCTTCTAAAGATGTAGTCTCAAATTCACCATTTGTAGCAATTGATTCAATTATCAGTTCTTCTGATTGAACATCAAAATTATCTTGATCATTCGCTGCAATTGGTTGAATAATTAATTCTTGGGAAATCGAAGAACCAGAAGTCAACCCTTCAAATTCAGTAGATATGGGAATCGAATACGCTGTTTGCTGCTTAGCATTCCGTGTCAACAATTGGATGCCGATATCGTAAGCAACATCTCCAATTTCACCGATTTCCAGCTCACCCAAATCCACCATTCTCGAAGCTAACTCGTGATTTGGTGCCGATGAAGCTAAAATTTTATTGCCAAAATCTTGCAACCACTCCAACCAACGCTGTTGAGAAACACGATGTTCGATATTTTGCAGCCATTTTTGCGCCCAATGCTGTTCTCTACCTTGATATACCCCTTCTAGAAGTTGGGTAAACAAAAATTCCAGATCCGAATTTGTCAGTTCTGGTAACTCCCTAGCCGTCTGCATCTCCTTCTCTCTTCTCGAAGGAGTCTGCTTGATGCCGAAAAACTCTTGGATAAACTTTAGGAACCTCTGCACTAGCCGCCTGAGCATCTGCTGCATTGTTAAATGTAGTTCACATAGATTTTAACGAGTGCTGTGTTAAAAAAAATAAATAGTTACGTAATAGGCTACCAAAGTATGTGAACTTTTCTACAAATGCAACCAATTACGCCCGTAAAAAGTCAGAGTTCGCTGCTAGAGAAACCCTACTTTTTAGGAACACTCGGTAAAACATCAACTTGTGGAATGAGAAGTAACATTGCCACTTCTGAGATAACTTAACAAACTTTCCGGGAAATAACTTGCTAGACAAGATACGCTTTGAAAACAAAATAAACTTGCTCCACAATTCCGTATATTTGGCAGAAAATTATTAAAAATTAACGCGGTCTCTTTCAATGCATATTTAAGTTCAAAAGTCAAATATTTAGATTTTCATCTTATCCGGCAACGTTGTACTGATTAACTAATGTTTGGATAATCACTTGGGGGTCATCTGTATCAATTCCCAGTTGTTGGGCAATTTGCGATCGCAAATCTACATTGTCTTGGATTAACTCCATTAACTCTTCGACAGTAATGGTTTGATATTCTCCTTCCGTCTCGCTTGCGGCTTGTTCTACTTGCTCTTGTTGAGTCAGCAGTACAGGTGCCTGGGCTGACGGGCGTTCCTCAGTCAAACTCGATTGAGCTACAGTATTTTGTATGGGAGCATCAGGTCCAGCATATTCCCATATAGGTTCGACTTCGTTACGAGTTAATAAGCGCATTCCGATATCGTAAGCAACATTAGAAATCCGACCAACTCCCAATTCACCTAACTGTACCAATCGAGAAGCCAACTCATTATTTGGTGTTGGTGCAGCTAACAACTTATCGCCAAATTTTTGTAACCATTCCACCCAACGTTGCTGAGGAACTCGATGTTCGATATTCTCTAACCATTTTTGCGCCCAAGCTTGTCCCCGTGCTTGATGAACACCTGCTAAAAGCTCTGTAAACAAAAACTCTAAATCTGTATCGTTAAGAGGTGGAGGTGATGAAGTCGGAGAATTCTGTTTATGCGAAGTATTTTGCTGCTTTGTGCCAAATAACCTTTGAAAAAACTTTTTCAGCCATTGTATCAGCCGTCTTAGCATACAGGCACCCATAGCGTGTTAATTACCTTAAAATTGTAGCTACTAGTCACGCATTTTCTCTAAGTGTTTGTTTTTTAAGATATAAATTTTACAAATTAAACAAATTAATTGGAATTGAAGGGACAGTTGACCTGGGACAGTTGACTAACTCCTAACTCTAGTCCTGAAAATGGTGAGTATTTGTACTAATAAATTTGCGGTTAGACAGTTGAAGCTCATAACATGAGAATAAGCCTTCTGAGTAGTACTATATTAGTACACCGTCTTCAGGGGTACTCCTAACTCCTAACTCAAAACTCCTAACTCAAAACTCCGGAAAGCTTTCACCGCGCTGTCTCCTCCATGTCTTACGAACCGCTGCATCATAAATATCGCCCGAAGACTTTTGCTGAATTAGTTGGACAAGAGGCGATCGCGACTACTCTTACAAATGCAATTAATACCCTTAAGATTGCTCCGGCTTATTTATTTACTGGTCCTAGAGGCACGGGTAAAACCTCTAGCGCTCGCATTTTGGCGAAATCTCTCAATTGCTTGAGTGGCGATCGACCAACGCCGCAACCATGCGGAAAGTGTGACACTTGTCAAGGAATTAGTAAAGGTGCCACTTTAGATGTGATTGAAATTGACGCTGCGAGTAATACGGGTGTCGATAACATTAGAGAAATTATCGAAAGAGCGCAATTTGCTCCGGTGCAATGCCGCTATAAAGTTTATGTAATCGATGAATGCCATATGCTCAGTACTCAGGCATTCAATGCACTACTAAAAACATTAGAAGAACCACCGAGACACGTTGTTTTTGTTCTGGCAACCACAGACCCCCAAAGAGTATTGCCAACAATTATTTCACGCTGCCAAAGGTTTGACTTTAGACGCATTCCTATAGAAGCGATGGTGCAGCATTTAAAACATATTGCTGTGAATGAAAATATTAATATTACAACAGAAGCGATTACCTTAGTTGCTCAAGTCTCTCAAGGAGGATTACGAGACGCTGAAAGTCTTCTCGACCAATTAGGTTTATTATCAGGAGAAGTAACACCAGAAAAAGTTTGGGATTTAGTTGGTTCAGTCAGCGAATACGATTTACTAGACTTATTAAAAGCGATAGTCTCCGACAACTCGGAAGCCGTAATTGACTGTAACCGCAAAATATTAGACCGTGGAAAAGAACCTTTAATTATTCTCCAAAATCTTGCTTCCTTCTACCGTGATTTACTCATTGTCAAAACTGCACCCAACCGTAATGATTTGGTTGCTTGTACTCAAGGGATGTGGGAAATACTCGCCTCGGTTGCTCAAAATTTAGAAATAAGTACGATTTTGCAAGGACAGCAGCACCTACGTACCTCCGAAGTGCAAATCAAAAACACTACTCAACCGCGTTTGTGGCTGGAAATCACCTTACTCGGATTATTACCATCAGCAACCACAATTCAGCCACCAGCTATTGGCTACCAAGAAAACCGATCTAAATTTAACTCAAGCCCACCGAACTCAAAGCCACCGGAAGCAAACATTCACCCTCCACAAAATCTACAGCCAACACCCCTTAACGTTGTACCTTTTCGTCCACCTGCTTCCAACAACATCGCGACTCCGAAAGCCTCAGAAAATGGAAATGGAACCAGAAAACAATACACCACACCACAGCCAGAATCTTCTACCCCTTCTACTCCTTCAGTTGTTAATAATTCCTCTCCCGTTTCTCCCACTTCTCCCCCACCGAACCCCTCCCCACCTCCAGAAATTCCCGCACAAATTGACGTAAATCAAATCTGGCAACAGGTACTCGCCAACTTCTTACCAGTTTCCCGACGGGAACTACTGCGTCAAATGTGTCGTATTGTGGAGTTTGATGGCTCTATGGCTAGGGTTGCCGTCAAAGAAGCATGGTATAAGAAAGTACAGCAAGACCAAGAGAAAATTACAACAGCATTTCAAGTAACTTTTAACCGTGAAATCCAAGTAAATTTAGAAATAGCTAATGCGGCTACATCTGCAAACTCAACTGCGACTTCGACTCCAGTACAGTCACAGCCGGACGCTTCTGCTACATACATACCACCACAAGCACCACTACAACCTCCATCCCAACCAGCACCTTCTTCCACCCCAGAAAAAACCCAACCACCTCAAATCTCCACTCCGAGAACTCAACCAACCGCAGCAACAAACAATACTGTTCCTCCAGAGCAAGCAATTCCAACACCTCCTCAACCAGAGGTGAAACCAGAAGATCCAGAAATTGATCTGATTATGAACGCTGCTCGACGTTTAGCACAAGCATTAGACGGAGAGATTATTCCATTAAACGAAGAACCAACAGAAATATCCGACGAACTCGGTGATTCATCGGAATTAGAAGAACCTGATGAAGATGATGTGGAGTTTTAAGAGTAGAAATTAGGAGTTAGTTGACAGTTGACAGTTGACAGTTGACAGTTGACAGTTCTTATTTATTTCTTCCCCGAACCCCATCTCCTTGTCCCCATCCCCCCATCTCCTTGTCCTCACTTACTCCCTTGACGCAAGGTTTTCACCCATTTTAAACGCTTAGGACGTATTGACATCCGAATGGTAGTCGTGCTAATGACTACTATCCAGTGGAACATATATAAAATGCCGCGTAGACTTTGCAATGGCAATATGTAAGTGTAAGTTTTCAAACCTTTATTTTTATGTATCCGTTTGAGACCAGCAAACATACCGAAAAATGATACCGTTACCGTCATGCCGGTTAATGGACTTAAAATCGGAGGACGATGACGAGCGATCGCCATTAATAAGTCGGGGATGATTGCGGTTGGGATGATGTACTGAATTAGCACAAAATTGATTAGCAATTCAAAGGTTTTCCACGTACCCATGCGATTGCGAACAATCAAGTCCCAATAGTCTAAATAACGTTGATATCCACCTTCAGCCCAACGGTTACGCTGATGCCAAAGAGAGACTGCATTGGTAACACCTTCTTCTTTGACTACCGGATAAAATACGCATTCAATATCCCATTTATCTAAATGCAAACGCAGTGTCAAATCTAAGTCGTCGGTGATAGTTTCTTCATTCCATCCGCCGCAACTGTACAAAGCTGTACGCCGCACAAATTGACCGTTACCGCGTAATTCGCCAATACCGCTCCCAAAACTGCGTCGTTCTTGGAAAAAAGTATCAACAGCCATTTCTGCCATTTGACCTTTTGTCCAAAAATTTGTCGAAGCGTTGGCAATTTCTTTTCGTAACTGCACTGCTCCGACATTATCTTGCCCAAACAAAGGTATGGTTCTGAGCAACACATCTGACGAAACTTGAGCATCAGCATCAAATACAGCAATAACTTCACCTTTTGTCAGTGGTAGTACTTGGTTTAATGCTCCCGATTTACCACCAGTAGCTCCAGCTTCTCGCCGCAACACCTTTAAATTTTCATATTTCAAAGCTAGTTCATACAGCAATTCTGGTGTGTTGTCGCTACTGTTATCGTCAACGATCCAAACTTCATACCCAGAGTGGGGGTAGTCCAAATTGCAAAGATTATTTACTAAATTGCTAATAACTAATTCTTCATTTTTCGCTGCAACTAATAAAGATACAAAAGGTAAATCTCCTTTCATTTCCTCATCTACAGAGCGAGGTTTGGCAAATACAATTATTAAAGCGTGCAGCCCGACAACGGTACTCAACCCTAAAACAATTAAAAAACCCCAAGAAACTAAGTGCAAAGCAATTGTACCGCTCCAGACCATTGTCAAAACTAGAGCAGCTTTGCGCCTACGACCTTGAAACCGGGAAGGAACAAACAATTTTTGCGATCGCTGTTCTTCTAAATCCATATTTGCCGATATTTCAGCAAACATCGAGTTAAGCGGGTCAAGTTCGTTATAAGAATCTTTTTCGGGCCAGGAATTCGCTGGCATAATTTAGTTAATTCAATCACAAGTATTTTTCTACAACAATGCCATGAAGCTAGTTTTAGATCATACGATATCACCACTACCTTCACTGACCCAGGAGCTTAGTTTGAGATTGGTGGCATTTTTCACGGGATATCTCGCAATGTAACCGATCAATCCGTCTAGTAATATCGCAATTCTGGGAAGGAGTTGTCAAGATAATCATATATGGATGTGCTTATCACTGAAAAAACATATAACAACGGCTCAATTAACCTTAGTTACACAAAATTTTCAGCATTATTACCCTAGCTTCATGAAAATTAGTGCAGCCCCATTGTAACCGACATTTTCATATTTCTTCCTCAAAGGTCAAAAGTCAAAGGTTAAAGGTTAAAGGTTAAAATTCTCCCCATCCCGATCAAAGCGAGTGTGGATTTTGTCAAAAACTTGGGAACACTATGTATATCTACCAAGATGACTAATTATCAAATAACTTAAGGAATCTATTGTATGTCAGTGTTTGAGCAACTATCCCCTGCGACTCCTCAACAAGCGAGCGTGTATTTACCTTACATTCAAAGTGGAAAGCGGAATTTTTTACCTTACGCAATTGGTCTTTACCAGAAAGGGGCTTTAGAGGGAGAACGTAAAATAGAGAGTAGTGAAAGTATTCCTTTTATTGCTACTTGGAATATTGCGACTCTACCTTCGGACTTAACTCGTTGCCGAATGCAGTTTAATGGAAATGCTGAACTGAGTTATGAAGTCATGATGGCAAGTTTCGAGTTTATAAATTTTTTAATAGAAATGCTTGAAACCTATAAACGTCAACGTATGACTGATTTTTCTCAATCATTTTACCGTAAGCTGCTGCGGTTGGAAGAATAAAATACACGCCACAATGGAAGGGGAAAAGGATTTTATTCCTTCTCCTCTAATTTTTGATTTTTATAAATTGATATATAGCCCAATCGTTAACGAATATTTGATAAATCACTCTATTGAAGAAGGTTCGACTTAAAATTAAAGAACGCCCAAACAGTTTTATAGGCTATTAGCAATCAACTATCGGCTATTTGGGATTATTCGCGATGGTTGAGATACAAAGCACTTGATGTTGAAAGTTTTTTACTGTTGAAATTAGGAGTGCGTGCGTGCCAAAATCCCCTAAGTATTTACTGATTGGGTCAACTGAACCTTCTAGCGGTAAATCCGCAATTATTTTAGGTTTGTCTGATCAACTACATCAAGCTGGACTCGATCTCGCTTATGGCAAACCTCTTGGTAAGTGTCTCAGAGAATCCGAAGAAAGCTTGATTGAGAAAGATGTTGAGTTTATTGCCCAAAGCCTCAATTTAGCCCCTAACCGAGTATTACCCACATTACTGGGGTTAAACGAGACGACACTGCAAAAACGTCTTTGCGGCGAAGACACAACCAATTATTCGCAGTCTCTTACAAGTCAATATTTACAAAATACTGATAGCGATTTGGTTCTACTCGAAGGGCCGGGTAATTTGTCTGAAGGTAGTTTGTTTGATTTGTCTTTGATGCAATTAGCTGATGTGGTAGATGCCTCGCTGCTTCTAGTATTTCGCTATAAGTCCTTATTTTCTGTTGAAACATTGTTGTCTGCTAAGCAGTTAATTGGGGAACGTTTAATTGGTGTTGTCCTCAATGATGTTCCTGTTTCTCATTTGCAAGCTGTTAATCATACCATGCGTCCATTTTTAGAGCAGCAAGGTATTCCCGTATTAGGTATATTACCCAAAAGCAACTTGCTACGCAGTGTCACTGTGGGTGAATTAGTTGATCAGTTGAATGCACAAGTTTTATGTCGTGACGATCGCCTAAATTTATTGGTTGAAAGTCTGGCAATTGGTGCGATGAATGTCAATGCTGCTGTTAAATATTTTCGCAAACGCCAAAATATGGCAGTGGTTACAGGTGGCGATCGGGTGGAAATTCAGCAAGCTGCATTGGAAACTTCGACTCAATGTCTGATTCTTACCGGACAGTTACCACCTCCATCTTTCATCCTCACTCGTGCTGAAGAATTGGAAATTCCCATTCTATCTGTAGATTTAGATACCCTTAGCACTGTGGAAATTATTGAGCGTGCTTTCGGTCAAGTTCGTGTCCACGAACCAATTAAAGTCGAATGCGTTCGTCATTTGATGCGAGAGCATTTTGACATCAACCGCTTACTTTCTCTCATGGATTTGAGTCCGGCTACAGCGCGTAAATAATTTGTAAGCTAATTTTGTAAGCTAATTTCAACAATCAAGAAACTCGGTTTTCAAATCAACCGGGTTTCTTAAGACAAAAAATTATTATTATTAGTATTGGATTTTTGTATATCTGGAAATTTTTCGTTGAGGCGATTTATTGCCACATGATGCATAAAAAGCCCTAATCCCCATCCAGAAATGGGATAGATTGCCCAAAAATAACGGGGAGTTGTCATCAAATTCAGCACAACTAAGAATGTATTTACCGCCACAAAGGAAATTAAGTGGGCTTTAAATCCTTGGAGTCTAATTTTACGACGAGTTTGTTGTTTTTGCTGTATTTTGGCTTGAGCTAACGATTCTAGTTTTGCCGATTCAAGCAATTCAGGAGAAATTCCTAATTCTGTTGCCATTTCCGAAAGTTGTTTTTCTGAAAAAGATTCCTGCTGCTTTCTTGCCATCGCTAGTTGAAGAATTCTTTGTACGTCGTCTGAACTATAATTCATGTCAAATATTCCCTCAATTTATTTCTTGGCTTTTGAAGAAGTTAAAGCTTTATGCTGACTTGAAAGTGAGCAAGGAATAGTAAGCAGCGAACCAAAATCTGGAAAAATTTCTACATTCAATGCCTACCCAATACCTTATGCCCTATTCTCTACACGCCGACGTGCGCTTTCTTTGCGCTCTGTCACGGATATATGTTTAGTCGCAGCAGCTAATCCAAAAATCGGCATATTTCCATAAATTGCTTCATAATTTACTGGATTAATTAAATAGGTTTCGTGCCAAATCCCAACGCTACCATCGGCACCCACAACTCGATTAAACCGCTGCCAAGCCTTTAAATGCGGTTCATGCTCTAAATCCTCAAAAGTACGCCAGTATTGGATTAATCCTACTCCGAGCCAATAAAGAAAACTTTCCCCACCGAAAAAATTGTATGCTCTAACTATCAGTAGGTTCCCGACAACTCTTTCACCTGCTAAAATACTTTGGTCGTTTAATAGCAATTAAATCTGTCTTTGAGTCAGTCAACAAACGTAGTAAATAGCATCGATACATTAGCGCAAGAATTAGCGACTATTCAGCAAATGGGTTCCAAGCGAATCGCTGTGCTGGGTTCTCGTCATGTGCCTATTACCCATCAGAATCTGATTGAAATGATGACTTATGCCCTAGTTTTATCGGGTAATCGAGTCATTACCTCTGGTGCTACTGGTACAAATTCAGCCGCTATTAGAGGCGCGATGCGAGCTGACCCTAACTTTCTTACAGTGATTTTACCCCAAAGTTTAGACCGTCAGCCTTTAGAATCGCGCCAGCAACTAGAAAAGGTAATGCATCTGGTAGAAAACTCCAGCAATGACCACTTGTCGCTTGCTGAAGCTAGTTATCAATGTAATAAGGAAATAATCTCCCGCTGTCAGCAACTCGTCTGCTTTGCCTTTCACGATAGTCGCACTCTGCTACAAACGTGTAAGGATGCGGAAGAACAAAGAAAAGTGGTAACTTTGTTCTATTTTGATTAGTCAGCCAGTTATTCTAGTTACTTTTTTATTAGTCATTAGTGATTCGATTTTGGATTCATGATTTTGAGGATACTGCGTTGCGGTGAGTCCACTCTATCGGGTGTGGACTTCCGTATCGTCTAAGTTATCTTAGGGAACCCGAAGAGATATCTATTTACTGAAAAGGACATTAGGTATCAAGGGTTTGAGATTTATCCTGGAAATAGATTGATCGCACCTTGCAGGTGAACAATGGCTTGAAAGAGGAAAATATTAACTATTGCCGTCTTCAAAGATTTTCATTGTTTAATCTAAATCTCAAATCTAAATCTAAAATCTACAATTACCTATGACTAGTGAAACTTAAAGACTGCGACTATATGCCGTTAATAGTATAAGCTGTCTTTGAAAGAGAATAAATCGGTAACTTATTACCTCAATTGCAGTCATAACTGTAAGAATAACTAATGAAAATGGTTCGTTTCCTCAACCATCCACTCAACGATTTAATTACATAGAAAAGTAGATTTTTCCCCATTGATTTTTTGCACAATTTCTTGATTTTATTTATGTTGATGCCTGTTTCACAATTACCCGTACCAGTTTTATTCTTGTACTGTATTGTTGTAGCTTTCCTGCTAATTTACTTTCCATTTTTAGCCGTTGCTTTTGCCCGTATCGGTGTCGGTTACGATTATTACGCACCACGAGCAATGTTTGAAAAGCTTCCACCTTATGCACAACGAGCTACTTGGGCGCATCAAAACTCTTTTGAAGCTTTTCCCATTTTTGCTGCTGCGGCTCTGATGGCTTATGTTACAGGTGTTAATTCTCCCATTTCCGCATGGGCGGCATTAAGTTTTATTGCAGCGCGTTTATTGTATTCGGTTTTTTATATTTCAAATATCCCGCTTTTGCGATCGCTAATGTATGCTATCGGCTTAGTTTGTTCTTGTACTTTATTTGTTTTGAGCATTATTCAAGCAAGTAGTTAAGTTGTTAATTGTGATTTTTTCGACATTTGTGAGACTAAATACTATTAACTATCAACTATCAAATACAGTTATTTAAATGTAAAATTACGAATAAAGAAAACTGGATTTTGTTTTATGGCTTCTACTTATTCTTTCGATGTTGTGAGCGATTTTGATAGACAAGAGTTGGTTAATGCTATTGACCAAACTACGCGAGAAATTAAGAGCCGCTACGATTTGAAAGACACTAAAACGACAATGGAATTAACAGAAGAAAGCATTAAAGTTAATGCAGATAGCGATTTCACCTTAGAAACAGTCAACACTATTCTCAGAGAAAAAGCAGCAAAACGTAAACTTTCTCAAAAAATCTTTGAGTTTGGTAAAGCTGAATCTGCTGGTGGTAATCGCGTCAATCAAGAAATTAAGTTAAAAAAAGGTATTAGTCCAGAAATTGCCAAGAATCTTTCTAAATTGATTCGCGATGAATTTAAGAAAGTACAGGCTTCAATTCAAGGAGATTTAATCCGAGTTAGTAGTAAGAATAAAGATGATTTGCAAGTTGTGATGCAGCGGTTAAAAGAAGAAGATTTGCCCGTCGCTTTGCAGTTTACAAATTATCGTTAGATAAACATAGCTTGTAGCTAGTAGGTTGGGTTTACGGCGCACGAATAATAAGGGTTTTCAACTAGGAATTAATCTGTAAGCCGTAACCCAACATATTCTATGATTATTCTTATTTTGCAATAACTGAATTTATTTAAAATAAAAACATTGATATTGAGTTACGACAGAATAATTATAAATTCACCTTACTTTCTCAAGTTGATTTTCCTGTTTAACCCAACCTACTGGCTACTGGCTAACTAACTTTTAAAATTAACTCAAAGTACCCCCATAGCCTTTTGAAATGCCGGACGGTGGGAGAGTTTTGTCATATAATTAGTAACATTTGGATACTCGCTTAAATCCACCTTGAGCATAATAGGAATATAGTTGAGAATCGAACCCACAGCGACATCAGCAACAGTAAATTCTTCACCAGTTAGAAAAGGTTGCTGTGCTAATATTTCATTCAAGGGATTCATTAAACGGGGCATTTCTTTTTCTCGGTTAGCTTCTATGAAAACTCCTGGTCCCAAAGTCGCATTTGCAAACAGCGTCCATTGAGAATAAATAGCACGTTCTTCTGGAGAAATAGTTTTTTGACTATATTTATCAGCAAGATATAGCAAAATCGCGCCGGATTCCCAAAGTCTGAAATCACCATCTGTAATTACAGGAACTTTTCCCATGGGGTTAATCGCTAAAAATTCCGGTTGACGGTGTTCTCCTGCTTGCATATCAAGCTTGACGAATTCGTAGGGAATTTCTAATTCTTCTAAATACCACTGAATAATTGAAGCACGACTACGCGCACCACCGTAGAGTTTTAGCATCGTTTTTTGGGGATTGAGGGAAGATTCATATTTTCGTATTTTAGCTGACAAATGGAATACCTTCTACAGACACGCTACAAAGACAGCGGCTACAAAAGCAAAACGCGCAGTAAAATGGCTTACTTTAGATGACATGGGATAGTTGGATGATTATAGATTTTTAGTTATAGCTAGATTAGTCATTTTCGCTGAAAAACCGATGATTTAGTTAAAATATTAAGTGTAGTTAAAAATATATTTATGACAATAACACTCAATTTAACACCAGAGATTGAATTATATTTGACTCAAAGAGCAGAACAAAAAGGCATCTCTGTAGAAGATTATACTTTGGAATTTTTGATAGAGCATATTTCAAACAAAGAGAAGCAAACCAGCTTAGTTGATTTGCTTGATTCTTGGTTAAATGAAGATGATGCTCAAGAACAAGAAAGTACGGGTGAGTTTTTAATTAATGCTTTAGATGAAGACAGGTTATCTAAACGTCAATTATTTCCTCCGGAAATGAAAGGTGTGTCTTGGTGAGTCAAGTGGTAGTATTAGATGCTCGTCTTCCATAGGGGTATAAAATCTGTAGAAAGATATCTCAAATAGGGAGCAAGATGCTCCCACAAATGGGTTTAAAAATTTTAGGTTCGTTTCTATACTGCAACTGCATTCCTTGCCGGAGAAAAAGAAGAAGGAATGCCCCAATTCCCATTACAAAATTTTATGAGTATGAGAATGCTGTTTCACGTTGTCATCTTTATTAACTACTCTTTGAGCGTTTAATACTCGTTTTTTCTCTACTGAGTATTGAAAGTCGCTGTAGGTTTTACCTAACGGAATTAAAGATTGTGCTGATTCTTTACGCTTGTAGGTGCGTGCTGCGGCAAATGCTCGTTCGCTAAAATCGTTGACTATTTGTGCGGAGTTATCCAATTGCGCTGGTTTACGGGCTATTTCACCATCTAAGACGCTTCCTAGTGTGGTTGCAACAGCCGATTTGTAGGAAGTGGGAATACCTTTGAACAGCGATTCTAAGGAAGCTGAGGGGATGGGTTCGATTACGTCAACTTCATGTACTTCACCTTCTTCTTTGATAAAACAGGTAGCTAAACCGATGACTATGTAATCATCTGGGGCTAAATCGGGAGCATCGGGATAAGAAATTGTATTTACCATTTTGTTGCTTTTCTCTTTTTTGTGAACCGTTAATGAATCGCCAATAAAAATATGTATTGCTTGAAGGCATTCTACCAGTTGCGATCGCAGTGTTGTCTGGTAGGGTTTTAAATTGCAATTATTTGTGATTTTCTGGAATTGACTCTCAAGAGTTGGTATCTATGATTAATTTGCAAAAATACAGTGTAATTATGCTGTGTTTAGTCGTGGAGAGCGTCAATTATATATTTTGGATAGTTGGACGTTGGCAATTACGGATAATCAATCCGAACACGGGGGCATCACAAAAAGCGCGAACCTACTATCAGTTTATTTTATAAAATTACCAACTCAGGCAGGATGATATGAAGATTCACTTATTTTCAACATTCGGTGACAAGCAAGATAATATCGGCAGACTTAATACTGCAAAATTTACTGCTCATGACCATCGCCATGAGGATAGTAATAGTCAATTATACGACAGTTACGCAGATCAAGATTTACGCTCTCGTGGTTTAAAGTCAGCCAAAAAAGGTGATTTTTATGTAGCAATCGCCGTTTTTAATCAGTTAATTGAGCGTCATCCTGATAACGCGATTGATTACAACAATCGGGGATTGGTTTATTTTCAAAGCGGTGAAGAACAAAAAGCGGTTCGTGATTTTAACAAAGCGTTACAACTAAATCCTACTTTGGCTAGTGCTTACAACAATCGAGCCAATTATTATGCTGCAATTGGAGATTTAGAAGCTGCATTAGGTGATTATGAAAAAGCTTTAGATTTAGATCCCAGTCATGTTAGAGCCTGGATTAACCGGGGTATCACCTTGCGCGAGTTAGGAGAATATACAGAAGCTATTGATAATTTTGAAACAGCGTTATTTTTTGGCAAATTGCAAAGTCATATTTTAGCTGAAAGAGGCAGAACTTACCATATCTGGGGCGAATGGAATGTTGCGATCGCCGATTATTATCGTGCTTTAGAGCAACTACCACCTAGAGCGAATAAAACCGATAATTCAACATTTAATTTGCGTTTACAAGTAGAAAGCTGGTTAAATGAACTACTGCTTCCCATGCATCCGGAATGGGAAATCGGGGAATAAATACAACTAAACTTTTAAACTTTTAATACTTTTAATAAATATTTGATCGTAATTCATTCTTTCTAATTACTAATAGCTAATAGATGATAATTATATTGCAAGGTAAGGTGATAATTAGCAACTAATTATTAACTATTAGCTGTTAGCAAAGGCAACTCTTTTTGGACTCATTAGATAGGGATAAAAAGCAAAAAAATTTATTCTACTCAAAAATAATATTCCCTCAAACTATTAAGGTGTATATTCTCTGAGTTCAGCCGGTGTTGTCTGGTTTGTCAATACAATTCTTTTTTGATTGAGCGGTATCAGATTTCCCTGTTGTTGCATCACCCTATTAGCTTGACGAGAATCAAAAGTTTGATCAAATTCTGCCCTTAAATTATTCACACGTTCTTGAGTAGTATTAACTTCGGTACGTAATTGTCGCAGTTTTTCTTGTCCAGTCCAATGATGAGGTAAAAGTTGAGTTAAAGCCGATATTGCGGCGGCGGAAATCGCCAAATTAACACCTATTTTTACTGTTGTTTCCAACGCCATTATTTGATAAGAACGTTGCCGTAGATGACGATGAGGTCTACTAGCAACATTCCTGCGCCGCTGTATCGGCTGTAGTTCCGGGTTAGACGGTTGAATTGCATTCATGGTAATAGACTTAATCTCCTCAAAAAGAACGAATTTTTGGTAAATTTCGTAAATATCTAATATCGGCTATTTACGGGTTTCATGTGCTGCCATCTTACTCCATTTTTTTCAAACTGCTACACTTAGAAATAGCGTCAAAAAAAATAACCCTGGCATTTATAAGTGGCTTTTCTTAAGTAGCTTACAAACAAAAGTTACAAGCTTCCGGAAAATGCACTTAATGTTGCCAGGATTACAAACTCTACATTAGTTTCAATAATTAAAAATTACTTACTTGTAGAGTTCAGTTGCTAAACGCCAAGCCAAAATACCTGGAATTAGTGCTACAACTAAAGCGATATAAACTTGAGTGTCTGAAATTGACATATTAGAAATCTCCTAATTTCAATAAAGGTGACTATTACTTCATTTTCTACTTTTCACTGTTTTACCCGAATTGGGAAATAAGTTGTAACAAGATGCAACAATTAGAATGGGAATTAGGAGTCAGGAGTTAGGAGTTAAAGGTTAACTCTCAACTGTCGCAGGTCAACCAACTAATATCTACTTGTAGCTTATATGGCAGCGCGATCGCAAAATTTGGCAAACAATTAAGCAGATACACTACTGAATAACTCATAATGGCAGTATATTTGCCATTCAATTCACCGATTATGAGAGAACTGGAGCGGTACTACAGAATTTTAGAGTTGGAGCCTGGAGCGTCGCTTGAAGAAGTTAACCAGGCTTACCGGGATTTGGCTTTTATTTGGCACCCGGATAGAATTCCTCAAGAAAAGCAACGACTGCAAGAAAAGGCACGTAGAAAGCTACAGGAGCTCAATGAAGCCCGGGAAAAGTTGCGCTCGTTTAAGGCACATCTTAAATCCAAAACTACAACTTACGCGGCTTCTGAACCTAGCAGTCATTCTAATTCCTATGCACCTTATCAAGAAAAACCGAATCCAAATCCTACACCTCACAGAAATCAACCTCCTTCACAGAAATCCGATTTGAGCGGACAAGATTTTAGCCACGCTAATCTTAAGGGGAGAGATTTATCTGGTAGGAATCTCAGCTATGCTAAATTAAACGGTGCAAATCTCAGCGATGCTTTTATGCATAAAGTTGTCTTGCGGGGTGCTGATTTGTCCGATGCGAATTTATTTCGAGCCAACTTGCTTTTAGCCGATATGAAAGAAGTTAATCTTCAGGGTGCTGACTTAATTGGTGCTGACTTGAGCGGTGCTGATTTACGAGGTGCTGACTTAAGAGGTGCAAGAATTCGTTCTGGCGATCGCTTACTTGTTAAACTGATTGGAGCTAATTTATCTGGAGCCATTATGCCTGATGGTTCAATTCACGAATAAACTGAATTTTGTCCTACGTTTAAATGCTTAATTTTATGTTTAAAATTAGTTATTAAATAAACATCTTCACTACTGATATTTTTAATCGCTAATTAAACATCTAGCAATTTAGTCCAAGTATATATATTGAAGTAAAAGAAGTAAAAGCTTACATAAATACAATACTATTATCAATATTTGTATCTACGACTTTCTCTCTGAGCAGTTATTTTCAAGGTTCCAGAGAGATTTTTTTGTCAATAATTAGATTGAGAATGACAAATATATTGGCTACCAACGTCATAAGATAAACAGATAAACAGCAAATGCACAAAGCTTGTAACTAAAATCACTATGATATTGATTTTGTTTATAAGTGCCTGCAATATGAGAAACTTGGGCTAAGTGAATATCAAACAAGAAAAAATATGAGTATTACAATATCTGACGTTATAGTCAAAACTATGGATGGGAAAGATCGGAAATTGGGTGAGTATATTGGTAAAGTAGTTTTAATTGTGAATGTGGCTTCCCAATGCGGTTATACTCCACAATACACAGGATTGGAAAAACTGCATCAGAATTACAAAGAAGCTGGTTTAAGGATTTTGGGTTTCCCGTGTAACGATTTTGGAGAACAAGAGCCTGGAAGTAATGAGGAAATTGTCGATTTCTGTACCAGAAATTATGGCGTAACCTTTGAATTATTTGATAAACTTCATGCTAAAGGTGAAGAACAACATCCACTTTATGCAAGGTTGACAACTTCAGTAGAACCAAAAGGACCGATTGCTTGGAACTTTGAAAAGTTTTTAATTAACCAGCATGGTGAAGTTGTAGCCCGGTTTAAAAGTAGTGTAAAGCCTAATTCCCCAGAATTAATTTCTGCTATAGAAAGGGAATTAGCACAATAATTAATCATCAGTTACGTTGATTATTTTGATTTTTCATAATTCTGATATCTTAGGAGAGTTAATATATCAAATTCGCTAATTTAACGAAAAAATTTGAGTAAATGTTGTATATGGCTTCGGCAAATATTCAATGAACAAAATATACTACGTTACCTAATTACTGATAACTGATAATTAAGGGTGCTTTTATTTAATGAATATTGCAATTATTGGCTGCGGATATGTAGGTTATGCAGTTGCTAAATACTGGAAGCAAAATGATGATTTAGTTATAACTGCAACTACAACGAATTCAAGTCGTGTCACAAGATTACAAGAAGTTGCTCAAAGAGTAGAAATTGTCAAAGGTTCGGATGCTCAAGCTTTGAAATCAGTATTGCAAAATCAAGAAGTTGTGCTTTTAAGTGTTGGTGCAAAAAGTAGCGATAGCTATGAAGAAACTTATTTAAAAACGGCTGAAACTATAGTTTCGGTTTTAAAGCAAATTCCCACAGTAAAGCAGTTAATATATACAGCGAGTTATTCAGTTTACGGAGATGAAAATGGTGCTTGGGTAGACGAAGAAACACCAATTGTACCAACTAGTGCTAATGGTAAAATTTTAAATCAAACTGAGGAAATTTTGCTTTGTGCAAATAGTGACAATTTACAGGTTTGTATCTTACGATTAGGAGGAATTTACGGCGAGGGTAGAGAATTAGTTAAAATATTTAGTAGAGCTTTTGGTCAAACTCGTGCCGGTAATGGCGAAAATACCACAAATTGGATTCATTTAGATGATATTGTCGGTGCCATTGAATTTGCTCGTCAGCATCAATTACAAGGTATTTATAATCTAGTTGATGATGCACATCTATCGAGTCGAGAATTAATAGATAATTTATGTCAAAAATACGATAAACCAAATGTTATTTGGGATGCTTCTCAAACAAATAACCGCGCTTATAATGTCAAAGTATCTAATGAAAAAATCAAACAAGCGGGATACAAATTGATTCATCCACAGATGATTTTTTAGATACTTTTTGAAAATTTGAAAATTTGAAATAATTTATTGATTTAAACCAATGATTGCTCTAAACAAAACAGCAAATACAAATCAATTTTACACCTGGAATAACTTCCGCTGTGCTTACGAAGTTTATACTCCTAAAAATTTTACAACTGATGGTATTCCCTTACTATTAATTCATCCCATTGGTGTTGGTTTATCGCGAAAATTTTGGTCCAGATTTTGTGATGAATGGGATAAAAAAGGTAATGGCAATTTAATTTATAATCCCGATTTATTAGGTTGTGGTGAAAGCGATATGCCGCGTATAGCTTATACTACGATTGATTGGGCAGAACAATTACAATACTTTATCGAAAGTGTAATACAAAAACCTGTAATTTTAGTAGCTCAAGGTGCATTATTTCCTGTAGCTATAGAATTGGTTAAAAAGCAACCAGATTTAATTGCTGGAATTATTTTATCTGGACCTCCTGCTTGGAGTATTATGACTAAAGCAGCACCAGAATGGCAACAAAAACTATTATGGAATCTGTTATTTGATTCACCGTCAGGAAATCTTTTTTATCGTTATGCAAGACGTAAAAAGTTTTTAGCAGATTTTTCCGTCAAACAACTATTTAATTCACAAGCAGATGTTGATGATGAATGGTTAGATACCTTACGTGAAGGTGCGAAAAATCCGGCAAGTCGTCATGCAGTTTTTTCGTTTTTAGCTGGATTTTGGCGTAAAGATTATCAGAATGATATAGAATCAATCATGCAGCCAACATTAGCTGTATTTGGTGAAACAGCATCGAGTATTAGTCAATCTGGTAAAAAAGATTCCACTGAAAAACGTTTAGCTGATTATCAATTACATCTACCCCAAGGAAGAGCGATTGCAATTCCCGGAAGAAATGTTTTACCTTATGAATCAACAGTTGAATTTGTCGAAGCAATTACACCTTTTGTGAATAAGTTGACAGTTGACAGTTGACAGTTGACAGTTGACAGTTGACAGTTGACAGTTGACAGT
>JACYMD010000038.1 GCA_015272215.1 Rivularia sp. T60_A2020_040 | reverse complement strand
GAGTGCTTTTTAAGCATACCGCGCTTTTAGTTTCTTTTATGACTGTTGGGGGGGGAAGTCCCCCCATGACCCGCTCTACATTACGTCGGTATACAAACAAAACCCGTCAGAATTTATGACATGAACCACTAGTACTCGACTACATTAATTATGATGCGTTAAATATTTTTAGTGGGAGCATCTCGCTCCCTGATGACAATAACCAAACCAAATAAGATACTCCCTGATGACGACAATTAACACTAAAAGTGCTACTTATGGTAATTCTCCTTGTAGAAGACGATACGAGACAGTTGGAGCCATTACACGCGGCTTTATCAGCAGTAGGACATATTGTTGATGCGGTGGAAGATGGTGATACGGCACAGTGGCTAATTACTCAAAAAGAATATGACTTGTTAATTTTAGACTGGATGTTACCTAAACTTAGTGGTGTTACATTATGTCATCAGTATAGACAAGCTGGAAAAACGGCTCCGGTATTGATGCTAACGGCAAAAGACACTACCAGTGATAAAGTCACCGGCTTAGATGCTGGTGCTGATGATTACTTAGTAAAACCAGTAGACGTAATCGAATTATTAGCAAGAGTACGAGCATTAGGAAGGCGATCGCCACTTTGGCAAGGTGATATTCTCAAGGTGGGGGATTTAGAATTGCATCTAAATACTTTGACATTGATGCGAGAGGAAACAACAGCGAAACTATCAACTCGCGAATTTCAATTAATGGAATATTTAATGCGTCACCCCAATCAAGTTTTGTCACGGGAACAAATAGAAGATACCCTTTGGGAATGGGGAACTCAACCAGAAAGTAATGCTGTAACAACATTGGTAAGAAGAGTCAGACAGCGTTTAGAATCAGTAGGTGCAAAGGATTGTTTGGAAACAATTTACGGTATGGGTTATCGATTGAATGCACCGAAGTGAGGTGGAATGATTGAAAAGGAGACAAGAAAATAATCGAAAATGGAAAATTTTTAACTCTTAACTGATAACTAATAATTGATAACTAATAACTGATACCTAATGCTAACTCGTAGTCGTCGCCGTTTAGCTTATTTATTCACTCTATCAATGGGTGGAATTTTAGTTACTTTCGCTTTTGTAATATATTACTTTTTGGTTAGAGAACGGCTGCGAATTTTTGACCAACAGATGAAAGATGAAGCTCAAAGTTACGTTTTTGAGTTTCAATATCCTGCGGAACAAGGACAATATCGAGTCGAGTATGGAGGTATTCCTCTAGAATCTTCTTTGGATATGCTTCCCGAAAAACTTTATTATGCTTGCTGGTATGATAATTTAAAAAGACCTTTAATCATCAACAACGATGATATTTGTCCGCCACAAAATTTAGTTCAACAAGGTTTTCAAACTATTCTTTTTAAACAGTTTTCACCTACTCATCAACAAATTTGGTTACGACAAATAACTTCGCCGATTAAAAATAGTAATAAACAAATTGGCTATATAGTTGTTGCCAAATCCTTACAACCGATTGAAGAAAACTTAGGGCGATCGCGATTTTATTTATCGTTAGGAGTCCCAATTACTCTGGGTTTAGTTGGTATAGTTGGTTGGTTTTTGGGAGGAGTAGCAATGCAACCGACAAAACGTTCTTACGAACAATTACAGCGTTTTACTGCTGATGCTTCACACGAATTACGTGCGCCGGTAGCAGCGATTTTAAGTAATGCTCAAGTTGGTTTACTTGCACCAGAAGATAATACCGAACTACCTCGTAAACGTTTGGAAAATATTGTCGATATTAGTAAATCAATGAGCGCTTTAATCGGTAATTTATTATTTTTAGCTAGACATGAAGGAAGTTTAAATCCAAAAGATTTAGAAACGATTGAAATTATTGATTTGCTCAAACGCTTAGCTTCGGAATATCAATTAATTGCTCAAGAAAAAGAATTAAATTTAAATATTATTCCAGAATTACCATCTCAATCAGTAAAAATACTCGCTGATTCTGATTTATTACAACAAGCGTTGAAAAACTTATTAGATAATGCTTTAAAATACACTTTAGCCGGCGGTACGGTAAAACTGAAATTATTTACTCAATCTCGAAAAATATCTATTCAGGTAATTGATAGCGGCGTTGGCATTCCTCCTGAAGATTTAACACATATTTTCGAGCGATTTTATCGAGTAGACAGCTCGCGCACACGCTCTTCTGGTGGTTTTGGTTTGGGATTAGCCATCGCCCAACAAATAGTCCAAGCTCACAACGGTGAGATTACTGTACAAAGTACCGTTGGAGAAGGTACGATTTTTCAAATTTGTCTACCCAATCGGTAATTGGTAATGGGGAATAGGTAATTGGGAATAGGTAATCGGGAATAGGTAATTGGGAATTAATAACTCCGAACTGCGAACTCCTAATCCAAAATCCCAAATCTAAAATCCAAAATCGAATTGACATATTCATGTCATATTTGGCTGTCACAATGAATCTATCAGGTAAAGGAACAGAGTTAGCAACCAACAACAATAAGTATAAACGGATATCTAACTTTTTCTCCAAAACCACACACACACCGAATTCTAGTTACTAGGAATATATTCCTAGTGACTAGTTTACTTAAACTCTAGGTTGATTTTTTATTCAAATTTTTTATTGTATTTTGAAAATAATAATCTGACATATTCATGTCATATTTAGTTGTCAAACTAAGATTAACAATAAAATTCTTAATTATTCTTCTCACAACTTCTAACAACTAACTACTATGAGTAACAAGGTATCATTACCAAAGTCGCTAGCTTATTTATCCGTATTCTTCGCTGGAGCTGCTTTTAGTTTACCCGTTACCCAATTATTACCAACTAAAGCTATACAACAAGAGCAAAGAATTGCTCAACTACCGGGAGTTACCAGTCAAGCTGTTCCGAGTAATTTTATTGCAGCAGCTGTAGAAAAAACTGGTCCGGCGGTTGTCCGCATCGATTCTACTCGTGAATCTGTAAGAGGACGTTTATCAAGTCGCGAAGCACGGGGAGTCGGTTCTGGATTTATCATTGATTCTAACGGAACTATCCTTACTAACGCTCATGTAGTCAAAGGTGCTTCTAGAGTTAGAGTGACTCTAGCTGATGGACGCAATTTGATGGGTGAAGTAATGGGTTTAGACGACTTAACCGATGTTGCTGTAGTCAAAGTTTCTGGCAATAATTTACCAACAGTAGAGGTTGGTAATTCCGAAAATCTCAGACCTGGTGAATGGGCGATCGCAATTGGTAATCCTCTAGGATTAGATAACACTGTAACCGCTGGTATCATCAGCGGTACTGGTCGTTCTAGTGGAGTAATTGGTGCTGCTGATAAGCGAGTTCGATTCATTCAAACTGATGCTGCAATTAACCCCGGTAATTCTGGTGGTCCTTTGTTGAATCAGCGCGGTCAAGTTATTGGGATTAATACCGCTATCATCGGTAGCGCTCAAGGATTGGGATTTGCAATTCCGATTAATCAAGCCCAGCAAATAGCCAGTCAGTTGATTGCTGGTGAAAAAGTTGCCCATCCTTATTTAGGAGTTCGGATGGCAACATTAACTTCAGATTTGAAAGATGATTTAAGTCGCGAACTTGGTTTAAGTTTATCTGCAAATAACGGTATTGTAATTGTAGATGTTGCCCGTAATTCTCCCGCAGCCAGAGCAGGTTTACAACCCGGAGATGTCATTCAACAAATCGATGGTAAAACCGTAAAAACCGCAGATGATGTTCAATTAGCAGTAGAAAAAACTACAGTTGGTAGTAATGTCCAAGTTGCAGTTAATCGCGGTGGTAGAGATTTAAATATCCGCGTTCAACCAGGACAATTCCCTGTATCTCAAAGCTAATTGCGATCAAATTTTAGATTTTAGATTTTGGAGCTTTGAGAAGTCGGGTTTTTAATACCAATATCTGTAATATCAGACAATCTTTATAAAACCCGACTTCTTTGATTTACACACATATTTAAGGAGTATTAATGATCATATGTCACGCTTAGATGCTATCGCTATTGTTAGTACCGGCATCCTTAGCAGTTTACTTACTTTATCACTAAGAACTGCACCCGCATTGGGGCAAACAGAATCACTCTCAAATGTTCGTCAAGAGAGAACATTACCCGTACAAAACAATAGTAAATATCAACCAGTTGTATTTACCGCCGATGTTTCTGCTGACAATGTTGGTAATCAAATCGCTGATAATGCCACAATATTAGGATTAGCCGCAGTCGGTGCTGGTACTGCTGGTGTAATTTGCAGCTTAAATCGGCAAAATAAAACTTTATCACCTCAAACTACTTCTCAAAAACAGAATATCTCAATAGAACAAGCGAATCCAAAATTAAGAAAGCAATTACTTCTGTTAGTAGGCGGTGATTCCAAAACAGCTAATAGATTAGTAGCCGGGATAAAACAAAGCCACCCCGAAAAATCAATCAACTGGACAGTAGAAAAAGTAATTTATGATTTAGAGCGTGATCGATAATGGTGAGGTAATTAGTAATTGGTAATTGGTAATTAGTAATTGGTAATTGATGAATATTTACTATTATTACTTTTTCTTGAATTACCTCATAAATCTATCAGCGATACATTTTCTGCTCTAATCATGTAAATCGTTTCCTTGCAGAATCAGCCTTTGCTAATCGTTACTTAGCAGAGGTTTTTTATTGTTTAGTTGTTAGTTATTAGTTATTCTTCACCTCTAACCTTTAACCTACCTTGTCACATTGATATCATATTTATAATTCATACTAAAGATAATCAAAGTTTAAATAAGATTTATTTCCCAACAACAGCAAACTTAAGTTAACAAAATAATGCAAGGAGTTTTAAAATAAAAAAGAACAATTTGTAGTTCAGATTAACTTTTTAAAAACGTTTCAACAATTTCCCTAGAAAATACTCTCAAATGTACTCGGTTTCTATTAGAAATCGGGTCTTTTTTTTTCATTAGTACCATGTTATGAGGTACTAAAAAAGTAGGGTTTTTGAAGATAAATCTCTGGTACACAAGACAATCCTGGTAAAAACCCGACCTTTTCACCAGACACTCCTAACCTTTAAAACCGTTCAATTATTCCACCACCGAGGACTTTTTCACCGTCATACCATACAGCTGCTTGCCCAGGGGTAATGCTGAATTGGGGTTCGTCAAAGACTATTTTGACACGGGAGTTTTCGAGGGGAATTACCGTTACAGGTACGGCTTCTGAACGATAGCGGACTTGTACTCCTGCACGAATCGGACTCACGGGTTCGGCTATTGATACCCAATTAACCCGTGCTACGTTACATTCTGGGTTAGTTGCTGTGGTTCTATCACCGACAATTACTCGGTTTGCTCCCGCATCTAAACCAATTACATATAAAGGTTGTGCCGCCGCTATTCCCAACCCTTTACGCTGTCCGATGGTGTAGTGATGTACACCGTCATGTTCTCCCAAAATCTTACCATCAGCGTCTACAATTTCGCCTTTTTTGGGAGCCAGATACTTGTCTAAAAAAGCACGCATGGAACCATTACTTTCCACCAAGCATAAATCTTGACTTTCTGGCTTATTGGCTGTTTGTAAATCGTATTGGGCAGCAATACGACGGGTTTCTGATTTTTCTACTTCTCCCAGTGGAAACATTGAACCCGCGAGTATTTCTTGTGACAAATCATACAAAAAATATGTTTGATCCTTGTTGCGGTCAAATGCCCGTAGAAGTTCGTAACGTCCGCTGGTTTCGTTGTAATTAATCCGAGCGTAATGTCCTGTAGCTATTTTGTTGCTTGCCAAATTTGCCCGTGCATATTCAAGCATGGGACCAAATTTCACAGTTTTGTTGCACTGGGAACAAGGTAGGGGCGTAACACCAGCACTATAACCACTTACCAGATAATCAATAATATTAGTTTGAAAGACATCACGAATATCAACAACGTGATGGGGAACCCCTAGCTGTTCACAGATATAAGCCGCGTCAACCATACCCTCAGAGCAACATTGACCTTTACCCTTCATTAGCCAAAGGGTGAGACCAATAACTTCATAGCCCTGATGGTGCAAAATGGCAGCAACGGCAGAACTGTCAACGCCACCGGAAAGACCAACTACGACTTTTTCCATATCCGTATAATAGCTTAGGCTGTTAATTCTAAGTTAACACTATGTAGTGAATTCGTTTTTTTATTATATGATTTAGACTTTTACAAAAATATAAAAAATATAATATATATTAATTTTTCATGATATGAAATCTCAAATATTATAGTCCTGACTAACCTGCTAAATCATGGGAATAATTTAAATTCTCATAATTTCTCATAATTTCTCATAATTTTTTCAATTCTCAACCCAAAAATTAACGAGTGCTACTATGTTTAATCCAATACACCAAAATTTTATGCGACCTGCTTTAATAACTTATTCTTTATTAGCTGGGTGTTTAACACTTGTTTCCACAGCACCAATAGAAGCTCTAGCACAAATACCAGCATCTTCTACAGCACAAGCTGAATACGATTGGAATTCTCAATACAGTCAAAATTCCGAAAGTTACTTGGTTCTTGTCGATAACAGTGACCCTAGAATACTTCAACAAGTACGCCTTGTTGAACCTACTGCTTTTACAGGTACCTTTCAAGGACGTTCTGTGATTCAAGCAGGAGTGTTCAGCCGTTTAAACAATGCTCAAGAAAGAATTAGACAGTTACAAGATTACGGTATCGGCTCCCGTATCTACAGCCAGATTACCGGAAGAGAAATTGCTAATTCTAACAATGGTTCTTCTCCCAGAGATAATAGTACCAGGCAGCGAACTAAATATTATTATGTAGCTATTCCTGAAAAGTCTGACAATTTATTGCAAATCTCAGACCAAATCAGACAAAGTGCGGGAGGAAATTCGGTAGGAATAACTGTGAGAAACTCCCCTAGAGGACCTCATGTGGCAGTCGGACCTTTTGCAGGACGTTTACAAGCCGAACAGTGGAACTATTATATACGTTCTTTGGGATTAAATGACGCTAGAGTTTATTACGGAAAATAAGACAATAATAAGGGATGGGGAGATGGGGAGAAATCAACTGTCAACTGTCAACTGTCAACTGTCAACTCCTAATTTTTATCCGATGTTTAATCAGCGAGAATTGATTTCCCAAGTCGCAGTTACCGCAGCCCAAATGCGGGACATTGAAGCGCGTATCTTTGCCGCCGGAATGCCTGTAGCTGCTTTAATGGAAAAAGTCGCAGCACTTATTACTCATCGAATCGAAGAAATTTTCAAACAAGGAGACAATGGAAGTATTTATTCTGCCCATCCCGTTGTCTCCCCATCCCCTTGTCCCTCTGTAGGAATCCTCGCAGGTCCAGGTCATAATGGTGGTGATGCTTTAGTTGTGGCTCGCGAATTATATTTTCGTGGTTATCAAGTTAAGGTTTATTGTCCGATTTCTAAGCTTAAGGAATTAACTGCACAGCATTTACAATATGTCCGCAGTTTGGGTATTCCTTGCGATGATTCCATCGAAAAGCTACAAAATTGCGATTTTTTTGTTGATGGTTTATTCGGTTTTGGTTTGGAAAGAGATATTACAGAACCGATAGCAAGTGCGATTAATCAATTAAATCAATGGCATAAACCAGTTTTTAGTATCGATGTACCTTCTGGTTTACATACAGATACGGGAAAAGTTCTCGGAATTGCTGTTCGCTCTACTTATACTCTGTGTCTGGGTTTGTGGAAGCTGGGATTATTGCAAGATCAAGCTTTAGAATATATCGGTAATCCTGAATTAATTGACTTTGATATTCAATATTCAGATGTGCAAGCTGTACTCGGAAAATCTCCCAATATCAAACGCATTACTAGTGCCATCGCCCTGGCAAATCTTCCTTTACCTCGTCCCCAAGTAACTCACAAATACAAAGAAGGTCATTTACTGCTTGTTTGCGGTTCTCGTCGCTATGCGGGTGGTGCAATTTTAACTGCTTTAGGAGCGCGGGGTTCTGGTGTAGGGATGCTTTCTATCGCTGTACCGCAATCCCTTGTAGCTACAATGGTGTCACATTTACCTGAAGCCTTAATTATCGGCTGTCCGGAAACTGAAAGCGGTGCGATCGCAAAGTTACAATTACCCGATAATACTGATTTAAATACTTTTGATGCTATCGCTTGCGGTCCGGGTATTACCTTAGATGCCGTTGCGATTTTAGAGGAAATATTAGATAATCCGAAACCTTTACTTTTAGATGCTGATGGTTTAAATATTCTTGCCCAAATGGGAACTTTACAAACCTTACAAAAACGCCAAACTTCAACTATACTTACTCCTCATCCCGGCGAATTTAAGCGCTTATTCCCCAACATTCCCGATGTCAATCAAAATAGAGTTTCTGCGGTTCTTGAAGCTGCTAAACAATCTGGTGCAATCGTACTGTTAAAAGGTTCCAAAACTGCGATCGCAAATCCCCACGGTGACGTTTGGATTAATCCTCAAAGTACTCCAGCTTTAGCTCGTGGAGGTAGCGGTGATGTGTTAACTGGGTTACTCGGTGGATTAATGGCACAAGCTGTTTCACGAAAGTTAGATTTAGAAAAAATGGTTGCAACATCTGCATGGTGGCACGCTCAAGCAGGGATTTTAGCAGCTCTTGAGCGCACCGAATTAGGAGTAGATGCTTTTACTTTGACACAATACTTGATACCCGTGCTGGCATCCTTTAGAACATAGTTTATTAACACAACAGTAAATCTATATAAATTTATAAATTTACTTTAATTAAAGATTACATACCATACGTGAATGAGCTAAATCGCGAATCAACGGCACTCGCGAACTAATATAGGCACCCATTGCGCTAATTTGCTCTCCAGTAAGTAGATTTTTGGTTTCTAATTGGCTGAGCAACTGATTTAAAAGGTCTGCATCATTTAAATTTAACAGAGTCTTGGTTTCGGTTTCTTCAATTACCGACCATACATGACGCATTGTAACCGCTCTTTCTTTGAGTCCTAACATAGCTTTGTAATCCCAAATCTAAATTAAATATTCAATCTTTCTTTCTAACCGACATTTGATTTTTAAATAACCCCAGCTATAAACCGGAAGGTGAAAAATCACGCAGGCTAGTTGAATCATCTTAAGAAAATATTAAACCTTAAATCTAAAGAAAAGATTAAATATTACAATATATTTCTTATTTGATGAAAATTTAAACAAACGGTTACATAAATATATCTTTTCTGGGTCAGTCGCTTTAATAATCTTGAATAATCTTGAAGTTTTAAACGAGTTCAGCCAATATCAAGACCTGGAACATCAAAAGATCAGCGTCAATCTTTAATTTATTACGGTTGGCGCTTATTTGTAACGTATTGAGTATTGAAATATGCTATGGATCGACAAAATTATTAAATAGGAGTTTGAAACTGCTTGGCGATCGCAATAGTATTATCTTTTCCGACAATTGAGTAATCATCTCTAACGGGATAAGAATAGCTAGTATAGTTAGTAAATTATCTGTATCGCCAAAAAACGAATCAAACGGATAAAAGCGATTTTTTCAGTACAGTATGATTTGCATAAGACAGTATTAAAGGACAATCACACATGACACAAGCCAAAGCTGGTAACAACGTCAAAGTTCACTACACAGGCAAATTGGACGATGGCACAGTTTTTGATTCCTCCGTCGAACGCGAACCTTTGCAATTCTCTCTTGGTTCGGGAAATGTAATTCCTGGTTTTGAAGAAGCGATAATTGGGATGACTCCGGGAGAGTCAAAAACTGCAACCATTCCTCCAGATCAAGCTTACGGCCCTCAGCGCGAAGAACTGGTAATCACAGTTGAGAAAGAGCAAATACCTACAGACTTATCAGTAGAAATTGGTCAGCAGTTACAAATTTCTCAAAACGACGGTCAAGTAATTCCTGTTATCGTTACAGATGTTTCGGATTCTAAAGTCACCCTTGACGCAAATCATCCCCTAGCAGGACAACAATTAACTTTTGATATTGAGTTAGTGGAAGTTAATTAGGAGTTAGGAGTTAGGAGTTAGGAGTTAGGAGTTAGGAGTTAGGAGTTAGGA
>JACYMD010000043.1 GCA_015272215.1 Rivularia sp. T60_A2020_040 | reverse complement strand
GCACTCACTGTTTAGTATTTATGAACTTGTGACAGCTAGGGTGCGGAATGTGGGTTATAAAGATGCAGTAGCAAGGGAAGAACTAAAATGACGCAAGAGGTTATTTTTGAAGAAAGTAGCGGTAATGTATTCGCTGATTTGGGTTTAGAAGATGCTGACGAACTTTTTACACGAGGTAAAATTGGAATTCAGGTAATTAGATTGCTAAAACAACGCAATTTAAAACAAAGAGAAATTAGCGAACTTCTCGGTATTCCCCAACCAGAGGTATCCCATTTGATGAAAGGAGAATTTCAACGGTTTAGTGAAGGTAAATTACTGATTTTTCTCAAGCGTCTCGATATGGAAATTACTTTATATCTTCGTCCTCGAAACAGCGATAATAAGGATTTTGAGACTGCGTTAGCGAAGCTTTCCGGAGGAATCGCATTATAAACCAGGTTGGTTATAATCTAATTACAAGAACAGATTGGATTATTCTATGGCAATTACCCTTGAATTAACTCCAGAAATTGAAGCCCGTTTGCTAGCTCAAGCCGCAGCACAAGGGATGACAGCCGAAGAATTTTTACAAGTTGCAGTTGAAAATTTACTAAATACTGAGCCATTGGTATACCGAGTTGGAACAGCTTTAGTTGTCCAATCTACTCCAATCGGTAATTTAGATACTGCTGTCGAACAAATGCGGGAAGAGCGAATTAATAGTTTAATTACTGATTGTGAAAGTCCTATTTGATACGTCAGTTTTGGTGGCAGCTTTTGAAGTTAGCCATCCTCGGCATGGTGTTTGTCTACCTTGGTTGCAAAAAGTACAAATCTCGGAAATTGACGGCTATGTTTCAACCCACACTTTTGCCGAACTGTATTCCGTTCTAACTCGCTTACCTGTAAAACCAATAATTTCTCCTGCGATCGCTCAACGTTTAATCGATGAAAACTTGAATTTGTTTGTAGCAATTCCACTCACTACCGATGATTACAAACAAGCGATCGCCTGTATGGTTCGGCTAAATATTCCGGGTGGGGGAATTTTTGATGCGCTCATTGCTCAAGCTGCGCTCAAAGCGGATGTAGATGTATTGCTGACGTTAAATCCAACTCATTTTACTCGGTTAGGGCAAGATGTAGCTCAACGAGTTCAAGTACCATCTTGAGCGTTCGTTTGTGATTAATTATTTAACACTATTTCGCGATCGCGTTACTCTATATTTTCACGTTTGCGTTTTTCGATTTCGGTGATCGGTAAAAATATAGTTTCCTCAATTTCATTTCTTACTTGCTCGCTGATTAGAGAAGCTCTATTCAAACAATCCGCTAGTAATCTGTTAGCCTCATAATATTCTTTCAATATTTTCTGTTGTTTATGACTAAATTGCATAGCTTCATTAAGCTTATGAAATTCAAGCATTACCTTCCGTAATCTTTGTATCCAATGCTCATAATCATACTTAATCCATTTTTCAAGGCTACTAATTCCTATATCTTTGGTTGGTAATTCTTTTCTTAAATTCCAGAAAGAACCTAACGTATTATGCTCTAAGTTATCAAAATAAGAGTTGACCTCTAGTACCTCATCTGTTACAAGTGAATCGGTAAGCCCAGACTGGCAAGCAGACAAAATAACCAATTCAAAACCTGGGAAGCCTAATTTAGTAATGTCTGATAATTCCAACTTGTCTGATAGTTTTTCTTTGATTAGATTGCTCTCGCTATTTGAGAGAGAACTAAAGGAATAATCACCGTAGGCGCTAAAAAGGAAAGCTCTAGTATATACTGTGTTAAGATCCGTCCTAAGCTGTGATGATGTTTGATAAACTACTTTAAGAAATTCTTGTAATATGTTATCTGATGCAACAAGCCTATCAATCTTAGTTTTGATTAAGCTCGCAAAGCAATCGGCTTGCTCTAATAATTCAGAGGTCATCAAAAATATTTCTCTATATTGAGCTTGAGTAATATATTCAAGTAATTCTGCCCAATTAGATGATATTACTAAGAATTTCGCCACCAAATACTCTTGAAACGTCAAATGGGAAAACGACCAAACCTTGTGCGATCGCTCAATCAATAACCCATGCACAGATGCGATCGCTCTCATTACCCCCTGACTTTCCCGTCGCTCAATCCCCAAAAACTCCCCAATATACCCCTCCAATTCCTCCTGCTCGAACAACACATACTGTTCTTGCTCAAATTTTTTCACCGCAACATAACTCAACAATTCCAATTTCCGCTCCACCGACAAATCCCGATAAACCTCATCCCGCTCTACTTCCCGCGATTTGTCCCACTGCACCAACAATAACTCCAACCCCTCCTCATACAACTTGGAACGCTGGGAGTAAAATTGTCCCTTTCCCCGGAATACCAAACAAGTCAAACTCAACAAAATCGGTGTAATCGCCAATTCCCGAATCGGTTTGTTCTCCTCCCGAAACAACTGTTCCAAAAATTCCCGCGCTTTGTTCTCCCCTACATTCCCATCCCCACACACCGTCCCAAACCAATGTTCTGCAAACGCTCTCACCTGCTCCTCATTAAAATCAGCCACCTCCACATAATCGAACCGGGAGCAACGCGATTTTGTGAAAACCAGTGCGATAGCGAAGCGCTGCTGCAAGCAGATCGCCATACTTATACTTAAGTAATAAATCACAAAAAGCACATTTATTGTATGTATAAATACATATTTAAGAGGAATAAGGAGTTGCGTGCTGCGCTGCAACTCCTTATTCTTTAAGAGCAAAAAAAGGGTAAGATTCCCTATTGGAGCGGGGTTTTGAACAGGAAAACCCTACGCTCAGGAGTGCTTACCAACATGAATAAAATATATGCAACTTTAGATTTAAACAAATCTGTGAAAGAATTTAAAGAGAATGTTACGAAAATTTTAGAATTGAGTGATGTTGAAAATTGGGATGGGGTAGAAATAAAAAAGAAAGAAGAAAAAATAAGGAATATTGCTCTAATTTTAGCAGGGCAATGCATAGCAATTCTGTTATATAATCTTTCTCATAATACAACTGCTATCAATACAGCAAATAAGAAAACACAAGCATGGTGGCGTATAAAAACCAAAAATCATGGATATAAAACACGTCAGATATTAACTATAGGAAATGTAGAATTAAATCTCAGTTTGCCTTATGTTGTGGAACGAAACGATAAGAATAATAAAACGAGTAAGACTTTAAATCAGGGATTTTGTCCTTTTTTAAGATGGTTAGGTATGGAAGAAGGAGTCACCCCGTTGGTTTGGTCAAGCATTGCAAAATATGGTGCAATAAGCTCATCATTTGAAGCTGCACATCAAACATTAATAGATTGGGGTATTAATATTAGTTTAAAACGTGTAGAACGCCTTACTTATTGCTTTGGTAACATTGGATTGAGTCTACGTGAATCAAAAATATTTAATCTTAGTATTGGTAATTTATTACCAGGTGATACATTAAAAGGTCAACGTGTAGTTATAGCTGCCGATGGTGGAAGAACTAGAATTCGTATTGATAAAAAAGGTCGAAAAAATTCTAAAACAAATAGGCATGGCTTTAGTCGAGAATGGATTGAGCCAAAAGTTTTGACTATTTACACCGTAGATGAAAAAGGTAAAAAAATTAAAAATGGTGAAATTCCAATTATAAATGATGGAAAGAGCCGAAGATTACCAGGGATTTCTTAAAATACTAGAAATGTACCTTGTTAGTCTGGGAATAAATCAAGCTAGACAAGTGTTATTAATTGCCGATGGAGCCGAATGGATATGGAAACATATTCCTCCACTTCTTGAAAAATTAAATTGTCCATTAGAAACTTTCCAACTATTAGACTTTTATCATGCTACAGAACACCTACAAGTATTTGCAGATAATGCTTTTTCTAAAGAAATAGAGCGAAAAAAATGGTTTAAACAAGCTCGTTCTGCATTAAAAAGAGGTAAGATAAATTCTATTATTCAAGAAATGAATAAACTCAGCTTAGAGTTTACTGGTGAGCGTCGTAAAAATGTAAATAGAGAAATAAATTATTTTCTCAAAGGCAATAAAGAAGGGCGTTTTAACTATCATAAAATTTCATTTCTTAAACTACCTATTGGTAGTGGTGCTGTAGAAAGTTTAATTCGACAAGCTGTTAATTTGCGTATGAAAGGCAATAGTAAGTTTTGGTTAAAAAATAATGCTGAAGTAATTTTACACGCTCGTTGCCAATGGATTGCTGGTTGCTCGAACAAGTTCTGTGATTCTATTTTAACTGCACTCGTTAAGCCGATACAGATTGCATAAATTATACCAAATATTCTTTTTTAATCTTTATTATGTAATTATCAGCACCTTTATTTAGGGTATTTTTTGCTGACTTTATATTTATAACTAAGAGATGTGTGCCGCAAAGCGGCACACATCTCTTGTCTCACATAGTATTATTACCTTAACATATGTATAATTTGTATTCTTGTTACTGATGTTTGCTATTAGCGATCGCGATAAAACTGGTTGATTTCACAAAATCGCGTTGCTCCCACTAAGAATATACTTTCCATCAGGTGTCACTGCTAGTGTAGTTACTTCTGTAATACCATTGCGAAGAGTAAAGAATTCACTGCAAGTTGTTAGATTCCAAACTTTAATAGTTTTGTCTTTTGAACCAGAAACTAACTGTAGTCCATCTGGCATCAATGCTAATGCAGTGACCGCAGCAGTATGGGCATTTAAACTAACTAATATATTTCCTGCGTGAAAATCCCAAATTCTTATTGTATTATCATCTGATGCAGAAATAATATATTGTCCATCTAGCGTGACTACTACTGCATTAACTTTTTTGGTGTGACCCGTCAAAGTACATAATAATTGACCAGTGCAAAAATCCCAAATTTTTATTGTACTATCATCTGATGCAGAAATAATATGTTGTCCATCTGGTGTTACTACCACTGCATTTACTCTCTGAGTATGACTTGTTAAAGTACACAACACTGCTCCTGTCCGAAAATCCCAAATTTTGAGGGTGTTTTCAGATGATAGTAAAAGACCAGCAGCAGCCGATATGATGTAATGCCCATTTGGTGTTACTGTAACTGCATTAATATCTCCTGTATGACCTTTAAGAGTGCGTATTAAGGAACTAAAAGGCGGTCTTAAGCTAGGAGTTATAGGGTGTAACCAAGGCGATTTTCTTTTTTGTTTCGCTTGCTTTAATGTTTTTTGAATTGCAGGCATTTGATATGAACTTAAACGACCTAGCATTTGCCCAGCAAGTTGAGAATTGTCCTCGGAAACTATATGCCCTGATAACCTCAGCGCACCTTGAATTAATTTTAAAGCATCTTTTTTGTCTTCAGTGATTTGGATATCAGAGGTTAAAGCAAAATCATAATCCTCAATCAGTGGTTGCGGTGATGAGATGAAAATTTTATGTTCTATAAACTCGAAATCAGTTATTAATTCATACAAGTCATTTGCCATACTTGCCTGAGCCAAATGATAGGGCAGATTTAAAAGATATTCCTCATCCTCTAATGAAAACTCCTTAAATTCACTCACTGCGCCGATTCCTCAAAACTCCTTTTAACTTTTGCCAAACTTTTAACTCATTTTTAGCAATAAGCTGATGAATTCCTGGAATTGTTACTGGATGCTTATCCAAAATATCTTGTCTATGTAAAAAATCCCGAAAACTCGCGTGATAGGCACTGTAACGCTTTTCCTCCTTAATCAATTCATGTAAAAACTGTTCCCACTCATTCAAGACTTGCTGCACTGCATATTCGTTCTCACCAGAAAAATCACAAATCTTGCGACGAGAAACAGGTTCGCGCACTTCTCCCAAAATATAAACAATCTTGATTTTCTCTACAGGTAAAGGTTCTTTTGTCATTCCCATCCGTCGCCAGTGAAATTCATAATAACCTTGTAGACCTTGAGGAAATTGTTCTAGGCTTAAATCTTGATATAAACCGCTTTCAATATCTAACAACACATAGCGCAAATACATGAAATTGTTTTCACTTTTTTGGGCAATTTTATTTGTAAATTCTGTAATTGTTTCTCCCCATATATCATCAATGCGCTGACACAAATTACCGCTATTATTAACCCGATTCCTAATATATGTCCTGACATCTCGCTCACTGTCGGTTTGAAAATCCAACAGATTAAGGGGTGGTGGCATGGGCGCAAAACTGGTCAAGGGAACTTCTACACCCCTACGTCGAGTCATTATAAAATACAACCCGTCAGGTAAATAAGGTGGTAAATAGAGAATATTCGCTGCATCTTTATAAGCTGTATTCACCTCATCTAATGCGTCAACGGCAATAATGACTGCTTTACCGTCGCTTTTCTGTGCTACTTCATCCAATAACTGCCCCAGAAATTCTCCATCTTGCGTGGCATTTGGGGGTAAGGGATGGTAGTCAAGCTCATAGCGTTCAATCAACTGATTACAAACACTTTCGAGGAACTGCTCTGCTCGGTTGGGACCTTGAAGCAAAACGTTAAAATGGGCAATACAGCCCGTATCCTGCACATACTTCGCCAAAATCGCACTTTTGCCCTGCCCAGGATCGCCGATGATTGTAAAGTAACCTTTGGAATTATTGGCGATAAATGCCTCAATCGCATTAAACACATACTCGCGCCCAACAAATTCCTTAGTTTTATCAGCAATTAGAGATTGAAATTGAGTGGGTACATTTTTAGGTGTTGTTTGTTGTATCGCTTTAACAAGAGCTTGGATTGTTTGTTCATCCCACTGATTGTAAATGCAATCGCCTATATGAATTCCCTTTCCATTTTTAATATTGACATTGTACCTGCCAAGCTGTGATGCTACTTGGCGATCGCCAGAAGAAAGTACCTTCCGCAGGATTGCGATGTCCGCATCAGTATGTTCGCCAGCTTCAATACGGTTAAGAACGTTGTTTATTTCTTCAGGATTCGTCATTTATCAGAAATTTTTGTTTTATATCTTAACTTTATTACTTATTGATGTGTTCCATCATTACTTTCACTGATAAAAACCAACTCTAGTTAGGATTATGTAAGCTTAGATATACAAATAGTGGGATTATTTGCTGTATGAAAGTTATTTGTTATAAACATCACCAATATGAATACCGCGAGCTTCATTAATATTAGTAATATATTTTCCATACTGATGAATAACATCGGCAATTTTATTAATCTTTTGGGTAGCTTCCGGTTTTACTTCATCCCATCCCTTACTTGGTAAACCCTTACCACCCCGTAATTTAGCAATGATAAAATCTCCTCCAGTCATATCGAATTGAGGAACTTGCTCTACATTATGTAACTGACGCGCAGTTTCAGATACAGCCTTACCCAGATGATTCATAATATTAGAAACTCGTACATCTGTATCGCCCGGTTTATTTCCTGCACCTTGCAGTGCTTCGAGAAAATGGTAAGTGTAAATACTGCATGAATTATCTTTGATATATGATTTTTGCTCACCTTCGGAGGAAGTAAAAACGATTCTCCCTTTACCTTTTTTCAACTCATCAATAAAACCTTTTGATGGAGCAAGTCGAATAAAATCATCAAATTCTTCTTCCAACTCTAAATCGGCATCTTTAGATGTTGCCATTCCCGCAGCATGACAGCTATCAATCACAACTAATAACTGTTCTGCTTCAATTTGCCGTAATTCCGACGTGAAAGATTCTGCTGATAATGCAGAATTTGCAAGTTTGGTCGGCTTAATATCATGTTGTAGTAAATAATATTTTTGTGCATTCTTATCTACCCAACCGTGACCGGAATAGTAAATAAAAATAGTTGCATTCGAGTTAGATTTAGCTTTGTCTTTTAACCAATTCAAACCATCCAAGATAGCAGCTTGCGTTGCTTCTTGATTATTTAATACTCGAATATGCTCTTTATCATCCGCATAAGCACATAATTCTGTATCAATTAAAGCTGCATAAATTGCTTGGGTATCTTTGACGGTTACAGGCAAAGATAAAGGAGCGTATTTAGATTCTCCAACGCCAATCAACAGTGCATAGCCATTATTAAATTTACTTAGATTATCGCTCATTTTTATTTAACTCCATTTACAAATATCTGTGAATTACAAACAAGATAAATTAGAAACAAGATTATTTTGAAAGTTAATTATTCTTCGTAACGACTCACACGGAAAATGACATAGTTATAAGGTAGGGTTTCGTAATCGTCGGCTTTATGTACAATTGCACCAATACCAGGCTTGTAAACCCACCGTTCCCAATTAATTGCGATTTCATCATCAACCTGGATGGCAATGTAATTACCTTCTGCTAAACGACACCCCATTGCCATATTTTCAAAATCCAATCCCAGGTAAAATTTTTGTACGGCGACATTTTCACTGCGTTGTGCCAGCATTTTGACTACACCTACAGTTATTTCTGTAAAAGGTGCGATCGCAGGTTGTGCTGTTGTTAATAATTTAAGTCCACTTTGAAATGCTGAAGATTCTAATGCGCTTAATATTGCTTTGTCTTCGTTATTTTTGACGTTCACCGTTGAGCATTCAAAAGCTACCCCTTGGGAACCAACATTTAAACCAATAAACACCGGATAACCAGCAATACCAGCAGATTGTCCTTCCTGTACGCGATAAGTTTGACTAAAGCTGACAGTCTCTTGTGTATCTGCTACCTGATTCCTGGCTGCAAAAGTCACCATCACATTATGGGTTCCACCACCGGGATATTTTGCAATATGTAGACGGTCTAAGCGAATATTTATACTGTTGTTTTTAAGACTAGTATCGGCAATAATAGCACTAGGATTTTTGATGGTTTGGGGTTCCAATGAACCTGGTTTCGTTGGAGGAATATAACCAAATTTATGGGTAGCATACATCCAAGGTTGGTCTTGGACTAAGTTTAAGAACTCTAAAATACCTTTACTACCTCTAGCTGGATTCCCATCTTCGGACGCATCATCCTGAAACTCTGGGTCTTGCATATTTTGCAGTTTAGCGATAATCAATTCCGGGTCTTCGCACTCACCAATAACTTTGATACCAGTAAAAACACTACTCATAATTCTTGCCCTCCTCTGCTCAACTACATTTTTACGACTGCAATTTCCGATGTCAGTGAGATTATGGAATCAAGGAACACTAAAATCTTACTATTTGTCATAATAAATACTAATTATCAGCAGTCTTTTTTCAGTTTTTCTGCTTTTCTGTTGCTTTAGTCACAATTCCGAACAATATCAATGAGTGACCGTGAAGACCTAGAGCTTATTTTTGAACGCATTGTCAACCATCAGGAAACTGAGGGCGATCGCCAAATTCTACGAAGTTTACTCAGTGGCAGTAATGGTGACAAAGAAGTACAGATTGGTAAGTATATAGTCGATATTGCTGAAGGTAGAGATATTCATATTGGCGATAAGATTTACCAAAATACAGATGCAGAAGCAATTAAAAAAGTATTGCAGGAAGTGATGGCTGAGGGAATCGTAAAATCAGAAACCCAACAAGACATTTTGAAAGATATTTTTGCGGGACGGGATTTAAGCACCGGCGATATTAAACAGGAAACTATTCAAAACCAAGTAAATCTCATCTTGAATATTTCTGATTTTGCGGCAATTAGTAAAGCTTTCTGTGCAATTAATCTTCCCGATGGTTGGTGGGATTGGCGAGAAAAACCGAAAAATATTGATGATATTATTGCCCAATTAGTAGAGATTCCCCATGCAAACCCCGACAATTCACCGTTATCAAATTTTATATATTTGCTCGCTCAAGATAAAAGTATGGAGCAAATTAAACGTGAAAAACTAGGACAATTATTAACTAATAATTCTTTTGAAACTAATAGTAAAACGAAATCTACACAACCGCTTCGTTCCTACCTACTAATCCAACTTCGTCCAGAAGCAAACAATAAATTGTTTCTCAAAGCTTGGTTTATCCCCGATGATACTATTAAAGACCCTTGGGAACGTTTCAAACCTCTAACAGTTGACGAACAGCAACCGGAAATTCATTTTGTACCCGAAAAATTGCCTCTACTGTTAAGTAACTTACTCGCGCAATGCTTTGAAGAATACCTGCAAGGACAGCCAACAGAACTAACGGGACTTAAACAAAAATTAAGCCCAAATAAACCCTAAACTGGCTTTGTAAGCAA
>JACYMD010000064.1 GCA_015272215.1 Rivularia sp. T60_A2020_040 | reverse complement strand
TATCTATTGATTACAACATTACTGTAGATACCATACTTGAATTTGAATATAACAGTACCGTTGAAGGAGAAATACAAGGTATTGGTTTTGATATCGACAACAAATTAACTAGCAAAGATCGTAAAAATATCTTTCAACTAGCAGGAACTGAAAAAGGTTGGGGTATTTCTGGATTTGAATATCAAACTAACTCTGGTTGGCAATCTTATCAAATCCGTGTCGGTGACTATATGAGTGGTCAATTTAATTATTTAGTATTTGCTAATGACCACGATGTTAGCAATGCTGATGCTCATAGTCAATTCCGTAATTTAAGATTATATGAATATGGTCAAATTCCCATTGCTGAAACTCAACCGACTCCAGAAGCTGAGACTCAATCAACTCCAACTCAACAACCTGCTGAAACTAAATCTACCTCAGAAATACCAACATTAAACTTCGACTCTTTAGACTCTTATGCAGATCAAGATAAGACTGGAATTCTAAATATTTCTGCTGATGGTAAAGAGTTGGAAATGCAAGGTAATTCTTGGAAAAAATTATCTATTGATTACAACATTACTGTAGATACCATACTTGAATTTGAATATAACAGTACCGTTGAAGGAGAAATACAAGGTATTGGTTTTGATATCGACAACAAATTAACTAGCAAAGATCGTAAAAATATCTTTCAACTAGCAGGAACTGAAAAAGGTTGGGGTATTTCTGGATTTGAATATCAAACTAACTCTGGTTGGCAATCTTATCAAATCCGTGTCGGTGACTATATGAGTGGTCAATTTAATTATTTAGTATTTGCTAATGACCACGATGTTAGCAATGCTGATGCTCATAGTCAATTCCGTAATTTAAGATTATATGAATATGGTCAAATTCCCATTGCTGAAACTCAACCAGTCCCAGAAATACCAACATTAAGCTTCGATTCTTTAGACTCTTACGCTGATCAAGATAAGACTGGAATTCTGAATATTTCTGATGATGGTAAAGAGTTTGAAATGCAAGGTAATTCTTGGAAACAACTATCTATTGATTACAACATTACTGTAGATACCATACTTGAATTTGAATATAACAGTACCGTTGAAGGAGAAATACAAGGTATTGGTTTTGATATCGACAACAAATTAACTAGCAAAGATCGTAAAAATATCTTTCAACTAGCAGGAACTGAAAAAGGTTGGGGTATTTCTGGATTTGAATATCAAACTAACTCTGGTTGGCAATCTTATCAAATCCGTGTCGGTGACTATATGAGTGGTCAATTTAATTATTTAGTATTTGCTAATGATCACGATGTCAAAAATGCTGATGCTCACAGTCAATTCCGTAATTTGAAATTATATGAATATAGTCAATACGCTCAAGCTGTAGCTCAAACAAATAATAAATTAAGCATTGTTGAAAATCAAGAAGATTCAAATTTAGATGTTGTACTTTTTGTCAAAGATAGTACTAATAATTCCACTCTTTCTTCCTACGGTGGTGTGAATCAAGATAAAGGTACATTTACCATTTCTGATGATAAAACCCAAGTTGAACTTAATGGTAACAGTTGGAAAAAATTAGATATTAATAACTACAATATTACCCAAAATACCGTTCTCAAATTTGAATTTCAAAGTAATGCCCAAGCAGAGATACAGGGTATTGGTTTTGATAATGACGATATCATCAACGGTGGTGATGCTAAGCACTTATTTCAAGTCTCAGGTACTCAAAATTGGGGAATAGACATTGAAGATAACTATACCCTTGGTTCCGGATGGAAAACCTATGAAATGAAAGTCGGAGACTACTTTACAGGTAACTTTGATTATCTCACTTTAGCATCTGACGATGATGTATCTAACTCAATAGCACAAAGTCATTTCCGCAATATTTCGCTTTATGAAATGTAATTACTCCTATCCCGCTCGAAAATTAGCTATTTCTCTTTATCTCTTTCCTTTGCGTTCTCTGCGTCTCTGCGGTTTTTTTTTCTCCCTGGAGGGAGACGCTGCGCGAACGGTAATCTTTTAACGGGAAGGGAGTAATAGTTAGGAGTGTTAGCCTCATAACCTCTCCGTCATGAGATGGAGTGAGGAGTTAAGAATTATTTACCCTCTCTCCATCTCTTATTTTTTCTTCTTTTACCTTTCAGAAGCACCAGCTAATAAACTTTCTTCCAGCTTCTTCAGCTCTGGTGTCAGCCTACCTCTAGGAATTTTCAAAAGTATGTGATTTTTAGCTTGAAAAGCTTTTACTAAAAACTTGCAGGCTTTTTCTGGTTGTGCGTGTTCACCGCAAGTAAACATATCGATCGCAATATAACCAATTTCAGGCCAAGTGTGAACCGAAACGTGAGATTCTGCTAAAAGCGCTAAAGCCGTTACTCCGTAAGGTTCAAACTGATAAGTCAGTTCTTTGAGTAAAGTCGAGTCAGCTTCTTTGACTCCTTCTTCCAACGCTTTTTTGATGAAATCAACATCGTTGAGCAAATCCTTGGGACATTCATACAGTTCCAAAATACAGTGGCTGCCCACTGGTACCAAAGGAGTATCTTTATCTAAGTATGATTGATCTGCCAATTTATTCTACCCTCTAATTAACCAAACAATTATTATATCACATATTAAAACGGATGGGAGAGATTTCACGGATTTAATTCCCAATTACGGTGTCGATTCTGGTACGGGTTCTTCTGTTGGTTCTTCTGTTGGTTCCGGTGTGGGTTCCGGTGTGGGTTCAGATGTGGGTTCTGGTGTGGGTTCTGGTGTGGGTTCTGGCTCCGATGTGGGCTCCGGTGCTGGAGCAGCATTTTCTACTTGTAAACTCAGCCGGTAATCTTCGGATTGGGATGATGTGGAGACGATGACGAATTCATAATATCCATTTTCATCGAGAGTACCCGACCAAGAACGTTTTGTAGAATCTTCTAATAATACTGTTTTACCAGAAGGTGAATAGATGGACAATAATACTTTGGGGGAAGCCGTTAAATTGACTTCCATTTCTTGCCCTTTGCTGAGTTGAGCGATGAAGATTTTACCTTGTAGAGTTCTAAAATTACCGCTTCTACTAACTCCTGTATCACCGCTGGCGAATTGCAGTTTCTCAAAAGCACTACGTGCAAATACTGCATTTAGTTTATCAAATACGAATCCATGCCAAACTTGCCCTACGGGTTGGTTAATAAAATTTTTACTTTTTTGCTCAGGGAAATTACTGAAAAACGGTGCATCGGCTAAGTCGTATACCGAACGGCTACCAACATTAATATTATTCACCCGAACCTTCCAGCGATCGCGGTCTGCTGCGGTAAAGGTTCCCAGTCTACGCCGAGCATCGGAACTCAGTTGTGACATCTTGTTGAGCAATTCGCTGGCTGTTTTATCCCATTGTTCGCGGAGGTCTGCATCTTGGGGTTCGTCGCTCAAGGTACGTCCATTTAAACTGGGATTTCGATTCCAAAATATTTGATTAACTAGTCTGACGTAAAAGTTATAATCTATACCTAGTTGTTCTCGTTGTGATTTGAGTTTTTCTTTACGTTCTCTTTCTTCTGAGGAAAATTTTGGATCAACTGGAGGCTCTGTTGATGTGGGTGTTACTATCGGTGTTGAATCTTCTCTAAATGTGATTTGAGATACTCCAAAGTAAGTTAAACCGCCTAAAGCGATTGTAGTTAAAAATATGGCGGCAATTTTTCCCGGTGTCAACCAAGTTGTAGATTTCGATTGAGGTTCGGGGAAACCGGGTGCTGCAAAACTAGGTGATTGTACCGCAGGTGCGACAGCAACGGTTTGTGCTGTTTGTTGCGGTGGTTGTAATTGGGGAGGTAGTGTCTGTAATCCTGGATGATTATTTGTAGAAGCACCACCTTTAAGGGCTTGTAAAACTTGATTGGCATTTTGATAGCGTTCCCTGGGTGCTGTAGACAGCATTTTATCTAACACTACCCCGAATTCAGGACTTAGATTAACTTCTCGCCGCCATTGCCATTGCAAGTTATAGCTATCAATTAATTCTGCTGGTTGTTTACCTGTAAGCAAAACGAGTACTGTTGCAGCCAAAGCATATAAATCGCTATGGGGTTCTACTAACCCAGTTTGCATTTGTTCTGGGGGAGCATAACCCACTTTTCCGAGTAAAGTTGGCATTGGGGTTGTAGGAGTACTACCCGGTGCATAATATTGGGAAGCTACCGTTGCGACTACTTGCTTCACACCACCAAAATCGATTAATATTGGTAATTGGTCACTTTGACGAAGAATTAAGTTATCTGGTGAAATATCCCGGTGAATTACACCTAGGGAATGAATATAATCTAATACTGGTAATATTTGCTGTAATAACTGCTTTACTTCAGTTTCACTAAATTTCATTCCTTGTTTGAGACGGTAATCCAATAAGGAACGATAATTTTCTCCCTCTACATAATCTTGGACTAAAATTAAGTATTCTTTATTATTGATTTTTAAACGTAAAAGTTCGCGGAAGCGGGGTATTTGAGGATGTTGCAGTTTGTAAAGAACGCTTGCTTCTCGTTCAAATAGTTGTTCCGATTTTTGTAAAACGTATTCAGTTTGAACTTGGGGAGAAAATTCTTTTAAAACGCAAAGTTCACGAAAACGGTTGACATCTTCAGCTAAATAAGTTCGTCCAAATCCCCCCTGCCCCAACTGACGTACTATTAAATAACGTTCACTCAAAGTTTGCCCTGGTTGTATACTTTGACTCATTGGAGAATCATGCAACATTTCGCCGCAGTGTAAACAAAAGCGGCTTCCAGGGGGATTTTCATGTCCTTTCGAGCATTTAATAAATGTCATGGGAGAGGTAGAAGTTAGGAGTTAGGAGTTGGGAATTGTAGAGACGGGGCGTATTGCTACGTCTGTACCGGAGTTACGAGTTAGGAGTTATGGACGGATTAAGTTTTTCTAATTGCTACTGCTACTCCAAAATCGCTGTTGCTCAATCCAAGGGCGGAATTTTAAATGTAGAGACGTGATATAACAACACGTCTCCCAAGGTTTTCAAAATCATGCAAAATCATTTTCATACATCTTTTCAGCAACGTCCAAAAATCTTCAGAGCTAAATTATTAGTTTAGATTTACAAGTTCAAAATGTAAAATGTAAATCTCGATATTGCTACTTATAAAATAAGACTACACTTGTATTAGCACAGCTTACATACTTAGGAAATTACACTTGATTATTGTTCATTAATTATTAAATATTAACTCCCTCGCTTGCTAACTTCTTCATTCGCTAATGCATACCAAATTTGACCAAAGGTTTGCTGTGTTAAGTTCCCCTGTCTTTCTCCAGGAAACAATCGATCGAATTTACGGTTGGTATCTCTATTTAAATCCTCAATAGTATAATTACCGAATTCCCCCGATTGCGATCGCTGTTCCCAATTTTGATAATCTTGTCCAGTATAGCCTCCTAATTTTTGCCGAGTTTCCTTACTGAGGTTAGCTTTTTCTAGCTTATCGAGCAAGTCTTGGGCAATACTGTACCACTTCTTCCGTAAAGCTTCATCTTCTGAACTACCAGTTAAGGTACGTCCGCGAGCTTGGGGATTTTGGGTATAAAAAATTTGATTTACCGTAGTATTAAAAAATAATTCGGGAATTTGTAACCGCTGACGACGCTGGATAATTTTTTGAATATTATTGGTTTCACCGCGACTTAATCCCGTATTAGCATTATTATCATTCCCTGGTAAACCAGGTAATTCTACCGACGGTAATTGTGGTAAAGAAACTGCGGGAAGAGAAAACGAAGTGACAGCATTAATAACTCCATTGATAACAGCCCAAGTACCCGCAAAAACTAAAACCACAACACTTGTACTTACCAAACTGACGAAAAAAGGACGCAACCAAATTGGTAAATGGATTGCAGTTGCAAAAGCGTTCGTTTTGTTGTGAAATTTAGTTGCGATTGCACCAGCATTTTTGCGCCCAGGAGCCACCACCATTGTATTAATCTTGGTGATATAAGGATTTACACTTTTAGGTGAAGCAGAAGCCGCATAAGTGGGAGCAGAAGTCGGCAGGTTAGAAACGGGAGTCGAAGACTGTAAATCTTTTAAAACTTGTTCAGCATTTTGATATCTATCAGTAGGTTTATAAGCAAGCATCCTTTTCAAAACTGCTTCCAAATTCGGACTAACTTTGATTTTCTCTCCCCAACGCCAATTACCTTGATAGCTATCGTATAATTTTTGTGGTTCCTCTCCGGCAAGTAATACCAAAGCAGTCACCGCTAAGGAATACAAATCGCTACTGTGAAACGCTTTACCCTGACGTAATTGCTCTTCGGGAGCGTAACCTTTCTTACCCAATAATGTGCGATTTACGGGTAATTGCGTAAACCATAATCCTTGAGAAGCTGGTAATTGCTTTACACCACCAAAATCGATTAAAACTGGTACATTATCAGCCCTGCGTAAAATTAAATTATCCGGTGAAATATCGCGGTGAACTACATCTTTAGAATGGATGTAACTTAATACTGGTAAAATTTGTGTTAATAAGTGAAATACTTCTTGTTCACTAAAACATCGTCCTTGATCGAGATATTTTTCTAATAAATCCTGATAATTTTCACCTTCAACATAATCTTGCACTAAAAAGAAAAAATCTTTATTGGCTAACTTTACCTGTAACGAACAGTGCAAACGGGGAATTTGCGGATGTTGCAACTGTTTGAGGACATTTGCTTCTCTTTCAAATAACTCCTTGGCTTTTTGTAAATCTTTATCTTCTTCTACTTGGGGAGCAAACTCCTTGAGAACACATATTTTATCTGACTGCTGCATATCCTCAGCCAAATAAGTACGTCCAAAACCTCCTTGTCCAAGTTGTCGTACAATTTTATAGCGGTCAATAATAATCGACGCAGAAGCAAGAGGCAAAGGTTCGCCGCATATAGTACAAAAGCGGTTATGTGAAGAGTTTCTGTGGTTTTTAGTGCAATAAACCTGCATAATGCCCAAAATTTAAAGGGGTTTTTGTTAATAACTACAATGCATTCAGAGCAATTTACGTATAATTTCTAATTCTCATATTCGAGGTTATAATAATTCGTTTTTTCAACTACAACAAGCGCTATGAATTACGAAAATCAAAGTCAACGTGCAATTCAAGGATTTAACGACTTTTTAAATACTCCTTTGGAAACTGTGTTACAACGGCATCTTGACAAGAATCCCGCTGCGGAAATAATCAAGTTATTTCAGGATGTCGCGGCAAATGTACCGGCTTATCAAGCTTTTTTGTCGCGACATAAAATTAATCCCGATACTATTCAAACTTTTGCAGATTTTCAAAAATTACCACCACTTACTAAAGATAATTACCTCAAATGTTATCCGTTAGCGGATTTCTGCCGTGACGGTAAAATAGCAAGTTGTGATACAATTGCTGCTTCATCAGGTTCAACAGGTAAACCTACATTTTGGCTACGTTTCTTTACGGATGAGTTACAAATTGCTACTCGGTTTGAACAGATATTTTACGATAGTTTTTTTGCAGATACTAAATCTACTTTAGCTGTGGTTTGCTTTGCTTTGGGTACTTGGGTAGGGGGAATGTTCACTACTAATTGCTGTCGCTATCTTGCTAGTAAAGGTTATCCCGTTACCGTAATTTCACCTGGTACAAATAAAGCAGAAATTTTAAGAGTAGTATCGGAATTAAGTCCCAATTTTGAACAAACTGTTTTATTAGGATATCCACCTTTTCTCAAAGATGTGATTGATACGGGTATTGCTAATAGTATTGAGTGGCAGCAATATAATATCAAATTTGTGATGGCGGGTGAAGTATTTAGCGAAGAATGGCGAAATTTAGTCGGGGAAAGAGTAGGTTATATAAACCCCTGTAATGATTTTGCATCGCTTTACGGTACGGCTGATGCGGGTGTTTTAGGTAATGAAACACCGTTAAGTATTTGTATACGGCAGTTTTTAGCAAAAAATCCCGAAACTGCACGTACTTTATTTGGAGAATCCCGTTTACCTACTTTAGTTCAGTATGACCCCATGAATCGCTTTTTTGAAGTCATACCAAATTCAACCAATTCTAATTCTGATCATAAAGGAATTTCTAGAGGTACGCTATTATTTTCTGGAGATAATGGAATTCCCTTAGTGCGTTACAATATTTTAGATAATGGGGGAATTATTACTTATAATGCAATGCTGGAATTTTTATCCGAGCATGGATTTAACCCCATAGAAGCATTATCAAATAGAAGAGGTATTCGTAATTTACCTTTTGTTTTTGTTTTTGGACGTTCCAACTTTACAATTTCTTACTTTGGTGCGAATATCTACCCAGAAAATATCAAAGTCGGTTTAGAACAACCTTTAATCCGAGATTGGGTAACTGGTAAATTTGTCATGCAAATACAAGAAGATTTGGATAAAAATAGTTTTTTATCTGTAGTTGTAGAATTAGCACCAGAAGTTGAACCTAGTGAAGAGAAAAAACAAACTGTAGCAGATTCTATTCTCACTCAACTTAAAAGACTTAACAGCGAATTTGCTAATTACGTTCCTCCAGAATATCAAACACCGCGAGTGGAATTATTACCAATGGGAGAATCGGAATATTTTCCTCAAGGTGTCAAACATCGATATACACGAAAATAGATTAATTGCAGAAGTCGGGTTTCTTTGATAAACCCGACTTCTAAGTTTACATAGCAAACAAATTACCAGCCAGCATCAGCCTTTGATAAAACGTAAGCAGCTACATCTTGAATTTGTGTATCTTTCAAACGTCCTTTAAAAGCAGGCATAGCATTCTTACCCTTGGTAACTTGGTTAGCAATAGCTTCGATGGAATGCATTTCATACTTCTCCAAATCGGCTTGACTAAGAGTTTTTTGAGCATTAACCAAATTTCTACCACCTGCATGGCAAGAAGCGCAATTAGCATTAAATATAGCACCACCAGCGGCTGCATCTGCTAAAGCAGGACGACTAAAAGCAAAACTGAAAATTGCTACACTGAGTAACAATATTGAAACAATCTTTTTCATTACGTGTTCTCTCTACGAATCAAGGGCGATCGCATAAAATATCCCTATGATTTATTCTCCGACTCACAGGTTATATCGTCAAATGACAGGCTGTCATAGTTGACAGTTGACAGTTGACAGTTGACAGTTGATAACTCCTAACTCAATAGCTGTCGCGCATTTAATTTATATTTTGATAGCGGGCTAACAGCCCGCACTACAACAAGACTTGAATAAAATTTGAATATACAAATTAAACGCTTTTTAGCTTAACTCCTAACTCCTAACTCCCGTACAGACGTAGCAATACGCCCCGTCTCTACAAAACTAACTCCCAACTCCCAACTCCCAACTCCTCACTCCTAACTCCCAACTCCTCACTCCTAACTCCTAACTCCTAACTCTTTTAATCCAAAATCTAAAATCTAAAATCTAAAATTCTTTAGTGATGCGACAAATTCGCCAATCTTCTAAAATATCTGCTCCCATATGGCGATAAAATGCTTTTGCTGGTTCGTTCCAATTCAAAACGCTCCACTCTAATCTTCCACAATTTCTTTCCACTGCAATACTCGCGATTTTGGTTAAAAGTGCTTTGCCAACTCCTTGTTGCCGATATTCTTCTAACACAAATAAATCTTCTAAATAGATTCCCGGTTGTGTAAGAAAGGTTGAATAATTATGAAAAAATAAAGCAAATCCCACAGCTTTACCGCTGATTTCTGCTAATATCACTTCCGCATATTTTTTTGAACCAAATAAATGCTCTTGAAGTTGTAAAGCGCTACCAGTCACAGCATCGGTAAGTTTTTCGTATTCTGCTAATCCTTTGATTAATTCAAATAATACGCCGCAATCTTCTGGTTGAGCTAAACGTAAATTTAAGTTGCTATCTGGAGTCATTCGTTATTCAAAATCTCAACGATGACACTAAAGATATCTTAAATATGGGATATTTTGACAAAAATTTTTTAGCATTGCCCCTTCATAAGTATGTTAGCGGAGCGTGAGAGCAAGCTCATATCAAATTTTATGGATAACCGAAACCTCTGTAGAGACGTTACACTGTAACGTCTCAAAATCTAAATTCACACCCGGAGGGAGCAACTCAGATTAAATCGGCTGTATCAATTATTGAACAGCAATTCCTCGATAACTGATAACTAATTACACCAGCCAGCCTTTCAAACGCTTGGCTATATGGGGACGACGTAATTTTCGCATGGCTTTACTTTGAATTTGTCTTACTCTTTCGCGAGAAAGATTAAACATATTACCCACTTCCTCTAAGGTACAGGGTTCACTACTGGTCAAACCATAACGTAAAGAAATTACATCTTTCTCCCGTGGAGTTAGTACATCTCCCAATACTTCCCAAATCTCCTGACGCATCATGCTTTCGTTCATTTTTGCTTCGGGAGATTGGTTGTCTTCGTCTTCCAATAAATCCATCAATTCGGTATCTTCTTCTTTACCGACACGGTGGTTTAATGAAAGCGATTGACGACGCAGTTGCTGTAATTGACGTAGCTGAGTCGCTGGAATTTCCAGCACTTTTGCTAATTCTTCTTCTGTGGGATTTCTTGCTAATTTTTGTTTTAATTCTCTTTGGGCTTTCTTGAGTTTATTAAGCTTTTCTACTATATGTATAGGTAAACGAATTGTCCGCGCATCGTTGGCTATCGCTCTGGTAATTGCTTGACGAATCCACCAATAAGCGTAGGTTGAAAATTTATATCCTTTATCTGGATCGAATTTTTCTGTAGCACGATTTAAACCCATGGCTCCTTCTTGAATCAAATCCAGGAAAGGAACACCCCGATTCAGGTATCTTTTGGCTATGGAAACTACCAAACGCAAGTTAGAACGAATCATCTTTCGCTTCGCAACTTTACCTTGGTATAAACGATGCTCTAACTGCTTTTGATTAATCCCCATTTGGGCTGCTATGGCTGCTTTATCGGCAGAATTACCCAATTTTTCCTCTGCCGCAGCTTGGGCTTGTCTGACTTCTTCGAGGATACGTACTCTTTTGGCTAACTCCACTTCTTCTTCGGGTTTAAGCAATGGATAACGCGCCATTTCTTTGAAAAATGCTCCTACAGCATCATCATATTCGGTTTTGTTATATCCCGAAGGGCGCGCTGCCGCCATATCATCCCCATTGCTTGCTTCCACATTACTTGCTTCTGCATCAATGCTTTGAGCAATTAAAGCTTCTTCGTCTGTCACTACTTCTAAAACATTAATTGCTTCTAATTCATCCTTATGAGCAACTTTCTGCATATTTTCCATTGTTCCCAATTGTGCAATATTCATAAGTCTTTTAATGGGGGATTGTTGCTTAATACCGTAAATAATCAAAGTGACAGCTGTTGGGCATTCCAGATTGTCAGATTGGACATACAATTGGACATACATCTATGTGCCTGCTACTTTAGTCGCTCCACATTCAAAGTGGTTTTATAGCTTGTTTACTTGACTTTTTGAGCTTTTATATACACGCTCTGCTATATCCCACTCATAAAACCATCGTTATAGAAATCATTGATAAATATAAACTAGATTATCCTAATACATATATTCTTCACTTTTTTTCTCTAACAGAATATTCATCTGTTTTATCACCTCCTAATTTTCTTTGATCAATAGATATAAAAAATACTCTTTTACCGCCAAATTCTTAAATTTTCCTGTTTTTATTTCGGGACTGTTACACTTTTATGTTTAATAACTGTTTACCGATAATAATATCTTGTGGTTCACTAATATATGTCTTTTGGCGGAGTGCAGTTCAATTTATATCAAAATATTGCAGCTGAAACTGTGGAAAATTTTTCCCTATATAAAAGCATCTCACATACCACCAAAGCTGAATATCTATCAATGGAGAGATAAGCCCTCTTCCATAGTTGGTAAACTAGCAGAAAAAATGGCGTAAATAGGTGAGATTATTGGGGATTATAAATCAGGTATCAAAAAATCATTTGCCAGTCATGTTTATGTAAGGTTTGTTTATGAGATTACATATCTACGAAACTTATCAAGTATTATGTTCTGTGAAAGTATTGCGAAATACATTTTATCTGAACTATATAGGACTCAATATTGAAAATTCAAAAAAAATCATTACACTTAACTATTCCCCACTCCCCACTCCCCACTCCCCCCAACCCCCCAACCCAATTCGCTCTTCCCTCTTCCCTCTTCCCTCTTCCCCCCAACCCCCCAAACCTATTTAACAACGGTAATTATTCATTGGTAAAATAAAAAATATGTATACAAATAATGCAACTTTACCCATTGCGATCGCGGCTTCAAATCAAGGACAATATCAACTAAGAATCACGCCAAAACAATGGGTTGAGGTGTTAGTGGACTGTCCGGGAATGACGGGATTATTAACTTACGGATTACCAGAGGAGTTAGAAGTAAAACCGGGGGATATTCTCAGCGTACCATTAAATACACAAACTGTTGGCGGAATCGCGATTCGGACATTAACAAAACCTCCCCAAGATGTACCGATAGAAAAAATTCGCAATATAGAAGATGTAGTTAGTTCTGGATTTTTTCCCCATTTTTACTGGGAATTATTAAACAGAGTTGCAGCATATTATTACACTCCTTTAATTCAAGTAATTCGTGTTGCTTTACCTCCTGGTTTGTTGGGAAAATCCCAACGACGAATTCGGCTGGTTTCTGCTCCAAATACTTCTTTATCTTCCTCTACGTCAATTTTTCTTTCCCCCACAGCGCGGAAAATTCTCGATTTACTTGAAGCTCAATCAACAGGAGATTACAGTTTTATCTATCTACAGCGACAAGTCAGAAATGCTTATCGCGGGATAAGGGATCTACGACGACTTGGTTTGATCGAAACTTATTTAGAAGCACCCCGTGCAACGAAACCAAAGTTACAAAAAGCTGTAATATTAATCGGAAATACTAGCGCACCAGATTTAACGACTCGTCAAACAGAAATATTGGAAGTATTACGACGACGTGGTGGCGAGATGTGGCAAACTGAATTATTACAAGCTTGTAGCACTAGTTCTTCAGTAATTAAAACTTTAGAAAAAAAAGGTTATGTTGTCCTAGAAGACAAAGAAATACTCCGAACTGATACTTCTGGAAATTCAAATCAAATATCAACAATTGGACAAGTAAAAAACCTGACACCGGCTCAACAAATAGCTTTAGAAACGATAAATAATCTTGATAGATATGCCGCAATTCTATTACATGGAGTCACAGGTTCAGGAAAAACAGAAGTATATTTACAAGCAATTGCACCCTTATTACAAAAAGGTAAATCAGCATTAATTTTAGTTCCTGAAATCGGACTAACACCGCAACTAACTGACCGTTTTCGTGCTAAATTCGCTAACAAAGTCAAAGTTTACCATAGCGGTCTTTCTGATGGCGAACGTTACGACACTTGGCGACAAATGTTAGCAGGAGAACCCCAAGTAGTCATCGGCACCCGCAGCGCAGTTTTCGCACCATTACCCAACCTCGGTATAATCATCCTCGACGAGGAACACGATTCTTCATTTAAACAAGATTCTCCGATTCCCACCTACCATGCTAGAACAGTTGCAACTTGGCGAGCAGAATTAGAAAATTGTCCGTTAATATTAGGCTCTGCCACTCCCTCTTTAGAAAGCTGGGTAAATGTGGGAGGAGGTGGGGAGATGGGGAGACAAGGGGAAGGGGTAGAAGAGGAAGAACTATTACCCAATGCCCAATTAAATCCAAAATCCAAAGCTTGTACTGAGCGAAGCGAATGTATCCAAAATCCAAAATTCTATTATATTTCTTTACCAGAGCGCGTTAATTCTCGTCCTTTACCTCCTGTAGAAATCGTGGATATGCGCTCCGAATTAAAGCAGGGAAATCGTTCTATATTTAGCAATGCTTTACAACAAGGTTTACAAGAACTAATTGAAACCGGAAGACAAGGTATATTATTTATTCATCGTCGGGGACATAGTACTTTTGTCTCATGTCGCAGTTGCGGATACGTAATGGAATGTCCCCATTGTGATGTGTCGTTATCCTATCACCAACCGGAAGCCGGAGCGGCACAGGTTTTACGTTGTCATTACTGCAATTATGCAACTCCCCATCCCAAAAGTTGCCCCGAATGTGGTTCCCCATATTTAAAATTCTTTGGTAGCGGTACCCAACGAGTAGCGCAAGAGTTAACAAAACAGTTTCCCGAATTACGCTTTATCCGTTTTGACAGCGACACTACTCGTAACAAAGGAGCGCATCGCACTTTATTAACTAGATTTGCTCAAGGTGAAGCCCATTTATTAATTGGAACCCAAATGCTTACCAAAGGCTTAGATTTACCCCAAGTAACTTTAGTCGGAGTAGTCAGCGCTGATGGATTGCTACATTTATCAGATTACCGTGCCAATGAACGCGCTTTTCAGACTTTAACTCAAGTTGCAGGACGTGCGGGTAGAGGTGAAGACCCCGGAAGGGTAATTATCCAAACTTATACTACAGAACATTCGGTAATTCAAGCTGTACAACAGCACGATTATCATTCTTTTATCCAAGAAGAATTACAACAGCGAGAAGCTTTAAATTATCCACCATTAGGTAGATTGATTTTATTGCGTTTATCTAGTTTAGATGACCAACAAGTGGAAAATACAGCTACAGAAATCGCTGAAAAACTCCAAGAACAATCGGAAATAGATGTATTAGGACCCGCACCAGCAAGTATACTAAGAGTAGCAAACCGTTATCGCTGGCAAATATTATTAAAATTCGCTCCCCAAGATTTACCGCAATTACCAGACTGGGATGAAATTCGTCAACTATGTCCCAATTCTGTTAGTTTAACAATTGATATTGACCCGTTGAATATTATGTAACAGGTTAAAGGTTAAAGGTTAAAGGTTAGAGGTTAGAGGTTAGAGGTTAGAGACTTTTAAAACATCACCCTTCACTATCAACCATCAACTATAGCGGTTTTCACTTGGGTGCAATACAAATTTTACCTCACCCCACCCTCCGGGCACCCCTCTCCTTAGCAAGGAGAGGGGAAGGGGGTGAGGTTTTACCCATCAACTAACTCAGCAACTGTCTGAGCTAACTTATCTGCTTGAATGGGTTTTGCAAGATGCAGGTTAAAACCGGCTTGTAATGATTCTTGGCGATTTGTATCTCCTGCATAAGCAGTTAGGGCAATAGCGGGTATTCTTGCGCCTTTTTCACGAGTTAACGCCCGAATTTGACGCATCAGTGTATGTCCGTTTACTTCTGGCATGGCAATATCACTGATAAGTAAATCTGGCTTATTTTGTAAAAATAATTGAAATGCTTCTGGTGCTGAGGTGGCTGTTTGTACTGATGCTCCGTAGGTTTCGAGGACAAATTTTAAAAATTCTAAATTGTCTGGCTCGTCGTCTACTAACAAAATTTTTTTACCGTGAAAATTTAATTTTATACTTTTGTTATTTTTATTCTTGTTGGTTTGAGTTGCGATTTGTGTGGGAAATGTTAAAGGTATTTCGACAGTAAATGTAGTACCTTTATTAATACCCGGACTTTCTACTTGAATCTCACCACCGTGAAGTTCTACTAAATGTCTAACTATGGCTAATCCTAATCCTAATCCTCCAGCATTTCTGGTACTAGAACTGTTTTCTTGACGAAAGTAATCAAATACATAAGGTAAAAAATCAGAACTAATTCCTTTACCTGTATCGCTGACTTGAATTTTAGCTTGTTTGTTATTTTGGGTTAATTCTACGTTTACTGTTCCCCCCGATGGAGTAAATTTAACTGCGTTGGCAAGTAAATTCCAAAAGATTTGCTGTAAACGGTTGGGTTCACCTTTAATAAAAGCGGTTTCTGGAACTAAGTTAGTAATTATCTGAATCGATTTTGTCTCAGCAGCTAAACGCACGGTTTCAATCGCTGCATTAATAATATTTACTAAGTCAACGTTAACTGGATTAAGCTGTAATTTACCGCGTAATATCCGCGAAACATCCAGCAAGTCTTTGATCATTTCTGCTTGTAAAGCAGCATTACGTTCGATTGTTTCTAATGCTTGATCAATTCTATCAGGAGGAAGTTTATTAGAGCGTAAAAGTTGAGTCCATCCCAAAATCGGGTTAAGTGGGGTTCGTAATTCGTGAGAAAGTACTGCTAAAAATTCGTCTTTGATTCGGTTTGCAGCTTCGGCTTTTGCGAGTAATTCTGCTCTTTCTAATTCGGCTTGTTTACGTTGAGTAATATCTCTCAATGTGACTAAATTAGCAGGTTTCTCCAACCAATCTATTTTAACTACTCGCATTTGTGCGATTAATTGTTTTCCCATTCCGGTAGAAATGTCTACTTCTGTTTTATCTTCACCAGCTACGGGAAAACCAAATATTTCTCCTAAAAGTTCTTCTTCTTTACGATTAAATAGTTTTAAAGCCGCAGGATTAATAAACCTGACTATTCCTTTCTCATCTATCACCACCATTCCGTCGGGATTTTTGGCAATTAACATTTGTAACTGCTTCTGACTTTTTCGGAATGCTGCTTCTATTTCTTCCCTACGAAAACTTTCAACTTGATTTTGCTTTCGTTGTCGTTTTAATTCTATTGATTGAGAGAATAACCTTTGCTGTAACTCCGTTGAATAAATATTACATTCTTCCACCTGTTCAAACTCAGAATGTGGAGATTGAGTTTTCAATGCTTCCTTTACTATTAATGGCAACTGATGTAATTCATTTTCGCTCAAATAATCGTTTGCTCCTGCTTTCATACAAGCTACTGCATCAGATGCATTATTTTTCCCATTTACAACTATAAATGGTACATATATTTCTTTTTGCTGGAGAATTTGTTGAGCGATTAATATATTTAAATTTGGGTGTTGATAGTCAGCTAAAATAATTTCTACATCTGAATTTAAATTATTCAGATAATCGGCTTCATTGACTATTTGTCTTGCTATGGGATTAAAATCGGCTTTGCGTAATAAAATTAATATCTCTTCACAAGAACCGGCAGAATCAAATAGCAATAGTATATTTAGTCGAATTGCCATAGGTGCTACCATTAAATTTAAATATATGTATTATATATATGTATATTGTGGGCAAAAATTTCAACTCATATCATTTAACCTTTTACCACAATATTTATTTGATTGTGTCTACCTAAAGAGCGATTAAATTTGAAAATTATCGAAAAAAACATTTATTTTAGTGCGACTTCTATTCTGCTTCGTCTTGAAATCATTCGTTGAGACGGTTAATTTCATCTTCATCTAAATAAATTGGATTCCCCGATAAAATCCCTGTAAAGTTACGGAAACTTCTACCGATGCGGATTCCTTGACTATCAATTCTAAATTCACGAATCCGATTGTCATGAGTTGAAGCCCGCATTTTAATTACTGCTAATCCTCTTCTCACTTCGCCGCAAACTTCTACATATCGCAATAAAATTATTGAATCAGTACTTGTAGAAACATAAGATTCTGTCGCCGAAGTACTATCGAATAAAGTCGGAGTTGTCACAGTATAAAGCCCTGTGATTTCTTTTCTTCTAAGTGTCGCATTTAAACTAGCAATAAATTCCCGAAACCCGTTGAGGGTGGCAACTTTTTCTAAAGCTGTCAAACTATCAATTACGACTCGCTGTGGTTGAAACTCCTGGATTATTTCTTGCATTTTTATGAGATGATTTTCTAATCGCGTTGATTCTGGATAGCGAAATATAATTTTCAGTTTTTCTTTTTTCTCTCCTTGCTCCAAATTTATTCCCCAACCCAGAGCATTTCTGATCAATTGATGACGATTTTCTTCAAAACTAAAATAAATACAGCGATCGCCATTTTCAATTCCGGCTGCGGTAAAATGTGTTGCAAGCAAACTTTTCCCGGTACCAGTGGCTCCCGATACTAAAATAATTGAATCGCGGTAAAAACCACCACCACACATCTCGTCAAGTTCAGAGTTACCACTGGAAATGCGGATAGTAGATGAAACTTTCTCCTCTAGATTCATCGCGGAAAGGGGAATAGTCACAAACCCTTTTTCAGGAAGAATTGTAAAGGGAAATTCTCCTTGCTGATGGGAACTTCCACGATATTTAAGAATTTCTAAAGTCCGACGACGTTTTTCTTGTACTAATACGTTACGCAAAATAATTACGTTGTCAGCTACATATTCTTCTACTCCGTGACTACTGATTTTACCGTATTCTTGATTGCGTTCCGATGTCAAAATTACGGTACTATTAATATCTCGTAATGCTGAAGCAATGATAAATAAGTCATCACGAACTTGAGCTGTATTAGGTAAATAACTGAAAATTGCTCCCAAAGAATCCATGGAAACTCTAGTAGCTTTTACCTTATTAATCGCATACTGAATTCTAGCCAACAACGGACTAAAATCATAATCTCCACTAATATAAGGATTCTTACTAGGCTCGGGAGAACCATCAACAAAAAGCCATTTTCCTTCTTCTTCCCATTTACTAATATCCCAACCAAAACCGCGCATATTTTTGCGAATGTTTTGGGGAGATTCTTCAAAAGAAACAAAAACTCCTGTTTCTCCCCGTTTAATTCCTTCTACTAAAAATTGACAGGAAAATATCGTTTTACCGCTGCCCGCACTCCCAACTACCAATGTAGTACGTCCTACTGGTAATCCACCTTCAGAGACTAAATCAAATCCTGGAATTCCTGTTGCTAGTTTTTCGATAGTTTCAAGATTATCTTGAGGCATTTTTACATATTTATTAATTATTAATCAAATAATTCTCAAAGACAATTATTCTCAAAGATTTTTGTGATATTTTTTCAAATATTTTTCCGATTTTTCAAATAATTACTCGTTAAATATATCATGTTTCTTGCTCCCAATACCCAGACCCATTAAAACTGTTTCTACATCGGATAAATCTCCAATAATTCTCATTTGTGGTAAAGGAGATTCTTTAACTAAAGTTGGTGTCACGATAATTTTTTCTTTTTCCCCGATATCTGGTTGTTTTAATACGTCAATAATAATAATCTTAAATTGATTTTCTAAATTAGCTTGACACAATTCGTCCAAATTAGAGATTGCTTTATTTGACCTGGGAGTGTCTCCTGTTACATAGAGTTTCAGTACATATTTTTTATTTGAATCACATTTACACATTATATAAATTTCAACGTATATTTTAGGTTAGGTATTATTTAATTTGACTAATTTTACTCAAAATTGCTATTGATTTTATCAAACAGAATTAAGTTTATTTAAATTTATGAAATATTTTAACTAATTAAGTTGTTATATAAACCATTAATTTTCATATTATGAAATGTTCTTTTATAATATCAACTTGAGATTTGTGAAATAATACCGACTGTTTTCTGAATAAAATTAGTACTCCACCACATTAATTATGATGGATAATACAGCATACATATTTCATCTTTATGAGGCAGATTAGTACGGACAGGGAACCCACCCACGCATTGGTTAAAACTCCTTAAGGACGGGGTTTTAATCGTGCTATCTAAGCAAATCGATCAATAGTGCTTTGAGCGTCCATGCTACCTCCATAACCTTGGACAATTCTCTAAGAAATCGCCAAAACCTAACCCTTGCCTTGATATTTGTGAAAATTGATTGTATAGTATTTCACTATTGAATTTTTACAACATATTCCCACGAAAAGCCGATCAAATCACTTTCATCTGATTTATTATTCTTTCTAAAAAAAAGATTAATCGTCTTATATTATACATTAGTCTCCGAGAATATCTGTTATATCGGTGTATGTTATTCAAACAAGTATCCATACAAATAGGTATTGAAGGTGAAAAAGAAATAATTTGATGCCAGGAATCGGACAATTAAATTATTGTTAAAAAATAATCTCTAGATAAAAACGCAAGTACATAATACCAGAAATATGTCAATATTTATTAGCGACAAATAAAGAAAGCAATTTGGCTACCAAAAGATTGCAGAATTAACTAAAATAAGATATTTTCTGGTGAGAGTTGTAATTTATATTACAAGAAACCTAATTTATATCCCTATTAATAGACAAATTCTTAGTTAAAATTATCAAACTGTAAACGGGCGCTTTTAGACATGGGACAAGGTTTGTTACAGATAGGGTTAACCCTTGCTGTGGTGATAATTATTACGCCAATATTGGGAAAATATATAGCTAGGGTATTCATGGGTGAATCTTCATTGCTCGATCGAGTAATGAACCCATTAGAACAAGTTATTTATAAGTTAGCGGGTGTAAATCCTCAAGAAAACATGAGAGGAAGACAATACGCTTATTCCTTGCTACAAAGCAACTTATTCATGGGAATTTTAGTATATTTACTTCTGAGTTTTCAACAGAATCTACCTTGGAACCCCAATAATTTTGGTGCGATGAGGTGGGATTTGAGACTACATACCACAGTCTCATTTTTAACTAATACAGGACAGCAACATTACTTAGGAGAGAAAGCGTTAAGTCATTTTAGTAATACTGCGGCTTTAAACTTTTTGATGTTCGTCTCAGCAGCGACGGGTTTAGCGGTGGGTATTGCTTTTCTTCGTGGTTTGACGGGTAAACCTTTGGGAAACTATTATGTGGATTTGATTCGGGGAATTACCAGGATATTGCTACCAATTTCCGTGATTGGAGCCATCCTATTATTAGCTCAAGGAGTACCACAAACTCTTTCAGCACCTTTATTAATTGAAACCTTAGAAGGTAGAACTCAATATATTCCTACTGGCCCTGTTGCATCTTTTGAAATTATCAAACTTTTGGGTACAAACGGCGGTGGTTTTTTTGGTGCCAACTCCGCTCATCCCTTTGAAAATCCGAATGCTGCTACGAACTTAATCGAATTAATCGTGATGATGTCCATTCCCACAGCGATGATATTCGTTTATGGTGCTTTTACCAAAAATATTAAACAAGCTTGGCGATTGTTTTGGATGGTATTTATAATTTTCCTAGCTTTACTTTGGGTAACAGCAAGTGGAGAATTCATCGGTAATCCCCTGGTAAATTCTAACTTGGGACTTGAACAACTACCCAATCTAGAAGGAAAAGAAGTTAGATTTGGCTGGGTACAAACAGCGTTATGGGCAGTTATAAGTACCGCAACCATGAATGGTGCAGTTAACGGAATGCATGATTCCTTAATGCCTGCCGGTGGTTTTTCTACCTTATTAAGTATGTTTCTACACGTAATTTGGGGTGGTATTGGCACAGGAATAGTATATTTATTAATTTATCAATATTTAACTGCATTTTGGGCAGGATTAATGGTAGGTAATACCCCGGAATTTTTCGGACGTAAAATTACCAAACCCTCCATAGTTCTAGCTAGTTTGGTAGTATTAATTCATCCCATAGCAGTACTGATTCCCAGCGCGATCGCCTTAGCTTATCCTGTATCTTTATCAGGAATCAGTAATCCTGGAGCCCACGGAATTTCCCAAGTAGTTTACGAATATATTTCCGCAAGCGTTAATAACGGTTCCGGTTTTGAAGGCTTGATAGATAACACGTTGTGGTGGAACTTAAGTAGTGCTGGGACTATGGTACTAGGACGTTACGTCGCCATATTCGCCATTTTACTTTTAGCAGACAGTATGGCACAGACAAAACCAATACCCGCAATTGCCGCTACCTTAAAAACCGATACACTTCTATTTAACGGTTTGACAGTAGCTGTGATTTTCATTTTCAGCTTTCTAATTTTCTTTCCCATCCTAGTCAATGGCCCCATAGCCGAAGGATTTAGACTAGCCACAGGAAATTAAATGGAGTTAGGAGTTAAGAGTTAGGAATTAGGAGTTAGGAGTTTTTCTCCCCTTGTCCCCTTGTCTCCCCATCTCCTTGTCCCCTTCCCCATCCCCACAAACAAGCCTATGAACTCAGTTGTCACTAGCTCCAAGTCTAATCTTGCCACTTCCCGGTCTAACGAACGTCGTTTTTCCCGCAAAAAAGTCAAGGTAAGTAAAAAAGGTCTTTATGGTAGAGCTATAAAAGATGCTTTTGTCAAGTTAAATCCCAAACACATTATTAAAAATCCCGTCTTATTTGTGGTTTGGGTAAGTTGTTTGATTGTCTTAACAGCAATTATTTTTCCTATTTTATTTGGTTCACCGGCAACAAATGATGCGAAAATTTTTAACATCGCGATCGCGTTTCTTTTGTTCTTAACTTTATGGTTGGCTAACTTTGCTGAAGCCTTCGCTCAAAGTCGGGGAAAAGCCCAAGCTGATGTATTGCGTTCGATTAAGTCAGATATTAGAACCAAAAAACTTTTAGCTGACGGCACCATTTCTGAAATCCCCGCGACCAGTTTACAACGTGGCGATACCGTATATGTGGTAGCCGGCGATATTATTCCCGCAGATGGGGAAGTAATTATGGGTGCTGCAAGCGTCGATGAAGGGGCTATTACTGGAGAATCCGCACCAGTACTGAAAGAATCTGGCTCTGATGTTGCTAGTTATGTTACCGGCGGTAGCCGTATTATCTCTGATGAATTGATCATCCGCATTACAGTTGATCCAGATAAAGGGTTTATCAATCGGATGATTTATTTAATTGAGAGGAGAGAACGTAAAAAAACACCATTAGAATCAACTTTGACGGTGTTAATGGCTCTAATTAGTTTGGTATTTTTATCAGTTGTGACAACTTTTCCAGCCCTAGCCTATTACATCAAAACCACCATTAGTGTACCTATCCTAATTGCTATTTTTGTGGCATTAATTCCTACAACAGTTGCTAGTTTACTCAGTGCTACCACTATTGGTGGTATGGATCGAATTGCCCAGTTAAACTTAATAGCGACTTCAGCTAGAGCCATAGAAGCCTGTGGAAATATCAACACTTTAATTCTTGATAAAACAGGCACCGTAACCAGAGGAAACCGTTTAGCAGATGGTTTTATCCCCATCAACGGTCATACAATGCAAGAAATCGCTGCTGTCGCTCTGGCTGCAAGTATATTTGATGACACATCCGAAGGAAAATCAATTATTCGTTTAGCTCAAAGATTGGGAGCAAGAATTGATTTTGACTACCAAAATGCTCAACCAGTACAATTTACTGCTATGAACAGGATAGGAGGTACTGACTTACCGAATGGTTCAATGGCTCGTAAAGGTGCTGTAGATGCGGTAAAACGCTTTGTGCGATTGCTAGGTGCGGAAGTTACAGCCGAACTCAATTCAGCTTACGAAATGGTATCTCAGCAAGGAGGTACACCATTAGCCGTATGCATGAATCACGAAATTTACGGCATTATTTATTTAAAAGATAACATCAAGCCAGGAATACGCGAACGCTTCGGACAATTGCGAAAACTTGGTGTACGTACCATTATGATTACCGGCGATAATCAGATAACTACTTCAGTAATCGCTAGAGAAACTGGAATAGAAGAATTTATTGCCGAAGCTACTCCAGAAGATAAAATGGCTGTAGTTCAGCGAGAACAAGCAGAAGGAAAATTAGTTGCCATGACAGGGGATGGTACAAACGATGCAGCTGCATTAGCCCAAGCAAATGTTGCGGTAGCGATGAATAATGGTAGTCAAGCAGCCAAGGAAGCAGCCAACATTATTGATTTGGATTCAGATCCCACAAAATTAATTGATATTATCGGTATTGGTAAACAAGTATTGATGACTCGTGGTGCTTTAATAACATTTTCCATTGCCAATAATATAGCTAAATACTTTGCAATTATTCCAGTAATATTTGCAAATGCTGGCTTGAATAAACTAAATATTATGAATTTAACAAGTATTAATTCTGCTGTACTTTCAGTATTAATTTACAACGCATTAATTATTCCAGCATTAATTCCCTTAGCGCTTAGAGGTGTTCCATTTACCCCAATGACACCCAATCAACTACTACAACGCAATCTTTTGATTTATGGTTTAAGTGGGTTGATTATTCCATTTATCGCGATTAAATTAATAGATTTAATAATTTCTCTAACAGTATTAGCGTAATAAGGGAATAGGGAATAGGGAATTGGTAATTGGTAATTGGTAATTGGTAATTGGTAATTGGGAACTCCTAAATCTAAAATCTAAAATCTAAAATCTAAAATCTAAAATTGTATGTCTCAACTTCGAGCAATTTTGAGGGCAATTCGCGTTACTGTTATTTTGTGGTTAATTACTGCAATTATCTATCCATTATTTATACTTTTAGTCGCTCAAGCTCCCTTCTTTCAATATCAAGCTAAAGGTAGTATAATGGTCAACTTAAACAATGACCCAATCGGTTCAGCTTTAATCGGTCAAACCTTTACATCCGAAGAATATTTTCATAGCCGACCTAGTAGCGTACTATACAGTCAAGGTAAAAAAGCTCAACCTACCGGAATTTCCGGTTCTAGTAACCTTGCTCCTAGTAACCCAGAACTACTGAATCGAATTTTGGAAAGAGTAAACGAACTTCAAGACCAAAGCATCGATCCACTAGCCGATTTAATTTATACCTCTGGCTCTGGTTTAGACCCCCATATTACCTTTAAATCGGCTATGCAGCAATTGGATCGAGTTGCCAGCGCTCGTAATTTACAACCCGACCAGATTTATCCTTTTATTGTCAAGTATACCAAAGATAGATTTCTCAAAATATTTGGCGAACCTGGAGTTAATGTCCTGAAATTAAATTACGCTCTCGATCTCCAAGAAATAAACCGTAGACAAAATTAATTTGACAGTTGACAGTGGACAGTTGACAGTGGACAGTTGACAGTTGACAGTTGACAGTGGACAATTACCCATTACCCATTACCAATTACCCATTAGTAATTACCGTATAGGAATTTTGGATTTTAGATACGAGTAATCATTGAATCTTTTATTTTCTGAGATTAATCTGGATAAACATCATTACTTTTTGTAATGGTGATACATACTTTTATCCCAAATCACTCCCGTACCCGGAATTCGAGGAGCAGGGTAAATCCGTAGTTAAAATCCAAAATCTAAAATCTAAAATCTAAAATTCCATGACTCGCGTAATTGGCTTAATGAGTGGTACATCGGTAGATGGTATCGATGCTGCTTTAGTAGATATTTTCGGTACAGATTTAAATATTAAAGTAGAATTGGTCGCGGGTGAAACATATCCCTACCCTGTAAAAATTAGAGAACGCATTCTAGCAGTTTGTGCTGGCAAAACTATCTCTATGGTAGAGTTAGCAGAATTAGATGATGCTGTAGCCTCATGTTTCGCTGAAGCTGCAATCAAAATTCAAGCAGGTCATCAAAAAGCGACTTTAATAGGTTCTCACGGTCAAACAGTTTACCATCGACCGCTGACGGAAAAATGTGGTTCAGGAAAACTTGGTTACAGTTTGCAAATTGGTCGCGGTATATTAATTAGCCAGTTAACAGGTATTAATACTATCAATGATTTTCGTGCTGGCGATATTGCTGTCGGCGGTCAAGGTGCGCCTTTGGTACCTCGTGTAGATGCAGCTTTATTGAGTCATCACTCAGAATCTAGATGTATTCAAAATATTGGTGGAATTAGTAATGTTACTTATATTCCTGCTCATGGTGACAATTGGCTTTCAAAAATTCGCGGTTGGGATACTGGTCCTGGTAATAGCTTGATCGACTTAGCAGTGGAACATTTAACTGATAAAGCAAAAACCTACGACGAAGATGGAAACTGGGCTGCAAGTGGTACTCCAAATTTTACACTAGTCGAACAATGGCTTGATCAAGAATATTTTCATCTGTTGCCACCTAAATCTACTGGTAGAGAATTATTTGGAGTCGATTATTTACATCAATGTATAAAAGATGCAGAAAGTTTACAACTTAGTCCAGCAGACTTTTTAGCAACTCTTACAGAATTAACAGCAGCTTCCATTGTTAACAGTTACCGTAACTTTTTACCACAGATGCCCAATCGGGTACTTTTATGTGGTGGTGGTAGTCGCAATCTTTACCTCAAACATCGTTTACAGGATTTGTTAGGGAACATACCCGTTTCCATTACCAACGAAGTCGGTTTAAACGCGGACTTTAAAGAGGCGATCGCCTTTGCAGTTTTAGCCTATTGGAGACAAACCGGCTCTCCTGGAAACCTCCCCGCAGCCACCGGAGCGAGTCAGGAAGTACTTTTAGGAAACATTCACATACCTTTGTAAGACAAAGGGTTTAAGGTTAAAGGTTAAAGGTTGAAGGTTATTACTCCTAATTCCTAACTCCGGTACAGACGTAGCAATACGCCCCGTCTCTACAAAACTAACTTTCAATCTCCGTGGGCTATACTAAATTTTGGCAATACTGCAACAATACAGGAAATTACCCACAGGTGGCTCATACTTTTTTACTTGAACCAGGACGCTGGATGTTACAAGGAAATTGGTTAGAACGTAATGGTATGCCAATTAGCGTCAAAGGTATGACCTTGGTTGCTTGGAATCGAGATAACTGGTTCACTATGGTGACAAAGCTGATTTTTCCTTCATCCAAACATCCTGAAATTGCTTTGCAGTACAAAGGGCGTTTGGACGACGGAGAAAGGCAATATACTTTTTTACTTCAACATAATTTATTGGGGCAAGTCGAGGGCGAAGGCTGGATTGGTCCGGAGGCAATTATTCAGCGCTACTGGGTATTAGGCGATCGCCAGCGTCGCAGTGGATTTGAAACTCTTCATCGTGTCTCCAATAATACTTATCACTTGACCAGCGGTATTATGGAAGGTCATTTTCTGATCAGCACAATGGAAGCTAATGTAGAACGTCAAATTAGTTGACAGTTGACAGTGGACAGTTAATAAGAATTATCCTCACCTCATCCCCCCATCCCCCTCCTAGATTTTTTTTAGGAGAAGTTAAGTTTTTGAGTAAAATTTGGGCATTATAAAATTGAGATAAAGTTAATAATTGTACAAATAAACTGAGTATATCTACCATTGTTGTTGATTAAGATCGACTTTTAATTATTTAAATGCTTTTTTTGTATGTAAAACCTGTCTTCATGGCAGGTCAGATTTAAGATTTAAGATTTAATATTATTTTTGCAGATTGGAGTTCCTATGTCAGACCGCTTACTCGGCAAGCGCTACCAGCTTCAGGAAATAATCGGTACCGGAGCGATGGGTCGAGTTTATCGCGCTAAGGATATTTTATTAGGAGGTGTACCTGTAGCAGTTAAATTTCTGGCTCTCTCAGTTGAAAACAAAAAAATGCGCCTAAAAGAACGCTTTGAACGAGAAGCTAAAACTTGTGCTTTATTAGGTCAAAAAAGTATCCACATTGTTAGAGTCATGGATTATGGTGTGGACGAAAATTCTACTCCTTTTTATGTAATGGAATATTTACATGGTAGAAGTCTCAGCCATATTATCCGTGATGACCAAATATCTCTATCCAGGTTCTTGAATCTAGTACGTCAAATATGTTTGGGTTTACAATGCGCTCACGATGGTATCCCCGTTGATGGCAAGGTTTGCCCAATTATTCACCGCGACATTAAGCCTAGCAATATGTTGGCAATTAATGATCCTAGTTTTGGAGAATTAGTCAAAGTTCTCGATTTTGGGATTGCGAAGTTATTACTTTCAGATACTCAGCAGACTAATTATTATTTGGGTACTTTAGCTTATTCTTCTCCCGAACAAATGGAAGGAAAGGAACTTGACAACCGCTCGGATATTTACAGTTTGGGAGTAATGATGTTCGAGATGCTCACAGGAAAAATGCCTTTAATACCAGAAAATCATTCTTTTGGGGGATGGTATAAAGTACATCATTATAAACCACCACGCCCTTTTTCTGAAGTTGAACTGAAGTTTCAACTGCCTGTAGAACTAGAAAATTTGGTGATCAAATGTCTCGCTAAGCAAGCAAGTGAGCGTCCTCAAAGTATCGGTGAAATTCTTAAACGTTTAGCATCGATAGAGGAGCGTTATCAAAATTCTCAGTTCCGCACAAATACTGATAATAATCATCATCTTTATGATAAAACTGATGTTGCTGCCCTTGCTGCTACTGTTAAGGCTAATTTTAACCAAGACAATCAGCTTAATACTAATACATCGGTTTGCAATGACGAAATTTTAAGACAAGTTGTTTGGCCCCAAGATAAACCAATTGCTGATATCGTTTTTCCTCAAAATATCGAGGTAAATGGCAAGTCAACACCCGCTTTGTGGGTAATGTTACCGCAAATAGAAATTCATAAGCGCTTGGTTTGCACCCGCTACAATCAATTTCTATTTATTACTGCACCTCACCCAATGTTGTTATGGATTACAGTTATTTATCATCGTCAATTCGGTGCGAAATGGTTACCTTATTATTTAGATCTCAAAAGCAATACGGGTAAAGACACTGTTACTCTTTTAGGAAAAACAGGTTACTACCGTTTAGTATTTTTTGGCAGAGAAAATCCCTCTAAGTGTAGTCATATTTTGCTTTCGAGCATTGCTCCGGTTCAACGTCAGCGTCTGCTTGATTGGGTCAACATCAGCCACACACTAGTATCTTCTGCTAAACCCCAATTTAGCAAGAATTTACTTCAAGCCGAATACCATAAAATTAAGCCTCAAATTTTAGCAAAATTGCAAGGTATTAATACAGATTCTCCTTTCGACCTTTCTGCTTAAATCACACTCACATCTTGCACAGAGCCGCATAATTAACTAGATAATCAAAAATATAAATAAAAATATTACTAAAATAAAAATATAATATTTTAGTCCATTTTAATGGACTTCTGCTATCAGACTGGGACTTGCAGTCCCAGGCGGGTAAGAATGAAGTCAAACAATCAGTAATTATTTTGAGTTAGGAGTTTTGATGGTGCAAGATATGAATATAGGAAGCTGTAAAACCTTGATATTTCCTGGGCTTAGAAGTCGGGTTTTTATTTATCCTCAAAACCCGACTTCTGTGTAGACTCGTAAAGATAGTTATCGAATTCACGTTAAATTGCTGTGTCATTTACTCATTAAATGTTAATTTTTTTGAAGAATATGGGTTTAAAGACTTAAAATGCAGCTATAAAAATAGTTAGTAAATGTAAATTACTTGTTATAAAGTCATAGATTTACTGAACTTCGGGCAAAAACCAGATTATTGTAAAGAAATGTAAGATAAAAACCGACTTGAATTTAGATTATGATAATGTAATGTTTGTCTTGATTATAAATAACAATTAAGATATAAGGCTAAAATTTTTCAGGTAGTCAAAATTTCCTCCAGCATCTATTTGTTAAATGTGCAGGGTGTTTTGTTGCTATAGCCAAACTAATTTAGTCGAAAAACATTTTGTCTTGTCATTAGAGAAAAATGTTTGAGCAAGGGTTGAGTTTGAGTTGACGCCCCGGCATCCCCAGCTTTTTTCCAATGGAGCGGAACCTAGCAAGAGAAGGAGGTCGTCCACTTTGACACGATTAAGTTTATGCCCAAGTGGGACCTGAATCTAAGCCCCATTGATGTTTGAGAAGTTCTTGATAAGTAGCTTCTCTAACGACCATTTGCTCATAAAGCTTGACCAAGAAGTCTTGGGCTTGTTCATGGCTCATGTCTTTGACTTGGGTTGCAAAAGAGCGAATGCTAAATTGCTGCTCCAATGACAATTCGATTGGTTTATCCATTTTTTCAACTCCAGAAACTAAAAAACAACGAGTGAAAGCTACATCGTTTACTGAAAAACCGGGATGGTTCGAGTAAGCGGCTTACTTTGTCTTGGGATTGTTACCCCTGTATAAAGAAAGATAACAATTGTTTGACATATTGCCCACACTCTAAACGAGTATCTTTGATTTTTTTAGGTCTTACATCTCTCTCGAATGGTATAAACCCCAAGTTTGAGAAGCCAAATTCCGGGGATTTATTTAGTTCCAAAGGCGCAAAAGTAAAGAAGATTACTTTGTGCGCTCCAGAAAGAAAGAGTAAGTAAGGATGAATTATATTCCTTCTACCTTGTTGAGTGCAAGTTGTCAATATAGCAAATATGAAAATTTAGCCTCCAAAAGTAACTTTGGAGGCTAAAGTATTTGTATCAAGTTGTAACTAGAAAAAATGCTCAGACTGAACAAATTGATGAGTATTTTTGCTTTAAACAGGAAATAATTTACTGGTAAACTTACCTATCTGTGGATAAATTACTCTATTGTGGATCTAATCTTCGAGTTGAACAATCGCAACAGTGATATTGTCCCGTCCACCTCGTTCCTTTGCTCCTTCGATTAAAGAACGAGCTGCTTGCTCAATTGTAGTACTTTCTTGGAGATAATAAGCAATCTTTTCGTCTACAAGTTCTTCTGTTAAACCATCGCTGCACAACAAAAGGCGATCGCCAGATTTGACATCAAGGGGCTGCACGTTAACTTCCTGTAGGTCATCCCGCCCGAGACAACGGGATAATACATGGCGGAAAGGATGATTTCGGGCTTCTTCGATAGTGATATCACCCATTTTTAAAGCACGCGCCACCCAAGTATGGTCTTCTGTAATTAATTCTAGCAAAGAGGAACGCCAACGATACAGACGCGAATCGCCGACGTGAGCGACATAGGGAGACTCGTTGGGGCGAAATACAACCGCGACTACAGTAGTTCCCATATCAGCACGTTCGGAGTGATTCTGCTGGTCTAGCAAAATACCTTCATTCGCTTGCCATAAAGCAGACCGTAATAATTCCTCCGAAGACTTAGAGCTATGCCAATTTGATAACAGATGCTTTTGAATTTCCATAATGGCAATTCGACTTGCCTCCTCACCACCCGCATGACCACCCATGCCGTCGGCTACAATGAAAAATCGCCCTTCTGGATCAATATAGTAAGCATCCTGATTGTTAGAACGAATCAGTCCCGGGTCGCTATCACCCGTGAATTTAAGTTTCATATAGTTTCATCTAAAAACTAAGACATACGGTCATAACGGTCGAGGCGCAAAAGCAGTCTAATTAACAGCCAGGATACAGCTGCGGCAATTAAACCCGCAAACAATGCGAACCATACATAATCATGAACCAACAATATTGTAGCTGAAAGGGTAAATCCACTGATAATCAGGGCATAAGTTCCCCCAAGTTGGATATTTGTTTGTCTTCGTAGCAAACGTTCTGTTTCAATAGATCGGACACGCACTCGCACATCTCCCCGCTCAAGTTTATCTAGTGTATCTTCTAGTCTTCGTGGTAGACCAAATGCACTAGTACTCACCTGAACTGCTTGACGACTCAATTCGTTAATTATACTGTTCCCCTCAGAACCATTCATATCACTCATAAGCTGCATTGCATATGGTTTAGCAACTTCCATAAAACTAAATTCTGGATCTAACCCTTTGCCTACTCCTTCAAGAGTCGAAAAAGCCCGCATCACAAAAGTGAAAGTAGCCGGAAATCGAAATGGCTGATCGTAAGCTATTTCGTACAAATCTTCGCTGATGCTGGCGACAGATTGTTTTTCAAAGGGTTTATCCATGAAATGATCCAGCATATACTGAACCGATCGCCGCACTGGACCCATGTCATCGGTTGGTGCTAAAGCTCCCAAAGTGATTAACGAGTTAACAACCCGTTCCCCGTCCTTAGAAGCAACACCAAAAAGTGTATCCATTAATCCTTCGCGCACGTTGGACTTAATTTGTCCCATCATGCCAAAGTCATAAAATATTAACGCACCATTTGGACTAACGGCAATGTTCCCAGGATGGGGGTCAGCATGGAAAAAGCCATTATTGAGCAATTGATGTAGATAAGCTTCTGCTCCTTGACGAGCAATAACTTTTCGATCTAAACCAGCTGCTTCCAAGGCTTCGTAATGATTAATTTTAATACCAGGTGCATATTCTAGCGTCAGTACTCTCGGTGAAGCATAACGCCAGTAAACGCGGGGTACTTTCACCCATTCTTGAGCGCGAAAGTTTCGGCGGAAAGTATCGGCATTTCGACCTTCATTCAGATAATCAACTTCTTCCCAAAGGATGCGACAACATTCTTCATAAATGCCCAGCCAATCTCGTCCTCGTCCCCATTTGGGATGATTCTGAAAGTATTTAGTAATACCTCTAAGAATTTTTAAATCAATTTCAAAAAGTTGTTTTAGTCCCGGACGCTGTATCTTGACAACAACCGCTTCCCCGGAATGCAGTACCGCTTTATGAACTTGTCCCAAGCTAGCAGCAGCTAAGGGAATAGGTTCAAAATTGGCAAACAATTCGGGGATTTTCTTCCCTAGTTCGTATTCAATAATTTCTTCTACTTGCTCGTAACTGAAAGCTGGTACCTTATCTTGAAGTTTAGCTAGTTCGTCTACATATTCACTAGGAAATATATCAGCACGAGTAGAAAATAACTGACCGACTTTAATAAAAGTCGGTCCCAAATCTAGCAGAGTGATACGAATCCAAATTGCTTGCGCTTTTCGTCTCGCAGCTTTTTTGGTTTCGGTAACTCCCCCAGAATAACTCCAAGACTTATTATATAGCCAAAGCTTCAACATTAAAGTCAATACAAATGACCAAATGTCAAAGAAGCGTCGTCTACTCGAATAATTTTTGCGGTTCCAACGGTATGCTTGATCTGAATAACCCTTTTCCATAGCCTTTGCGAAGCCGTTGATTTTCAACCGAGCGTAGAATCAGAAGTTCAGACCTGCCAACACTCGGTGTTCTTACCAACGTCCATACCTCTTTATATTTCCTTATTATGATTAATTTTCGATTTTTTCTGTACTTTTAAACCGAACCGCTACGATAACGCTGCAATTCGGTACGCAATAAAGCAATTTCTGCTCGTAGTTCGTCAATCATTGCTTGTAAGTCAATAGGTTCGGAACTGGTTTGTCCGGGTGCTGATGTGCTGTATGTACCACTTCTAGCACTAGCAGCTTCAGCGGAACGTTCGGCTCGCTGCATTACTTCAGAGGAAAACGAGCGCATATGTTCTTTGAGTTCAGCATCTAATTTACCAAGTTCGCTTAAAGCATCGGTAAAAGCGCCTTCAAAACGTTCGTTAAGAACTTCAGCGGCTGCTCTGCCTACGAAAAATGCTTGTACAAGGGGGTTACTCATAGATTGTTTTTTTATGGTTATCCGCAAAAAAATTATAACTTGCCGTTATGCTCAACGTGCTGATAAGACTAGATTTCCTTGGGATTATTTTTGAGTTATTTTTGGGTTCAATCCTCTATTTTATGACTGCTTCTTTGTTCTATCAAGGTTTCAGCTTTATTATCTGCTCAATTTGAGTAGCCCAAATACAAGGAAATACAAGATAGTAATTCTTCCTACAATTTTTAGAAACTTTTAGAAACGGACTTTCTCGGTTACTTGCGCTTCCGAAACATCATAAGACTGCAAAATAATTTTCTGCGGAATGCACTCTACTGTTGTTATACAAGTATTGTTTCACTTTTTCATTTTTGCTGACCACAATATAGATAGTAATACTCTAACAAATGTTAATTTAATTAAACTTTAACAACATAAATGTTGTTAAAGTAATGTATATTAAGTTTAAGCAACATTTTTGTTGCTTTAATCATGAATTTGATGCGTATGGGAAATAAAACCTGTATTCCCTGTTGAATTGCCAAATATAAATGCAGCTAAACTAGTAGTAATAAATTTCTATGAAAAGTTATTTAGGGGATGTTAGACAAAAGGATACCCTCTTAAAGTGCATTACCCTAGACCAATTAAAGGTATTTGAAGCTGCTGCAAGACATTCTAGCTTTACTCGTGCAGCAGAAGAATTATTTGTAACTCAACCAACTGTATCAATGCAGGTAAAGCATCTGACGCAAGCGGTAGGGGTACCTCTGTTTGAATACGTGGGAAAACGTATTTATTTAACAGAAGCAGGAAGAGAAGTGTTGAGTACCTGTAAAGAAATATTTAAAAGTCTTGACAGATTAGAAACTACAATTGTTGATTTAAAGGGAATGAAGCAGGGAAGACTGCGATTAGCAGCAGTTACTACGACTAAATATTTTATTCCCAAATTACTCAAACCATTTTGTAAGCTTTATCCCGGTGTTAGTGTTTCTTTAGAAATAACCAATCATAATGCCTTATTATCCCGATTAAATGATAATCTTGACGACCTTTATATTCTCAGCTGTCCACCAGAAAGAGAAGACATGGAAGCAAAAGCATTTCTGGATAATCCCCTAGTCTTAGTTGCTCCATCCGACCATCCCTTAGCGCTTAAGCGTAATATTTCATTAAAATACTTAACAAATGAACCTTTTATTATGCGGGAACAAGGTTCTGGAACTCGTAAGGCAGTAGAGAATTTTTTTGCTCAGCATCAAATATCAGTACCGATAAACCTGGAACTTGGCAGTAATGAAGCTATTCAACAAGCCGTAATTGATGGTTTAGGACTTTCAGTTTTATCCCTTCACACCCTAAATTCTACAGAGAAAATAAATAAACTGGCGATATTAGATGTTGAAGGTTTCCCCATATATCGCCAATGGCACATAGCATATCCCAAGAAAAAACAACTTTCAATTACCGCAAGTACTTTTTTAGAATATTTGCTTTTACAAAGTCAGAAATTTTATGTTGACCAAAAAAATCCTTTAGAAATAATCAAAGCTTTGCAAGCGATGTCATTAGTTACTACAAGTAAAGTAAAAGGTTAAGAGTTAGGAGTTGGGAGTTAGGAGTTAAGAGTTACTCCTATCCCGCTGGAAAATTACCTATTTCTCTTTAACTCTTTCCTCTGCGTACTCTGCGTCTCTGCGGTTTTTTTTATCGGTAATCTTCTGCCGGGAAGGGAGTAGGAGTTAAGAGTTAGGAGTTAAGAGTTAGTACCACCGGAGTTAGGAATCATGTAAAAATAAGTAGTGCAAGCGTCTCGCTTGCTATTTCTCAAAGGTGGGCTTTTCGGCCCACACTACTTGTTCAATTTATTTTTACACGAATACTTAGGAGTTAAGAATTGTTTTTCTTTCCCCCATGTTCCCCTAACTCCATCTTTTGTTCTTTTCCATAATTAATCTAACTCTCGACGACCTTCTAAGGCTCTTGCCAAGGTTACTTCATCAGCATATTCTAAATCGCCACCTACGGGTAAACCAAAAGCGATTCGCGTAACTTTGGTGAATGGTTTGAGCAATTGACCAATATATAGTGTAGTGGTTTCACCTTCAATACTTTGACTAATAGCTAAAATAACTTCTTTGGGATTGCGCTGACTTACCCGTCGTACCAATGCTTGGATATTTAATTGTTCAGGTCCGATACCTTCTATGGGAGAAATTACACCTCCTAGAACATGGTACTTACCTTTGTACTCTCTGGTTTTTTCCAAAGCAATTACATCACGAGAATCTGCAACTACACATATAGTTTCGTTGTCACGCTTAGGATTGCGGCAAATTTCACAAATGGGTTCAGAAGATAAGTGAAAGCACTCCCGACACAAACCTACCCGTTTTTTGGCATCAATCAAAGCTTGCGCTAAAGCTTCTACTTCTGCTTCTGGTCGTTTTAAAATATGCAGCGCTAATCGTTGGGCAGTTTTTGGTCCAACTCCCGGCAAGCGTTGCAACTGCTCAATTAATCTTGCTAAAGGACGTGCGTAAACCGTTGTTTTATCTCCAGTGTGTACGTGCCATATATATAATGACATTCTTGCGGAATTTTGGATTGGTTATTTAATTTTGTGACGTTTATTTATCTAGTGAGTAAAATCACACTAAGTATTCAGGATTACAAAATCTGAGTATGAATTTACATTTTTTTTTTAGTATTTTTTTATTTTAAATATTAATTCTTAATATTTAATTTCACAACAAGTTTCTGCAACATTTACTCCAAAGAATACGAGGGAACATAACATTTTTGCTTTTATCGATTGTTTATCATGCTTTCCGAACTAGTCCGTTATGTTTATAAACCTACGAAAGTATTTTCGAGGTAATATTGCGATTTTACCTAAGTAATAAATCCCAGATTACGAACCGATGAAAAATTCCATAGCAAAAAACGCCTCCCGATTACTCGGAAGACGTTTTCTATATTTGGTAAAGACGTAATATCCACACGTCTCTACATTGTATTATTTAATTATTAACCGTTGATTGCGGGAGCGCTAATTGCAACTGGTGCAGCATCAGCAGCAGCTAAATCTAAGGGGAAGTTGTGAGCGTTGCGCTCGTGCATTACTTCCATACCCAAGTTTGCTCTGTTCAATACATCAGCCCAGGTGTTTACTACTCTACCACTAGAATCGATTACAGACTGGTTGAAGTTGAAACCGTTCAAGTTGAAAGCCATGGTGCTGACTCCCAAAGCGGTAAACCAAATTCCTACTACAGGCCAAGCTGCTAAGAAGAAGTGCAAGCTACGGCTGTTGTTGAAGGAAGCATATTGGAAAATCAAACGACCAAAGTAACCGTGTGCGGCTACGATGTTGTAGGTTTCTTCTTCTTGACCGAATTTGTAACCGTAGTTCTGAGATTCGGTTTCGGTGGTTTCACGTACTAAGCTTGAAGTTACCAAAGAACCGTGCATTGCACTGAACAAGCTTCCGCCAAATACACCTGCAACACCTAACTGGTGGAAGGGGTGCATCAAGATGTTGTGTTCTGCTTGGAACACGAACATGAAGTTGAAGGTTCCAGAGATTCCCAAAGGCATTCCGTCAGAGAAAGAACCTTGTCCAATTGGGTAAACCAAGAATACTGCGGTTGCTGCTGCTACTGGAGCGGAGAATGCAACGCAAATCCAAGGACGCATACCCAAGCGGTAGGATAATTCCCACTCACGACCTAAGTAGCAAAATACTCCGATTAAGAAGTGGAATACTACTAACTGGTAAGGACCACCGTTGTACAACCACTCATCTAAGGAAGCTGCTTCCCAGATGGGGTAGAAGTGTAAACCAATTGCGTTGGAAGAAGGTACTACTGCACCAGAGATGATGTTGTTTCCGTAAATCAATGAACCTGCTACAGGCTCACGGATACCATCGATGTCTACAGGAGGTGCTGCAACAAAAGCGATGATGAAACAGGTGATTGCAGCTAAGAGGGTAGGAATCATCAATACACCGAACCAACCGATATATAAACGGTTGTTGGTGCTGGTGATCCATCCGCAGAACTGTTCCCACGCAGAAGCGCTCTCGCGTCTTTGTAATGTGGTTGTCATGGTTCGGATAATTGCTTTTTATTTTTTATGTATTGGTAAGTTTTTTTGCTCACCTATATTTATACATTAGAGCAAGTTTTACATTTTGTAAAGATATTTTAATGAAGTTTGTCTTATACAAAATATATGTTTTACTTATTAGTGAACATATTGAGTTAGAGGTCAGAGGTCAGAGGTCAAAGGTCAAAGGTGATTTATGTCCCCTTGTCCCCTTGTCCCCTTATCCCCTTGTCTCCAGTAATCCTCAACCGGGTGGCCACTTCATCTGTCTTCCACCAAGGATGTGTATGTGTAAGTGATGGACTGTTTGTCCGCCGTCGGAACCAGTGTTAATAACTGTGCGATAGCCGTTGGTTAATCCGGCATCTTCGGCGACTTTTTTGGCTGTTAATAAAAGATGCCCCATTAAAGCTTGGTCTTCAAGGGAAGCATCGGCTAGTTTCGGAATGGGTTTTTTAGGAATAACCAGGATGTGAACGGGTGCTTGAGGGTTAACATCCTTGAAGGCTAATGCTAAGTCATCCTCATAAACAATGTCGGCAGGAATTTCTTTTCTAATAATTTTGCCGAAAATTGTGTCTTGGGTAGTCATTTATTATTTGTTGTCTTTGCTTGTTCGTCAATTGTTAATGATATGACGGACTGATGACGGAAATAATTTTTACTTGACAATTTTTGCATCAACATATGCAGATACGACTGGTGTTTCGACTGCGGGTGGCAATTCTGAACGCGCTAGCAAATCGGTTTCAGCAGGCATTCTCAGTTTTGATGCTATTTTAAAGAATTCAAGCATTTTTATGAAGCTATAGGTGGGATCGGGAAGATAAATAACTCTTCCAGAACGGATAGTGATACCATGGCGACTAGATGATTGAAAAGCGTGATGGAGATTATGCCAGCCTTCACCCAGAGTTAGCAACGCTACAAAGCCATTATTCCGGCTGAAATCGTTGGTGATAAAAGGGCGATCGCCAACAATATGAGCAAGGGAGTTAACTGTTTGGACTCCGTGAAATAACAGGGTTGTACTGAGAAAAAACGCACCAAGATACTCAATTCCACCGATAAAATATGAAAGTGCAGCCAGGGCTATTACAGGTACAAAGTGTAGACGGTCAATTACTTTTAAAACCCGATCATTTTCAACATCCCTCGGTAGTTTATCTGGAAAGAAATTAGGCGATAATAACCAACCACCTTGCGACCAATAAAAACTTGCGATCGGGTTACTTTGTGTATTAGGAGAATGGGTGTCTAACTCGCTATCGGAATGTTGATGATGGCTCATGTGATGCGCTTTCCACCAACTTGGTCCCATTTGCCCCGCTGATGCCGTTACAATGCATCCCAGCCATAGAAATAGAGCCGGAGCATGATAGCTTTTATGAGTGAGCAGCCGGTGGTAGATGCCGGTTGTTCCCAGCATTCGGATGAGGTATAAAAATACAATCCATAGCATAGCGCCCCACGATAAGCCAGTTTTAAAAACGAGCAACGACCCGAAATGGCTGAGAATAATCAGTATCGGACCGATTATGTAAAAAACAATTGTCAGTGGGGAATACTGCCTAATTTTTTCTTGTACTGTCATAAAAGCATGGATAAATAACTCGTTTACGTATTGATTTTATGCGGAGATATTCCGTATAGTCATCTTTCAAGAGACTAATTGAGAAGAAGTATTAATACAATAGGTAGTACCGCTAGTACTCTGTGCCATTTCTGTGTCATTAAATTTAAATGTTTGTAGTTGGGATGCGCGCTCTTGATGTCAACCTAAAAATAACTTATAAGCCGGATTTTTATTTTCATCCCAATACTGATATCCTAAAGTATCCAAAAATGCCTGCCATTCTTGCATTTCTTCTGGTGGAACTTGCATTCCTACAACTATTCTGCCGTAATCCGAGCCATTATTACGGTAATGAAATAAACTGATGTTCCAATTCGGACTCATGGAACCAACAAACTGCATTAATGCACCGGGACGCTCAGGAAATTCAAACCGATATAATAATTCATTGTCAGCCAATGGCGATCGCCCTCCTACCATGTGACGCAAATGCATTTTCGTTAACTCGTCATCGGTTAAATCGATAATAGGAAAACCGCAATTGGTAATAGTTTCAGCTATCTTTACTCCATCGGCATGATTTTGAATTTGCACCCCGACAAAAATCTGTGCTTCCTTGGACGAGGCAATGCGATAATTAAACTCGGTTAAATTGCGCTTACCAATACATTTACAAAACTGATGCAGACTTCCGGGTTTTTCGGGAATTGTCACTGCAAAAATCGCTTCCCGACGTTCTCCAAACTCCGCACGTTCGGCAACAAACCGCAAACGGTCAAAATTCATATTAGCACCGCAGGCGATCGCAATTAATGTTTCACCTGCAATCCCTTCTCTTTCCACATAAGCTTTAGCTCCCGCAATTGCCAACGCCCCCGCAGGTTCCACAATAGAACGAGTATCTTGAAACACATCTTTAATCGCTGCACAGGTATCGTCGGTACTCACTCGAATAATCTCATCAACATATTGCTGACAAAGCCGAAACGTTTCCTCACCAACTTCTCGCACCGCTACACCATCGGCAAATAAACCAACTTGCGATAATCTTACCCGATGACCAGCTTGCAACGATTGATACATGGCATCAGCATCTATGGGTTCAACTCCAATTATCTTGATTTCCGGACGTAACCGCTTGACATAAGCCGCAATTCCTGAAATCAAACCACCACCACCAATTGCCACAAAGATTGCATGGACGGGTTTTTGATATTGTCGCAAAATTTCCATACCAATGGTACCTTGTCCCGCTATCACTTCTGGGTCATCAAAGGGATGAATAAAGGTTAAATTCTTCTCGGTTCCCAATTGACGAGCATATCCACAAGCATCATCATAAGTATCTCCATGTAAAACCACCTCACCACCCCGCGCTTTCACAGCATCTATCTTGACTTGGGGGGTAGTTTTCGGCATGACAATAATAGCGCGAGTACCCAATTTAGAAGCAGCTAAAGCTACACCTTGAGCATGGTTTCCCGCAGAAGCCGCAATTACACCTTGTTCGAGCATCTCCGGTGTCAGGTTTGCCATTTTGTTATAAGCGCCCCGTAGTTTAAAAGAGAACACCGATTGCATATCTTCGCGTTTGAGCAAAAGGTTGTTATTGAGGCGTTTTGAGAGTAATGGAGCTATTTCTAAAGGTGATTCTTGAGCAACATCATATACGCGGGCGGTCAGAATTTGTACGAGGTAGTCGCAGAGCATGGGGAACACTGTTAGGTAGATGCTGGATGAATGTTTATTTTACGGTAGTTTGGGTAGTTTTTGGGATTGGAGAAGAGATAGAGGAAATAAAAACCGCAGAGACGCAGAGGGCGCTGAGGTAAGAGGTGGAGAGAGGAATAGAATACTGTACAATTTAATAAGGACTTTATTAGATATTTAATTAAATGATTAATTTAGATAATATTTATTCCCTGACTGACTATTAAGCGCAATGTTAAGCAATTCCTAGAGCGTATTAAGGCGACTAAATCACCTTTGGTACTGACTATCAATGGTAAAGCAGAAGTTGTGGTTTCTGATGCGAGTGCGTTTCAGGAAATGATCGATAAGCTTGAGCGTACAGAAGAAGAATTGCGACAGTTGAAATTGGAGGCTTTGAAGCGCGATATTGCAATTGGAGCAGAACAGTTAAAAAATGGCGAATTTGCTAAGAACGTAAGTTTAGAATACTATAATTTTTGCGACAAAATTTATACGTTGCTGTGTAAAAAAAACTGAAATTATGGTCAATTTAGAAGCTGAAGACCGCAAACAACTAATAACTTTACTCAAAGATTTACCCGAACTAGCTACAGAACGATCGCGACAGCAACTTCTGGAGCTAGCAGATTTGAAATCATTAATACCGATGATGGATATTTCTGGTAAATCCTTTGTAGCAGTAAGTGAAATAGTCAGCTATTTATCTAATTACGGGCGTTTATCTTATGATCACGAAGCATTAGGACTATTTTTAAATACCTTAAAAGGTTTTGTAGGAGTACAGCAGCAACAATTTTTAGACACGCTGCTCACAAAATATGACATGATGACTCCAATTGCAGTATTACCTATAATAAATGACTGGCGAGGAAGCGAAACTGTAGCAGATGTATTCGAGAAAATTATTGGAGAAAAGACACTGCGACCAATTTCATTTTTACAGCAAGGACTTGAAGTTTCGCGGTCAGTCGCTTATATTGGGGTGCGAAATAGTCAAGAATCGTGGTCAGGCACGGGTTTTCTTGTTGCGAAGAATTTATTATTAACTAATAATCATGTTTTACCTAGTTCAGATTTACTCTCAGGTACAATTATCCGTTTTAATTATGAGGAAAATTTTAGAGGAGAAGCTCAAGCTACTAACGAGTATCGTCCTAAAATCAATGGAATTTTTCACACTGATAAAGCTCTAGATTACACTTTAGTTGAAATTGAAGGGGAACCCGGACAAAAATGGGGTTGGTTGCCATTGATGCCTAAAGGAATTACACGCGATAGCCGAGTTAATATTATTCAGCACCCACAGGGACAACCAAAACAAATTTCTCTTCAAAATAATTTTGTTCAATATGTGGGTGGTAATGTAGTGCAATATGTAAATTCTACCTTACCAGGTTCTTCTGGTTCTCCTGTATTTAATGATGCCTGGGAAGTTGTTGCTTTGCACCATGCAGGGGGTAATATTATTGAACAAACAACCCAAAGGCGTTTATTTAGAAATGAAGGGATACTAATAGAAAGCATTTTGGCTGACTTACCCTTAAAACTTGTAGACTTACTTAAAGCAGCTAAAAATACATAATATTGGAATTTTTCTACGAGTATCTACAACTGAATGACTATGGAAATCAAGCGCCAAATAATACTATTACTCATAAATATGCCATCTACTCACGCTATTGACGAGCGTAGGGCGCTTTTGAATTTCACAGGATTTGATTATCTACTTAATAGAATAAATAATATAGGTAGTAACAATTATGTTTTCTTTTCACAATTAACCGAACTTTTATTTTCTGAAGGAGAAAGGGAGGTAGTAAGATTTCTGAATGCACTTATAGATAGCGGCTTAGTGGGTTTGGAAAATAGAGAAAAACTCAACGGTTTCATTACACAAATTGAAACTTTAGAACCGTTAAAATGGAATAACGAATTTAATAAGTCTCCTGATAATCAGAAGGTTAATATTATTCCTGCTTCTAGTCGAAGTATGGAAAGCTTGATAAAACAACAGAATACAGAATTGATTCTCCCATCAATTCCTGGAACTCAAACATTTGATTTTACTGTTGTTACAATTAATGCCCAAGGTAAAGAAATTGACTATTTTCAAGGAGAAGCCTGCTGTTTAAAAGAAGAACTTGGGAATGGGGTTGTATTAGACATGGTTTATGTTCCGGGAGGAGAATTTTGGATGGGTTCACCGGAATCTGAAGGAAAGCGATATTCTAACGAAAGACCTCAACATTTAGTCACAATCAAACCATTTTTTATTAGCAAATACCCTATTACGCAAATACAGTGGAGAGAAATTGCTTCTTTACCTCAAGTCCGTCAAAAGCTTAAACTTCGCCCTTCGCGTAAAGGAGGTCAAAACCATCCGGTAACTCAAATATCATGGTTTGATGCTGTTGAATTTTGCGATCGCGTATCTCAAAAGACTGGTTACAATTATCGTCTTCCTAGTGAAGCTGAGTGGGAGTATGCTTGTCGTGCAGGAACTACAACCCCTTTTCACTTTGGAGAAACTATCAACTTCCAAATAGCTAATTACGATAGTCGTTACCCCTATCGTTCTGAACCCAAAGGAATTTATCTTGAAAAAACCACAGAGGTAGGTAGTTTTCAACTTGCTAATTCCTTTGGATTATTCGATATGCATGGGTTAGTTTGGGAATGGTGTTTAGATAATTGGCATCAAAATTATGATAAAGCACCTACAAATGTGGATGTTTGGTTAGACAATGATGATAATAAGACTCGTGTAATGCGTGGTGGTTCATGGCGTAACGAGGCGGTTTTGTGTCGTTCTAGTTCTCGCCAGTTTAATTACGCAAGTGAAACATTAAACAACATTGGTTTTAGAGTTGCTCGGTCACTTTAACTTAATTTTATGTGAATTATCTGTTTTATTACTCTTAAGAAACAAAGGGAATAGGAAATTGTTAAGTTGTGAATATTTATTTGTTGCTAGCAGCGAAAACGCGACCAGCTAGGCGCTCAAATTAAGCACTCTCATCCACGTTTAAAAATTGATTGTTTAGGTTTGGTTGCTGCTTTTTACGTTTAGCCACAGTTTGACGATATTCAGATGCTTGAGGTGCAGTTTCAAATACATCAATCCTTAAAACACCAGTTTCTTTCTTAATTTGTTTAACCGCTTGTTCAATTTCATCTATTGAAACTTTGAAAAAATCTTTTCTTGAATTGACTATATTTACTCTTTTGTCATCAAAACGTTGATGCAACCTTTGTAATGTATCCAAAGCATCTTCAGAGAAAATTTTGCAATGAACATCAAATTTAAATGGGGCTGCGGGGTTCATCTCCCGAATGTATATATCTTCTTGATTGCGGGATGTCTTGCATATCCGATATATATCCCTGCCAAAAGAGCCGATATTAGAAACGATATAAATGTATCCCGACTTAAGTTTTTTAGATTCATAAAGAGCATTTTCTTTATCACTTCTATCTTCTTCAACTAGTCTTTCTAATTCTTGAATTTTTATTTCCAGTTGTTTTTGCTCTTCGTCTTTAGCTTTTACTATTTCTTGCCGAATTTTATCAAGTTCTTCTTGATGCAGCCTCTCTCTTTCTTCAGCTTCTTCTGCTCTTTGCGTTGCCTTATCAATTGCTGCACGCTCTTTGTTCTGTTTACTAACTTCTCTATCTCGTTCTTGCTCTTGCTGTTTTTTATCTTCTTGCTCGTACACTAAATCTAACTCAATAAGCTTAAGTTGCAAGTATTCTTCTGCAATCCTACATTGTAAACTTTTTAAATATTTATTGTATTTTTCAAAACTTTTGGTTATTTTACTTTTTAAAGAATCAATATTATTGTATTTAACTTCTTTCCCAGCATACTTACATCTTTCCTCGAAAGAAATCTCTACTAATTTGAGGATATCATTTATCATTTTTTCGCCTTTTCTTTTACTATCCCCGACAGTCCATTGGGCATCGCAAATATAGGCTTGATTATTTTTTTGCATCCTATTTTGTTGTTGTTTGATCTCTTTCAATCTAACTAAATAATCTTCTGAACTAATAAATTCATACTTTGGTTCATAGTAATCAATAGACTGAAGATAGACTTTTGCATCAAATTCATTAAATTGCTGCTGAAGATTTCTAATTTCGTTATTCAAAAACCCTTTTTGGGCTTCAAGCCTATACGTGTCAGTTTTCAACTGCTGTTGATACTCTTCTATATTAACTATTGAGTCATATTTACGTAATTCGCGTTTAGCTTTAGACTCTGCAATTAGTGCTTGTATTAATGCAGCAACAAGTCCGGCAGCTAATACGAGTAATCCTATAATTGCTAACGACATAGAAAATTAGTAATATTACTGATGTACCTTTAATTTAGCTTAAAGTATTTTTGACCAGTTTTGACAATTGATTTAACGACTAACATGAATTATTTCAGCCCGTAAAGCTACACGTCAGGAGCGAAATTACTATGAAAATTGAAACCTTAAAACAACGCTTAAACAAAAACCGTCCCATGAGCGCGGTAACAATTCGCATACCTGAAGATGTGGTGGAAGACTTAAAACGGATTGCACCAATACTGGGATTTTCTGGTTATCAACCATTAATGCGTGCTTATATTGGACAAATGCTTCGCGTAGATTTGGAACGATTAGAAAATAATACTGTTAATGCTTTAGTTGCAAGTTTAAAGCGACATGGTGTCAGTGATGATGTAATTAATCAAGCAGTAACTGAGATTGCAAATAGATAGTATTACGAATTATTATAAATCCCCGCTTCCATAAGTCTCCGCACCATTTCCCGACGCACTTCATTAGCAACACGTTCGCTTCTTTCCCAATGTTCTAATTTAATATGGTCTACGTAAAACTTAACTGTAAATTGCATTGAATCGCTACCTAAATTACTCAGTCTAATTGTTGGTTCTTTCCATCGAGTTGATGATGATTTAAATTCGTCTTGTAGCCATTGTACAAGGTTAAGTACGTATTCATCGAGTAGGGTTTCATATCCTCCCGGTTTGGCTATTTTTTGCGATAATCTAGTTACTTTATTTTTCAGAATGTTTAGTTTACTTTCCCATTCTTCTTCTAATGTTAGTTCGTCTTCTATCCGCAAATCTGGGTCTTTTAACCAAGCTTGATACCAATTTCTAGTTAAACCAATTAAGGTATTATTGATAATATCAACGTTGACTTCTAATAATTGATTCCTTTTTTTTATATCATCATCTGTAAGTTGGAATCCGACTAATTCTAATATCTGATTGTAATTATTTTGCACTATTTTAATTTGCTCTTCGCTCAAACCGCCTTTTTTTAAAATTTGGATGGCACGAATGAGATATTTAAATTTACGTTCGATTTTTTCTAACTGAATATTGACTTTTTCTTCTATTTCTAATCGTTCTTTTCCTGCTACTATTTTGGAAATATTTTCTTCATCTGCTTCTTTTAATCCCTGAAAATCATCTATATATTGTAACTTTTCCGCAGGCTTTCCTAACGTATCGGGATGACCTAAAATTGTTTCTCGCAATATTTGATTAGCTAATATTTGGTCGGTATTTACTTTAATATCTAATTGAATTGTTTTCGCTACATGGGGAGTCGGACGAGATAAATTAATGATATCTTTACTTCCTAACGATGCATTGGGTATATAAATTTCTGAATCACTATTTACTAAGTATAATTTGGTGACACGCAAGCCAATATTTTTAATTATGGCAAGAGAATTATCTGGCATTGCAATTACATCCCCAAATTGAAAGGGTGTATCAATTAATAATACTAAACCACTAAAAAAGTTAGCTAAAATATCTCTGAGTGCAAAACCAAGAACAAAAGTTAACCCTCCAAAAGCTACCCAAATCCCCGTTAAGTCAATTCCTAAAGCCTCTAAAAATAGGAATGTTCCCAAAATATAAGTTAAAGCTGGAAGCAATCTTTCCAAAATCGGAACTAATACATTATCCCAAACTGCTTCAGTTTGTTTTATATAAGCACGTAAATAATAGGTAGCTACCTGGGTAAATAATTGTGCTAGGCAATAAGTTAACGCGATCGCAATTCCAGCAGTTAAACTCCGTTGAATCCAATTAGTTATCTCCGATGAATTTAATTTACTCACAGAGGATTTAATTCCTAATAAAGCAACGGTAATTACGAGGGGATTTTGAATAACACTGAGTATAAGAAGTATGGGAGAATTATCAAAACGGCGTACTAAAGGACGCACTATGTAAAATAAAGTTATATACAACAACAATGTTGCTAGCAAATAAATTCCTAAACTCACAAAAAAAGCAGAAGGAATATTTTGTAATAAAAGTAACTTTAATAACTTATGACCATCAAAAGTATAAAGAATGTTCATATTTTTGGTCCAGAGAGAATATTTACTGAGTTTGATATTTTATATCTTGCCTTTGTTTCCTGGGATTCTAGAATCATCAAAATTTATCAACTGTGTTTATGACTCAAAGCTTTGTGTCTCAAGGCTTTGTAAAAATTAGCCAGATAAAAAAGCACCACTGCTATCGCCAGCATTTTCAGTTGATGAAAACTGCATTATGCTTAACTATAGTCCGGAAAAATTGTTGTAAAATCATCAATATCAAACCTGAATTAGATTGCCAGATTGACACGTAGAATCTTAGTAATTATGGCAACATAAAAACGTTTTTTTACCTTGAAGTGAGAAGCAATTTATTAAGTCTGAAATAATACAATTGTCCGCGCTTTTAGGAAATATTTTAATCAGGTATACTAGGACAAATTAAGCTATAATTTTGCGCTATGCCGGATAATTTCCTGGCTCGCAATTTATAATTTATATATATATAAAATTTATATGACAAACCTTTGGACTTCTGCCGAACACGCTTTAGAATATCTTGCAAAAGCCGATCAAATCCCTCATCGTACTGAGGGAGAAGCAGTACTGTTAGAGGAGGTACCCAAAACGGTAAAACGCATCCTCGATTTGGGGACTGGGGATGGGCGCTTATTAGGATTGCTCAAAATAGAACGTCCTTCAGTAGAATGTATCGGTGTGGACTTTTCACCAACTATGTTAGAAGCAGTGAAAAATCGCTTTGCAAATGATTCGAGAGTGGAAGTTGTTGACCACAATTTAGATAAAACTTTACCAAATAAAGGAACTTTTGATGCAGTTGTGTCTAGTTTTGCTATCCATCACCTCAGCCATAATCGCAAACGTTCGCTTTACGTAGAAATATTTAATTTATTGCAACCGGGTGGTATTTTTTGCAACTTAGAACACGTTGCTTCAGCAACCCCTCGTTTACACGAAAAATTTTTAAAAGCGATAGGTAGAACAGAAAAAGAAGACGATCGATCCAACAAACTTCTCGATGTCGAAACTCAATTAAGATGGTTGCGGAACATTGGTTTTGATGATGTGGACTGTTATTGGAAGTGGCTCGAATTAGCGCTACTAATTGGATTAAAACCGAAATGTGAACCAACTACGGTACGGTGAATGAATTTAATTTGGCTTTTATTAAAGGCTTCTTGGTTACAAGTTGCGATCGCGATTTTGACGGGTTTGATAAGCGGTGGAACTACAGCAAGGTTGATTGCGTTGATTAATAAAGCGATTAGCGAAGGGTTTGAATCTTCCGACAGCTTGAGCAACCTGGCTTGGCAATTTCCGATTTTTGCCTTAATAGTAGTTGTCAACAGTATTATCTCCCAAGTCTTACTCATTAATCTTTCTCAAGAAGCCGTATATCAGTTACGGTTGCGGTTAAGTCGAGGAATTTTAGCTGCTCAATTACAACATTTAGAGAAATTAGGTATACCACGTCTGTTAGCAACCCTCACAGAGGATGTCGCAACCCTAACAGCGACAGTCTATGCAATTCCTTTTATCTGTGTTGATATCGCAATTATTGCTGGATGTTTGCTTTATTTGTCTTCCCTATCTGGTAACGTGTTTGCTTTTACCGTGGGGTTTGTAATGATAGCTGTCGGTAGCATTCAACTGCTGATTAACAGAGCGCAAGGTTTTCTGATTTCAGCACGAGAAGAACAAGATCGTTTATTTAAGCATTTTCGCGCCATAACCGAAGGCATAAAAGAGCTTAAACTACATAGCGCCCGTCGCCAAGAGTTTTTTGAACAAGAATTACAGCATAGTGCAGCTATATCTCGTGACCAAAATTCAGCAGCATTATTAACATTTTCTGTTTCCACAGGATGGGGAAATCTCTTATTTTTCATCCTTGTTGGTTCCCTACTATTTGTATTACCGCAAATAGCGACAGTCCCCCCCGCAACATTATCAGCTTATATCCTGACGGTGACTTATTTAATGTTGCCTATGCAAAGCATATTAGATAAACTACAAGCCTTATCTAAAGCTAGCGTAGCCTTACAAAAAATCGAAAGAATGGGTTTAGTATTAGCTGGGAACAAAGAAAATTATATAGAAGAAAACAAACAAGATATCAAAACATTTTCAACATTAGAATTAAAACAAGTTGTTCATGCTTATCCAGGAGAAGACAAAGAAAGTCGCTTTAATTTAGGTCCTGTTGATTTGACTTTTAAACCTGGAGAAATTGTCTTTATTGTTGGTGGTAATGGTAGTGGAAAATCAACTTTAGCGAAGTTAATTACAGGATTATATATTCCCGAAGCTGGAGAAATTCTTTTAGATGGGAAAACGATTACTGATGAAAATCGCGAGTGGTATCGTCAACATTTTTCAGTGATTTTCTCGGACTTTTACTTATTTGAAAAACTTTTAGGAATTGGCAAACCCTTTTTAGACGAACAAGCCCAGGAATATTTACGACAATTAAAATTAAATCATAAAGTAACCATAGAAAATGGGAAATTATCAACCACTGAACTTTCTCAAGGACAGCGTAAAAGGTTAGCATTATTAACAGCTTATTTAGAAAATCGTCCGATTTACTTATTTGATGAATGGGCATCAGACCAAGATCCAATATTTAGAAATATTTATTACAAAGAGATATTAACTAATTTGAAAAAACGCCATAAAACAGTATTAGTTATCAGTCACGACGACCATTATTTCCACCTTGCAGATAGGATAATAAAATTAGATTACGGCAAAGTTGAATATGATAAAGTTAATTCTAAATTAGCAGTAGAAAATGGCGTAATTCGACATAGTTCATAGGGTGCATCTGAATCCTCTCAGAAGTTTCTTTTAGAAACCCGACTTCTCTCCTCTAAGTTTAAGTTAATGTTAAAAGTTTCTATTAAAATAGAAATATACACCCGCACCTTGCAGCAAGTTGTAATTAATAGTAATTAATAGTAATTAATCATAGATAATTGGTAATTGATTATGACAACTAAAATCACTCATACTAACTTACTACCTTTAGAAAATGGCGACAGACTTACACGCTATGAGTTTGAACGTCGTTATCAAGCAATGACACAGGTTAAAAAAGCAGAATTAATCGAAGGAATTGTTTACATGGCTTCACCAGTACGTGCGACAAAACATGGTAGACCTCATGCTAAAATTATGACTTGGTTAGGAAACTATTGTGCAGCGACTCCTGGAGTCGATTTACAAGATAATGCTACTGTACGCTTAGATGCTGATAACGAACCTCAACCAGATGCTTTACTAAGAATAGAGCCTGAAGTAGGTGGTAATTCTCGGATTACTGAAGATGATTATATTCAAGGTTCTCCAGAATTAATTGCAGAAATTGCCGCTAGTAGTGCTTCCTACGACCTCAATGATAAACTTAATGCTTACCGTCGTAACGGGGTTAAAGAATATATTGTTTGGCAAATGTATGAAAACCGTTTGGACTGGTTTATTTTAAAAGAAGGTCGTTATATTTCCCTAGAAGCTGATAAATTGGGTATCATTCGTAGCGAAGTTTTTCCGGGTTTATGGTTAGCTGTTAACGCTTTACGAGAAGGTAATTTAGCTGAAGTTTTAACAGTTTTACAGCAAGGATTGCAAACAGATGAACATCAAAAGTTTGTACAAAAATTGCAGCAAAATTAATTTCAATTAAATTAAATCAAATTATCAATAAAAAATATTTACTGAGAAAGAAAACCTGTAATCAGTAACGGAAGTATTAACAAAACAAATATAATAAACACCACAGTTACGGGTTCTATTTTGATAGTATTTTTATCTTCTTGGCTCATAAGACTGATTTAAGTGAAAATTAATTAAGTATATAAACTCAGCTTACCTTGATGGTAATTCTTTCTCAATCCCCATAAAGTATGATTTCAATCCAAGTTTACGATATTCCCAACTGTGGTAGTTGTAAAAAAGCTTTTCTATGGCTGCAAAATCATCATATCTTTCGCAAGCTGGTAATGGGTAATTGCCAATTGGGCATTGGTAATTATTAAATTACCGATTACCCATTACCGATTACCCATTACCATTAAAAGATATAGAAACCATCGGAGAAAAACTGGAAACTTAAACAAAAAAGCGAATTAATAGATAACCTGTAGCTGCAATTAACTGTAATAGAGTTACCGGAATACTATATTTAAGAAATCCTTTAAATGTAATGCGTCTTCCATACTGTTGAGCAATTCCTGCGGCTACAATATTAGAAGATGCTCCCACTAAAGTACCATTTCCTCCTAAACTTGCACCAAACAACATCGCATAAAATAAAGGTAATACCGATGATGGTAATTGTCCGCTGAAATCTGGTGTTAATACTTCTGCTCCCACTAATCCAACATTAATTAAATACTGTTTTAACAGCGGAATCATTGCCACTACCAAAGGAATATTAGGAACTATACTTGATAAGATTCCAGTCACAAAAACTAATACTATCGAACCAAAAATCATATTTGTACCGATAGATGTTGCTAATATACCTGCAAAACTTTCAATTACCCCTGTTTTTTCTAAACCTCCAATTAACACAAAGGTACTCATAAAAAAGATTAAAGTACTCCAATCCACATCGCGTAAAATATTGTCAACTGTATCAACTTTACTTTGATGAGATACAAGCATTGATAAACCAGCACCCAATAAAGCAACCGCAGCCGGTGAAATCTTGACTGGTAAAGTATCTCCAATGATAAAAAACAGGATTACCAAAGCAAATATCAACCCACCCATTGTTAAAGCTTCTGGATGGTTGATTTGTGGATGCGGGATGTGTTCTAAATCATCTAATTTTGTCAGCCAAGTTTTGCGGAAAAGTATGGGTAATGTCACCGCAACCACAGCAATTGCAATTACTCCCCCCAAACTTAAACGTAATAAATAATCTCCAAAGCTTAAATTAATTGCATCACCAACTAAAAATGTTACTGGATCACCAACTAAAGTTAATAATCCTGCGGCGTTAGCAACAAAAACCATTAAAATCAATAGTGGCACAAAATTCACACTTAATTCTTTCGCTATGGGGGGAATTAAAGGTGCTAACAACATTACTGTTGTAGCGTTAGGTAAAAATGCACAAATAGGAACAGTTATTGCAATAATTCCTAGTAGTAAACGTTTACCTTCTCCTTTGACTAATAATAGTATTCGTGCAGCTAAATAATCAAAAACTTTCGTTGGTTGAAATGCTCTGACTAATACCATTACGCCGAAAAATAATGATATTGTTCCGTGACTTTTCGCTATATAACCAATTGCTTCTTCTAAAGTCATTATATTAGTAAAAACTAATAATAAAGCTCCTAAAAAAGCTGCTACAGTCAAATTTATCCACTCTGTCATAATTAAACTAATGACAGCGATAAATATGGCACCGCTCAACATTGCTTGCCAATTCCCCATAACAAGCTCCTCTAAATTTAATAGTATTAATTAGAAATTACTAGCGTATAAACTAGTTATTAATTAGCAGGATTCATTTGCTAATCAGATTTAGCCACGGATAATCAATTGTATTCGTTTAAATGCTATTTTTGCCATCAAAAATCCGTAAGCATTACATCACGAATACTTAAAGCTTAAAAATTTTATTCTATTCAATCAAAAAAAATTATGCATCATGTTTTACCAGGTAATAATTAAGTACACAACTGAAACGAATAATATTAGCCTGGGATAATAATGAAAACGAAACATCCTTAAAATGTTGTTTATCATCAATCCCCTCGAAGCCTACGAAGTTAGCTGACGGGCTAGGATTGAGAGGTATCCTTCTTACTAAGAAGTTATTAACACTTCTAAGTAAAATACGCCCCGTAATAGTGGTTCCTCCGTTCCAACTTGAAAAATATAAGCAGGATTAGGCTGATTTTTTGTTGATAATTATTGTATCATAATCCGTTTTTTTTGTAATCAAATCTACCTAAAGGGAGTTTTCTTTTGAATTTTATTTTGAATTTTATTTTGAATTTTATTTTGAATTGAAGTTTATAGTACAATATCGGGCGTTGCTGAATCTTTGTATGACGATTCAGCAACGCCAAAATTAGCACCTATTATCAAGTTTTAAATTCTGAAATGGCTTTGAGTTCCTCTTCTTCTTCTTTGAGAACGTAGTAAAGCTCCCAATTTTGTTGCAGATTTAACCAAAAATTGGAGCTATTTCCAAAGAATTTTGATAATCGTATTGCTGTACTAGGTGTAATTCCTCGCTTTTGATTTACAAGCTCATTTATGCGCTGATAGGGAACATGAAGTGCATCTGCTAGTTGTCGTTGGGTTATTCCCATTGGTTCGAGAAAATCTTTGAGTAGCAAAGTACCGGGATGTGTTGGAGGTCTATATTTGGGAATTTTCATCGGTTTTCGTTTCCTAATGGTAATCGACTATTTCAACTTCTGATTTGTAACGACAATCTATATTAATGGTGCCGTAACCCAACATTAGGATTGCTGAACAACTTGATTATTCAAATACAAAATTTTTTCAAATACCAATTACCAATTATCAATTACCTATTACCCTTCCCCCTCTTCCCTTTCTGAAAACTCTGACTATTGGGCTGATTTGTAAACTCTTTTTTAGGAAACAATTTCTCTTCTAACTGTTCGTAACTACCTTCAAAATCGCATTTACCGTATAAGGGACATTCTTTACAATAAACCCCATCGGTATAACGTTCTAAGTTCTCACGATTGAAAAAATAAGGTTTATGACTAAAGGTACTCGCTACCCATTGCCATGACATATTATTACTCGCGGGGTCGCCATCTAACAAATGCTCTAAAAACCATTTTGCCCCTGCTTGCCAGCGAATTCGCCGCCAATGGACGATATATGCTGCAATCCACATCCGCATATGATTGTGTAGATAACCAGTTTCACGCAATTCTTTACTAAAGCTATCAATACAAACTAATCCTGTATTACCTTGTTGGATATCTTCGGGTAAATCCGGTGCGTATTCGGCTATGCTGTTACCTGTTTTATATTCTTCTCTATCTTCCCAAATACCGTTTTCTAATTTTACATACAATCTTTGCCAATAGTCGCGCCAACCTAATTCGTTAACTAATTTAGTCGCATCGTCATCATTACTGACTTTATTTAATGTATAGTCGCGCACTTCTCGCAAGCTCAGAACACCGTAACGCAAATAAGCGGAAAGTTTAGTAACTCCACCAGTTAAAAAATTACGTGTTTTTGCGTATTTTTTGGGGTCTACTTTTTGTAGCGCTTTTTCAGCAGCTTTACGTCCACCTACGGTTTCGCTGATGTGTTCGTCTCGTTTTGCAGCTTCGGGAAATTGTTCTTTGAGGTAAGCTATCAATTCTTGACGGTGCTTAAAGTCGCGACGCATTTCGTTAGTCATTGGTAATAGGGCATTGGTAATAGAGCATTGGGAATGGTGAATATAGCGGTTTTCGGTTGAGTAAAATACATCTAAATTGTCGGGTGGACATCCTTTTTCGCCCAGTTTTTAGCAATTTTATTATTGCACTTAATTGAAAACCGCTATATCTCGTCAACCCGACTTAAATGTTAAGGTTGATTCACGAAAAAAATAATGTAACTATTATTACTTGAAATCTCATGAATTTAAAATATCAAAACCAAATAAAAATTATTTTGCTTTTAATTTTTAGCACATCTGCACTATATTTTCTACTAACTCGCTTGGGATTTATTTTTCCATTGACGGATATTACAGAAGTTTTATGTATTAAAGGTTGTCCGTCACTGCAAGCTGTTCACTATCCCGTGTCTGGAAACGAATTACTAAATTATAGTCAAACATTAGAAGAACTAATTGGAAAAAACATAGATAAAGCCAAAACCTCAATTTTGATTGAAAAATCTAAGTATCGAATTACGCTTTACTATCACAAAAAGCCGGTTAAATCTTATCCCGTAGTTTTTGGTAGTAGCCCGAAAGGGGATAAGCTGCAAGAAGGTGACAGACGCACTCCTGAAGGTATTTTTCGTATTAAAGATTTATATCCTCATCCTTCGTGGTCTAAATTTATGTGGTTAGATTATCCCAATGCTGCATCTTGGAGGAAGCATTTTCAAGCCAAAAGCCAAGGTGAAATTTCCTGGTTCAATTCTATTGGTGGTCAGGTTGGTATTCATGGTGTATTCCAAGGAAGTGATAAAATCATAGATAAGCAACAAAATTGGACTTGGGGTTGTCCGTCATTAAAAAATCAAGATGTGGATGAGTTATACAACGTAGTTAAAGTGGGAACGTTAGTAGAAGTTGTTCCTTAACGCTTACTTCCTTGGGATTATTAATCGCTTTAAAGATAAGTTAGTAATGGCGATTGATTGGTTTATTGAAAAATGGTTACATCATCATTAATTAGGGAGCGAGACGCTCCCATTACAATATCTTTTTTAAAAATTCAGATGCACTTAAGGTAGCTAAGAACTAATTTTCATTCATTATCAACAGCGTGTTGCTTCAATTCATCCAAAGAAACATACTCTAATGCAGCTTCGTGAGTAGCAGATAAAACTACTTTTGGTGCGACTCCATCATCCATTGCTTCTTTCCATCGAGAAGCACACAAACACCATTTATCCCCTGGTTTTAAACCGGGAAAATCATACATTGGCATAGCAGTACTCAAATCATTTCCCATAGATTTTGTGTAGGTGAGAAATTCTTCTGTAACTTCTGCACAAACTACGTGTACACCAAAATCTTGAGGTCCCGTATCACACATTCCATTCCGTAAAAATCCTGTCATTGGAGAAGTGCAGCAAGTTTGTAGTTTTTCTCCAAGCACATTTTTTGCTTCTGACATAATATCAAATACCAAATACCAATTATCAATTACCAATTATCAACCATCAATTACCAACTAACCAGCTTTCTTTCCTTGATAACCTGCTGATAAACTATTTCGGTTTGCTTAGCAATTTTCGCCCAATTAAACCGCTTTTCTAAATCTTGGTAAGCGTTATCTTTTAACCACTGACAATAACCGGGATTTTTCAACACTTCCAAAATTCCCCAAGCAAGGGAATCTGAATTATTAGCATAAGTGACAACACCTGTTTTGGTATGTTGAACTACTTCTGGAAAACCGCCTGTATCGGAAACTACTACTGGTACGCGAGCGGCAAAGCTCTCTAACGCAACTATCCCAAAGGGTTCGTACAGACTGGGAAATACCGCACAGTCGGCAATTGTTTGAAATTTATCTAAGTATTCATCAGCGATAAAGCCGGTGAAATAGCATTTATGCCAAATACCCAAATCCCAAGCTTGTTGTTTGAGTTGATTGGTATTACCACCACCGATAATCACAAATTTCACTTTAGCTCCCATGGAAGAAAGTACTTTGGGTGCTGCATTTAATAATACAAATATACCTTTTTCATAGGTCATACGACCGACATAATAAACGATTTTTTCATCATCTTCAGCAAATTGACGGCGGAAATCTTGTTTATGAAACTGTTGATGATGCTGCTTTTTTTCGGCACGGATACCGTTATAAATTACATCAATTTTATCCCAAGGACTATTAAGGGAACGTTCTACTTCCTGACGCATATAATTACTGCAAACAATGACTTTCCAAGCTTCAAAAGTCAGTTCGTTTTCTTTACAATGGATATAGCTTTGAGTATGATTATGAATACCGTTGTGTCGTCCCGATTCGGTCGCGTGAATGGTCGCAATTAGAGGAACTTTGAAAGTATGTTTAAGGGCTCGCGCCGCATCTCCAACCAACCAATCGTGAGCATGAATTAAATCAAAAAGACCTTCCTCTAAGAGCAATTTACCACCTTGTCGTCCCATGCTTTGATTCATGTTGACTATCCAGTGAAAAAAGTCATGACTTGCTTGTACAGGTACCCGATGTACTTTTATTCCTTCGACTTCTTCAAAAAGTGGTGCTTCTCCAAATTCCGGTGTAATCAAGTAAACTGAATGTCCTAACTTTACCAATTCGGGGTATAATTCTCCAACATGACGGGCAATTCCACCAACAATACGAGGAGGAAATTCCCAACTTAATACCAGTATTTTCATCTTTTACTCCCTACTCTTTACAAATTGTTGATTTTTTTAACCAATTAAAATAATTAAAAGTGCGATCGCTATTTTTGACGGGAGTATAATTACTCAATTTTGACTCGTTGTAACAATTCGGTGACACAAATATTTGAGAATGGGTTAGAAATATCGGAGTTAGTCGTTAGTTGATAGTTGATGGTAGTTAGTTGACAGTTAATTTCTCCCCATCCCCCCATCCCCTATCTCCCTATCTCCCCATCTCATTGTCCCCTCGGAACGTGCTAGAAGATATAAGTGACTTACAATTCCCAGAAAATGCCTACTTTAACTGCTGACACTCAAAATTTACTTGCTGACTTAATTGCCCGTTACTCCCAAAAAGTTGATTATTTAATGATTCGGCTTGAGGAAGCTGAGGGAACTGATATTTTGTTACGGGGTGATAAAGTGGAGACTCTGAGCGAATGTATTTCTCTTGGGGGACAAGTTAGAGCTTGTTATAAAGGTGGATGGGGTTTGAGTACCTTTAATCATCTTGCCACCATTGAAGACCGTATTCAAGAAGCAATTGCAGCCGCCAGAATTGTCGGTGATGAGGAAACTATATTAGCTCCAATTATTCCAGTACAAGCAGTATGTCAATTACCGCTCACAGGTACTGACCCCAGAAATATCCCTTTGAGTCAAAAGAAACAGTTGTGTGACAATTATGCTGATTTACTCAAAAGTATAGACCATCGCATTACCACTACCTCCGTGCGTTATGGTGATAGCGCTCAAAAAGTAATTATTGCAACTTCCGAAGGCACCCTCATTCAACAGTCATGGGTTGATATGGAAATGCGTTTCGCTGCAACCGCTAGAAATGGTGATACTGTACAAACTGGGAGAGAAACCACGGGTTCCCGCAAAGCTTTTGAAGATTTAACCAGTTTAGACGAACAAATTACCAGCGCTGCACGTAGAGCTATATCTGCTTTATCTTTACCTCCAGTCAAAGGTAATACTTATACCGTAGTCATTGACCCAATTCTTACCGGCTTGTTTGTCCACGAAGCTTTCGGACATCTTTCTGAAGCGGATATGGCTTACGAAAACCCGGATTTATTAGAAGTTATGACTTTAGGAAGACAATTTGGACCGGAAGATTTGCAGATTTTTGATGGTGCTGCACCGGAAGGTCATCGCGGTAGCTATTATTATGATGATGAAGGTACTCCGGCTACTACTACTCAATTAATTAAAGATGGAATTTTAGTGGGACGTTTGCATTCTCGCGAAACTGCTGGCAAATTAGACGAAACTCCTACCGGAAATTGTCGCTGTCTGAATTATCACTATTCCCCCATTGTACGGATGACTAACACCTGGATTGAAAGAGGGAAGACTCCCGTAAATGACTTGTTTTCTGGAATCAAAGAAGGAGTTTATGCTACAAATTGGTTGGGAGGAATGACTAATGGGGAAATGTTTACTTTTAGTGCTGGTGAAGCATGGATGATTAGAAATGGTGAAATAGCCGAACCTGTTAAAGATGTCACTCTTTCTGGTAATGTTTTCCAAACTTTAAAAGATATTGAAGGTATTGGTGATGATTTTTATTGGGATGAATCTGGGGGTTGCGGTAAAGGTGGACAAAATGGTTTACCTGTAGGTTGCGGTGGTCCTAGTTTAAGGATAAAAAATGTAGTAGTTGGTGGAGAAGCTTAATAGTTGACAGTGGACAGTTGATAGTTGACAGTTGATAGTTGACAGTTGATGGTTGATGGTTGATGGTTTTTATTAACAACCTTTGACCTATAACGTTTACTTGTTAATTGGTAATTGAAAATGACTATTTCGGTAAAAAAGAATGTAAATACAATTCCACTTTTAGAAAGTGGAGATTGTTAAACAGTTGACAGTTGACAGTTATTTTATTAAATACTAACCACTATCGACTATCCACTAACTACTAACTACTAACGAAATATCGCAATATCAACTTGTTGTAATAATTCCTCTATATTTGAACTATTATCTAAAACAATATCAGCTTTTTGAATTTTTTCCTTTAAAGACATTTGACTGCTGATTCTGGCTTGTGCTTGTTCTAAGGTTAATTGATTTCGCTCCATCAATCTTTCTAACTGCTGTTGTTCCGAACAACTTACCACCCAAATTTCCGTTACTAAGTCTGTCATAGCCGCTTCAAATAATAAAGGCACAACTGAGACTAGGGTTTCTACTGATGTTTCCTTGATGGCAACAGAAAGGCGATCGCCAACGTAAGGATGAATCAAGTTATCTATCCACAAGCGTTCTTGTTGATTATTAAAGATTATTTCACCTAATTTTTGTCGATTGAGGCTGCCATCAGCGAGTAAAAATTTTTCTCCGTAACGTTTGACTATTTGCTGTAAAAGCAGTGAATTAACAGCAACAGCTTCTCTAGCATAAATGTCTGCATCCAATATCGGTAAATTATAAGCATCAGCTAAATAATTAGCGACAGTTGTTTTACCTGTCGCTATACCACCAGTTAATCCGATTATACGTTTCATGAATTATTGACAATTAAGAATAGGAGTTGATTCGTAATTATCCATTATCTATCAACAATTCCCAATTACCCATTTTCTATTACCGACACAGGCAGTCGGCAGTGGGGGATTAGTTAAAGAGCGGCCCTTTTGGGTTCAAAGGCACCATTATTCATTTATGCCTTAAAAACAAGATTTTTTTCTCATAAGGAGACACTACGTGAACGAGATACGTAGTACGAGAAAAAATGTGTCATTGTTTGAAACACCATTATTAATTTATGGGGTTACGACTGCCGACTGCCCACTTACGACTGCCCCTTCATCTATTCCCGATTATTTGTCCAGTCAATAATTGCTTGGGTTAAACCTTCCAAAGTATAATCTGAAGCCTCAATATCAACCCTTCCCAAATAAGTTTGACAAGCAATAGAAGTCTGGGGACCAATGGAAGCAATACAAACATCTTCTAAATAATTGGATACCACAGATGATTGATTGTCTTGAGAATCATCGGAAAAAATTTTTTCTGCTAATTGACTAAAAAACTTTACCGTTTTAGAACTCGCAAAAGTAATTATATCAACAGTTCCACTTTGTAACGCTAATTCCGCAGAAGGTAAAACTTCATCGGGACAGCAAGATTGATAGGCACTTACTTCCATAACGGATGCTCCTTGATTTTCAAATTCCCTAACCAAATCTTCCCTTCCACCAGTTTCAACCCTGGGGAATAAAATCTTTTTACCCGCAAGTTGTTCGGGAAAATGTTCTATTAAAGAATCAGCTATAAAATTAGGTGGAATAAAGTCAGGTTGTAAATGATGATTTTTGAGGATTTTTGCCGTTTTTTCGCCAACAACAGCAATTTTTAAATTCGCTAAGGTACGAGCATCTTTACCCAATACCATTAATCTTTCACAAAAATAACTGATACCGTTGCCAGAAGTTAGAATTAACCAGTCAAATTCTGATAAATTTGCGATCGCGTTATCTAAAGCGTCCCAACTCGAAGGGGGACAAATTTCTAATGCAGGCATTTCAATTACATTAGCACCTGCATCTGCAATCAGCCGAGCAAATTGACTTGACTGTCCTACTGAACGAGTAATTAGAACAGTTTTTCCACTCAAAGGGAGAGTAGAAGATACTGTTGCAGAAAGTTGGGGAGATGGAGTTGGTGACATGAATTTGGAGTGCAAAGCGCCTCTAAGATGGGAAAGCCTCTAATTACATATTCTCAAAAAACCTGGCATACTCTACCACTGAACCAATTACAATTACACTGGGTGATAAATGTACCGAATGCACTTGTTCTACAATTGTGGAAAGCTTACCAATCCATACTTGTTGCTCGGCTGTACCGGCTTTACGAATAATCGCAATGGGAGTAATACTTGTAAATTTATTTTTTCCATTTTTGATTAATTGGTGTATAATTTCTGAAAGATGTTGTCCACCCATTAAAATTACCAGAGTATCTAACCTTGAAAGCGCCTGCCAATCAAGATTTTCTGGTTGATGAGCACTGAATACAGCGAAGCATCTACTCATGACTGCATCCGTAAGAGGAATTCCTGCAAGCATTGGTGCAGCTATTGCCGAAGATATCCCCGGAACAGCTTCAAAATTACAACCAGCAGCGTATAAAGCTTGAATTTCTGAAGTACAACGACCAAAAATGAACGGGTCTCCAGATTTAAGCCGAATCACAATTTTACCCTGTTGGCAGTATTTTACCAACAATTGATTAATTTCTGTTTGCGGAGTACTCGGTAAACCCCCCCGTTTGCCAACATAAATTTTTAAGCAATCATCCGGTACTAATTCTAGCAACTGTTCGTCTACCAGAGCATCATAAATTAACACCTCAGCTTGAGCCAGCAGTCGATAAGCCTTTACCGTTAGATATTCTACATCTCCGGGTCCAGCACCTACAAGATAGACTTTACCAGTAAGTTTATTCAACCGATTTGAGATTTTAGATTATGTCCTACGAACAAAGTGCGTTAATGGATTGATTCCACAGATAAATCTGGGGGCTTCTACCATTAACGAACAATTGGTCATATCTTAAGAATACAGGATGAACAACCTAACACAATATTTTCATCTCAACAGTTAACTGTTAACTGATGATTAAAACGCTCCCACACGAGCAATAATTACGTAAATTGTTTTAATAATTAACGATAGGTCATATAGAGGATGCCATTTTGCTTGATATTGTAGGTCTAGCTCAAACACTTGCTCGAATTCCTTAATTTGAGAACGTCCATTTACTTGCCATTCACCTGTTAAACCGGGTTTGACGTGTAAACGTTGCCAGTGATGTTCACAATAGTGCATTACTTCGTCATTCGTAGGGGGACGAGTTCCCACCAAACTCATTTCACCGACAAAAACATTCCAAAACTGAGGTAGTTCGTCTAAGCTCGTGCTTCTTAAAAAACGTCCTACTTTTGTGACTCGAAAATCATTTTTACTTTTAAAGAAATGTCCCTTCGCTTCATTTTTTACCTGGGATTTTAACTGTTCCGCATCCGGTACCATGGAACGAAATTTGCGAATCCGGAAAGTGCGTCCGTAAAGTCCGTGTCTTTCCTGGGTAAATAAAATTGGTCCGGGACTATCTATTTTGATTGCGATCGCGATTGGCAAAAATACAATGGCTAAAATCGTCAAACCCACCATACTTCCCAAAATATCGAGAAAGCGCTTGAATTTAGAAACTACTGAGGGATGTGGGGTAATTTGCCCAACCCAAGTATTAGAATTTGCACCTTTGATTAAACTTGTCATAAGAAACACGCGGTAAGCGGGAAACCCAGTGGCTTTAGCCCTGGGAGGGAAGCGACACGAGTGGTTTTAACCACTGCTCCTTTGAATGCTAGTTTTTATTGGTGATATAACCCAGGAACTAGCAAACCCGTTTAAGTCCCCTCGCCCACCTAATCTAAGATGGCTTGGCTTAACCCAACGACTGAACAAACAGTCTTACAGATAATCCGAACTAGGGAAATATTCGGAAGTGTTTACCGAGATTGGGCTCAGTGGGCTAGTCGCTACTACGTAAGATTTGTTTCTTACAAGCTCAATAAGATTGAGAGTTGAGTCAGTGACTTGTAATTGGAACATCGTCAAGCAGCCGTTGTGAGCGAGAAACGTATTCCTACGTAACAATATTTTGAATATAGACTTTGCTTTATCTATCTAATTGATTTCTACCAGTATATTTACTCAATCTTCATTCGTTTTACGGGGATCGCAATGATTTATAAATTTTATGTAAAGAATAATAAATATATCTAATGGTAGATTAGATAAAAAATAAAATGTGCATAAATAGCGCGAAGATATGCAAATTTGCTACTAACTGAATGCGTAAGCCTGAATATTGGTTTGATATCTAAACTTATTACTGTGTAGCGAATAGAACTAATTTTTTTTGTAATTTTTATCATTGATTTGATGAATATTTGGTTGTATGGTGAGGCTTATAAACTATACAAAAAGAATATCAATGAGTTAGAAATTTCGTTTATAAGTAGAAGGTGATACAATGCCTGCTACAAAAGGGTCAAATGATTTGGATGAATGTTTTAATACATTGCTTGTGATGAATCGGAGTTAATAATCCGTTGTCAACTTCCTTGATGTGCATTTCATCCGGTTTTTGGGAAAGATGATCAATAGCATCCCTTTTAAAGTAGTGCTGCATAGTACTACATTCTGTATTAATTGCGGTAGGGGATGAGCAGCAGTTCCATGGTGGTGCTATCTCAAGATTAAGGTAATAAAAAATGGTTGCAAGCGGAGTAGATAAAGTTAAAGTCAGTCGGTTAGAGTCGATAGTAGAGCAAATCGGAGAAGCTGTATTGGCTACCACTGAGACAATAGAACGTCTTTCTGACAGGGTAGACAGTATTAGCATACAAGTAGAACAGCAGGGAAAGCAGGTACAACAGCAAGGGTATCAGATATTGGCATTATGCGATGCAGTACAAACTCTTGCAGAAAGCCAAGATACTTCTTTGCAAAGACTTACTCAACTCACACAGACACTAAATCGTTTAATGACGATTTTGGAAACAGAAGATGAGGAGTAAGCAAAGCAAATTAATTTTAATTAATTATCAATTAACAATTAATTGATTGTTAATTGATAATTGTTAATTGTGTAACTGCGATTTTCCCTGAAAAACAAGCTTCTACATCGCTACCGGGGGTTTTCTCTCGTTGAGCATATTCCCCTGTATAATAAAATTTATCATCGTCTTCAGTGCGGTAATTAACAGGTAGAGGTTTAGTACAAGCACGGCAAAACACTACTTCTGGTTGCGCTTCTTCTGCTGATAGATGTGGTAAATTGACATTCCAAAAACTTCCTAATGGTAATGGACGATTTAATAAATCAGTGAGAATTTGAGTTGTCCATTTAACTGAATTATCCCAGTTGAATTCCCAACCTTTTTTCTTATATTGAGAAATCGCGATTCCTTTAATACCATGCATTGCGGCTTCTCTAACCGCAGCGACAGTACCGGAAATATAAGAATCAACTCCCATATTACCTCCGGCGTTAATTCCTGAGAGTACCCATTTGACATCGGGACAAATATGAGAAATAGATAAACGAACGCAATCTGCGGGAGTACCTGCGATAGCATATACATTATGGTCGCGACGTTGTAGAGTTAAAGGACGAACCGTAGTAACTTGATGTCCGCAACCAGATAAATGTTCTTGAGGAGCAGCGATAATAACTGGAGATGAAATAGCAGATTTTTCTACAGCTTTGAGCAGTGCTTGAATACCCGGAGCATCAATCCCGTCATCGTTGGTTAAAATCAAACTCATAAATTTTAATTTTTTTGTTGGCTCGAAGTAACGTTATTTTAATACTAATAAAGACGTTGCAATGCAACGTCTCTACATAATTAATATAGATGGTGTTCAACAAAAAGTTCTTCAGAACAAAAATTATTAAATGGAAGCACCAGATTTAGGCTCAGCACCCATTGGCGCTACATAATCGCGGAAAAGACTCATTTGTACACTAAAATCTAATTCTTTAATTTTATCCATCAATTCTTGAGATTGAGAAGAAAGTTGATAATTACCCGGCATCGGTATGATAGTTTTAGCATCCATGCCTTGAGCTAAACGATACCAAAATAGTAGCTTAGTCGTATCGCTCATTGAACCATATTCGCGACTATGTAAAGTATCAGCCTTGTTGATTAAATCACGTTGTAGTTGTAATTGTTCTTCGTGAGATAATTCTTTAACTTGATTGAATAAACCATCAGCAATTGCTGGAGAAACGGTACTTGCTCCTGGTGCAGCAGGTGTGATTGAATCACCCATTTCTTTATAGATGAAATAGAACAAAGCTAACTGTTCATCTACATCTAGTTTATTAAATGCTCCAACTAATTCGCGAATTTTAGGGTCGTTAGTTTGTGTAGCTTCCATATTTAAATCCGATTGCAACAAATTTCTATTAGTTTCAACCGTATCAAATTACTATCAAGTATTTAACCCTACTCAAGACAGATGTATTGATGTCGTAAAGAATAAAAATTAAACAGATAATTTCAACCCAGAGAGTATTTTTAAAAGTACCATTATTTGAAGTTTACTTATTCTAACTAATCAAAATTTTGTCAGATAATATTGCCATGCAAAAAGTCAATCGTCTCAAGTAATAAAATTAATATATAAATCTCTTTAATTTTACAGGTACCCAATTAAAAAACCCGGTTTTTAAAAACCAGGTTCCTTAATTATCAGATGAATTTCTATGATTAGATAGTCATAATTCAAGCATCTGTGTCATTCTTGATATATTTTATTTCCATTTCTCCCAATTCCCTATTCCCAATTCCCAATTCCCTATTCCCAATTCTCTTTATTTAGAATGATTCTGATAATCTTCCGATGATTTAGGGTCTAATTCCCAACGATTATCATCACGTCTATCTAAGATATCATTTGTTTGCAGGGGTTGTCGATCATCCATTTCCAAACCGACGGCTTTTTCTAATTCTTCTGTCACATTTTTATCTGGAGTTGCAACAGTACCACCAACAGCTTCATCACCAACAGAATTTGCATCTTCCCAATAAGCATCAACATCACCTCCGGTTAATTCCGGACTAGTTGCATTGTGCTGATTTTGTTGTTCTTTTATGACTCTTCCACCAATATTCATTCCCGGTTGTTGACTAACTCCGGTTCCGTAGGATTCAGTTATTTCTTGAGGTAAATCACTAATTTCAGCTTGATTATTGATATTTTCTTGGCTCATAAATAATATTACTTATAATCTTACACTATCACCATAGCTCTTTATTTTAAAATATCTCTCCTCCAAAAGAAGTATAACCAAAGTAGTAAAAGAATATCTCCCTTGCGAACGAAGTTAAATAGTTGATAAATACATATCGTTGTAAATAACAATCCACATAAAAGCAACCTCACAAAGTTGTTTAAAGCTATGAATCAGCAAACACTTGTTATTGCGAAAAATATTCATAATTGTTGATTTATAGCTTTTTTTTTATTCATGGCGATATTTATGATGTGTAAGATTGAATTCTCTGAATATTTTATGAATATTTTGTGATTTATCTAAAATTCGTTTAATAAAGTTTAAAAATATTTTTTTGGTTGTAGATAGTAACTTATTAATTAAAATGCCCTATATATAACAGTGTCCAAAAAAAAATTGCATAAATCGGAGATGTTTTTATGAAGTACGACGAATTTATAAAACACGTTCAAAGCGTTGCTCAAGTTGATTCTCGCGAACAAACTGAAAGAGTAACTCGCGCAACATTAGAAACTATTAAAGAGCGAATTGTTGGTGATGAAGCCAAAGATTTAGCCGCACAATTACCAGAAGAAATCGCTCAATATTTGCGCGGACGTGAAGGTGAAAATGGTCAACATTTTAAGTTGCAAGAATTTATCGAACGTGTAAGTAAGAAAGCAGATGTAAAATCTACCGATGCAATCATGCAAGTCCGGGCTGTTTTTACAGTATTACAAAATGCGGTATCTCCCGGTGAATTTGCCGATTTTAAGCATAATTTTTCTGATGATTATGCAGAACTTTTTCCTACAGTATCTGAAAATAAAGCGTCTGTATAATACAGTGAAAAAGTTTAAAAGTTAGATTAATTTAATTTTTGAAGCAAAAAAACGTCAACTCAATAATAAAGGGAAAAATAAATATGGTATCCACAAATAATTCTGGAAAAAAGAAAGTAGCAATTCTGATTGAAAATGGAGTCGAAGATTCAGAATTTCAAGTTCCTTATCAAGCTTTAAAACAAGCAGGAATGGAAGTATCTGTTTTAGGTTCTCAGATGAACGAAGCTTATAAAGGTAAGCAGGGAAAAGTTTCTCAAAAAGCTGATGGAACAACTACTGAAGCTATAGCTTCCGATTTTGATGCAGTAATAATTCCTGGAGGAATGGCTCCCGACAAAATGCGTCGCAATCCTAATACTGTGCGGTTTGTTCAAGAAGCAATGAGTCAAGGTAAACTAGTTGCTGCGGTATGTCACGGACCTCAATTGTTAATTGAAGGGGATTTACTTAAAGGTAAAACTGCTACTGGTTTCAGCGCAATTAGTAAGGACATGATTAACGCTGGTGTTAATTATAAAGACGAACCTTTAGTAGTAGATGGAAATTTAATTACTTCTCGTCAACCTGGTGATTTACCTATTTTTGCTACAGCAATTTTAAGCCGTTTGGGTTACGGTGGAAAAGCGGCAGATTTACCCAGTGAAAATGACCCAAATGCTGAATGGTGGAAAATTGCAGATGCTTGGGGTGGTTCTCATAAAGGGGATATTATTAGTGGTTTAAATACCGTTTTATCTGGGGAACGTTATTCTCACGAAGCTTTAAGAAAATACGCCGAAAAAGAATCTGATACATCTGTAAAATCTCTGTTTCAAGAGATGATTACTAATAAGGAAGTTCACATCCAAAAATTAGAAGCACGTCTTGAACAATTAGGTGAAAAACCATCATTAACTACAAAGATTGCTGAAGGTTACGCTAAGGTAAAGAATGCCATTAAAGGTAGTGATGATATTTATCAAATTCGCTGTGCTTTGGGTGATTTACAGACAGGAATAAATGATGTTGGTACAATGATGGTCGCATATACTGACCCAGTAACAACTCAAATTTTTACTCAAATTCAAAAAGATATGATGAGTCAGGAACAGCGGTTAGGAGACCTTTATAAAGCAAGAATGGGTAGCGAACTTAAACCAGCTAAACCTACAACTGGTACTGCAATCTAATCAGTTAACAGTTATCAATTATTAGTCAATCAAGATAAATAGTTGATAACTAGTTTAAAAGAGGCATAAATTAATGAGCAAAACCATACAAGTTGAAAAAACGGTAACTATCAATAAACCACAGGATGAACTTTATAATTTTTGGCATAACTTTGAAAATTTACCCCAGTTCATGCATCATTTAAAGTTAGTCAAGGTGTATGATCAAAAATCTTCCCATTGGGTAGCAAAAGCTCCTTTAGGCACTAGTGTTGAATGGGATGCAAATATTATTGAAGACCAAAAAAACGAGTTTATTTCTTGGTCATCGGTAAAAGATGCTGATATTGAGAATTCCGGCTTTATTCGCTTTAGTAAAGCTCCTGGAAATCGCGGTACAGAGGTAAAAGTAGTCATTGTTTATCAACCACCCGGTGGTACTATTGGTGCTGTTCTCGCCAAGTTGTTTGGAGAAGAACCAAAACAGCAAATTGGTGATGATTTAAACCGTTTTAAAATGTTAATGGAAACGGGTGAAATTGCAACTACAGAAGGACAACCTAAAGGTAGTTCTTAATTAGTTACAAATTTCTTATTGAAGAAATATTTTAGGCAACAAAATACAGGTGTGTAATGAAAAAAATAATCAAAAAAATAGTTTATTGGTTGCAAAATCTCATCAGTAAGAGAACAGATGCAGCAGTATTGATTGGATTAAGTTTGATTTTTCTATCGGCTTTTAATTATCCAAATATCGCAGTACAAGCCGCAACACTGACACCAGAAGCAACCGAATATAATGTACCGAATCCAAATAATCGGATTAATGTTGATAACAATAATCCCATTGAAAATCTTCAAGCAAATCTCAAAAATACTGCCGATAATGTTCGAGAAAAGCTGAATCTTGACGAACCATTACCTGAAAGTACAAAGGATTTTCTACAGTCAACCGAACAGAAAATAGATGAGACAGTTGAACCAATAACTGGTAAACAAAAATATTATGACCATAATTAAAGGTTAAAGGTCAAAGGTCAAAGGTGAAAAACCGTCAACTGTCAACTCTCAATTATCAATTAATAATTAATATGAAAGCTGTTTGCTGGCATGGTGCTAATGATGTACGGGTAGAAACAGTACCCGACCCTAAGATTCTCAATCCCCGTGATGCTATTGTCAAAATAACTTCGACGGCAATATGTGGTTCTGATTTACATCTTTATGATGGATATATCCCCACCATGGAAAAAGGAGATATCCTCGGACACGAATTCATGGGGGAAGTTGTCGAACTCGGTAGCGCGGTTAAGAATGTTAAAGTTGGCGGGAGCGTTGTGCACCCCTGCTGAAGTTCATGGACGGGATGAAGCCTAAATAGGAGATAGTTGACAGTTGACAGCTATTTCTCCTCATTACCAATTACCCATTCCCAATTACCAATTACCATTCTTATCCCTTTCTTGCCCATACCATTTTATAATCTTCCATTGCGCCGGTATAATCTTTAAGTTTAGAACGCGCATTACCTCGACTAATATAAGCTTTATCATTATCAGGATTTAAAATTAAAGCTTGGGTATAATATTCAATTGCTTTATCATAGTTTTTCATTTCGCAACAAGTATTACCCAGTCCAATATAAGCTTTATCATTATCAGGATTTAGTCGCAAAGTTTGGGTATAATCTTCGATTGCATCACCATATTTTTTCAACTTATAATTAGCATGACCCCGATTTAGATAAATCAAAGCATTGTTAGAATTTAGTTGTAAAGCTAAAGTATAGTTTTCTAATGCTTTAGTGTAATTTTGATTTTTATAACAATCATTAGCTAGTTTTATATAAACTTCTACATTTTCAGATAATGGTGGTAAATTTTCCGCAAATTCCGAAATTGCTCGATGATATTCGTTGTTGAGTTCTGAACTGATAATATTAGAATCAACAGTAACTGTATAGTCAGGTTGAATTGATGCAGCTTCAATAGAATCTAAAGTGATTTTTTGATAAGAATCTTCACTTTCAGGAAGAATTAATTCCGAATTATGGTTATCAACCTGGCTATAATTATTTATATATTCAGGATTAATGCTTAAACCTTGTGTATAATCAGCAGTTGCTCCATTGTAATCTCCAAGTTGAGAACGGATAAGTCCTCTACTATATCTAGCTTCCGCATCCGACGGGTTGAAGCGTAAATATTGATTTAAATCTGCAATTGCATTTTGATAGTCTCCTAACTTGTGAAAAGCTAATCCTCGTTGATGATAAGCTTTTATTCCATTGGGTTTGAGTTGTAAATACTGGCTAAAATCGATTATCGCGGCTTCATAATCCCCTTTTTGAACTTTATCTAACCCTCTTCGATAAATAACTTCAATAAACTCTTCTTTTTGGCGAATTTCTGCATCTTTTTGCTGTCGCTGTATGATGTTACGCGATACAGTCAGCACATTACGTCGCATTTCCAACTGTGCTATTACTTGATTGCTTAATGCTTTTAATGCTTCTTGTTGCTCTAAACTTAAATCTCGTGGTACTGTATCAATTACACATAATGTTCCGATACCATATCCCGATGGTGTAATTAAAGGTGCGCCTGCATAAAACCGAATTTTTGGTTCTTGAGTCACCAAAGGGTTGTTTGCAAATCTAGAGTCCTTCAAAGCATTGGCAACAACTAACGGTTGCTGCTGCATTATTGCATAAGCACAGAAGGCTACATCTCTGGGAGTACAATCTACATCTACACCAACCTTCGATTTGAACCATTGGCGATCGCCATCGACAAAACTAATCAATGCAATGGGGGTACGACAAATTTGTGCAGCTAGAAAGGTAAAATCATCAAATACTTTTTCTGAGGGAGTATCGAGTATTTGATATTGTCTAAGTGCTGCTAATCTAGCTAGTTCGTTATTAGGTAGTGGTGGTTGCAAACCCATTTTTATGCATCTCCGAAAATTAGTTTTAGAAAATAAAGTTAATCGATTTTGGATTAACTCCACGAATAAATCCGGGAGTTTAAATATTCCAATATGTGTATAACATGAGCAACGAATGACGATGAGCAAAAATTCCTAAAATTTCTGATTGAAACTAGAATTTACAATCTAACATTTATTTGGTTGGTAATACCGCAATGTATAACACATTAAATAAATCTGAAAATATCACATATTTCATAACTTTTTAAGTGTTTTATATTATATATTTGTTTATATTTAGCACTGAATTATCTCAAATAATAGTATTTTTTTTCACCTTAATCGAAAGTTTACTTAGATTTAAATTTTTATGTATAACACCATGTGACAGTTTTATAACAATCCTATTTTAGTTGTAAAAAGATGGGTTTTACTAGTTGACTGCTAGCTGTTAACAGTCAATATTTCAGAAATCCTCAACGTAAGGTAATACTATATTAGTATATCTAATTTTCTTGAGATGATGTGATGCAAATAACATGAAAAAGCTGATTTTTTAAATTAATGAATAAATAATTATTCATTATCTATTATTTAAATTGTTTTTACTTGACATATAAATTTTTGATGATTTGTACTGTACAATCGAGAATAATTTATTGATATGAATACAAAAAATCAAAAATATTTAAGCGTATGATAAAAATCAAAGACATTTTGCTATTCATCATTGTTCCTACCCGCTTATATAAAAAAGATTGTGGATATAGGGTGTTCCCTGATAAGCAAATTTTTAAGCTAAATAGAGGAAATTAAGTTAAGAGAAATGTTGATGAGATGAAGCCGAATTGTGAAAAAATCAATATATCAATGTAAATATTTCAACTAGATATCAAGATGATAATGGCAAATCAAATTTGGATTGCGATTACTTTCATCGGTTTTATGCTTTTGTTTACAGTGGTGGGAATATATTCGGCAACTCAAAAGCAAAATAATACTACCGATTATTTGTTAGCAGGTAGAAATGTAAATCCTTGGTTGACAGCACTTTCAGCAATGTCCACAGGACAAAGTGGTTTACTATTTATCGGTCAAGTTGGTTTTGCTTATAAAACCGGAATCTCTTCTATTTGGCTAATTATTGGTTGGGCAATAGGAGACTATATCGCTTGGTGGCTATTTTTTAAAAGATTAAGAGAAATTTCTGAAGCAACCAAAACGGAGACAGTTTCTGCTTTCTTAGGTCAAAATACTAACGGAGTCCGTGCAATCACGGTTATTTCAGCTTTAATTACTATAGCTTTTCTTGGTTCCTACGCAGCAGCCCAATTAGTCGCAGGAAGCAAAGCACTCAGCGCAGTTTTTAACTGGGATTATAGTATCGGTACTATTATCGGAGCCATAATTGTTGTCATCTACTGTTTTTCTGGAGGAATCCGCGCTTCAATTTGGACGGATGCCGTACAAGCAATAATTATGATTGGTTCTTTACTGCTATTATTAGCTGTTTCCATTGTAAAATGCGGTGGATTCGATGGACTTTGGACACAATTGGCTCAAATTGACCCAACCTTGGTAAACTTAAACCCAGCAAATTTACCATTGGGTTTTATACCCTTCTTTATCGGTTGGTTAGTAGCTGGATTTGGTGTAGTCGGGCAACCTCATATTATGGTGCGTGCAATGGCAATTGATAATGCCCAAAACGTTGCCAAAGCCCGCGATATCAAAATCATCGCCGGTTTAACCACCTCATTCGCTTCCCTTGGTATCGGCTTAGCAGCACGGGTAATATTACCAGAATTATTAAATAACGGCGACCCAGAATTAGCTTTACCTTTGTTATCCTTGGATTTATTGCCAGCTATTTTAGTAGGACTAATATTAGCTGGGGTATTTTCTGCAACAATGTCCACAGCAGATTCACAGATACTTTCATGTTCAGCAGCCCTTACTCAAGATATCTTTCCTCAATTTGCCCATTCCTATAAAATTGTTAAATTAGGTACCTTAACTGTTACCGCAGCAGTCTTTGTAATCGCCTTAGTTGGAAACCAAAGTGTATTTTTCTTAGTTACATTTTCTTGGTCGGCTTTAGCTTCAGCATTAGGACCTTTATTTATAGTACGTGTACTGCAAAAACCGATTAACAAAACCGTTGCGGTGGCAATGATGTTAGCTGGAATATCCGCCGCTTTAATATGGAAAACCACCCCTGAATTATCAAGACTTGTTTACGAAGTCCTTCCTGGAATGGCTGCGGGAATACTCGTTTATTTGATAGCTCAGTTTTTCATTGGTGGAAATTTCAAAACAGTTAGTAGGCAATAGAAGACTACGGGAGTTATTAATTTAAATTCACTTTTTCTTGTGTTAACCTTCACTCAATTTCAACCTCCAAACCCCCATTTAACGGTTAGTTTAACGCTTTTACTGACCGCAGAACAACGTACTCGTTCCAGATATCATTTTCCAGCTTCCGATGGACAGATGGTATGTTTATGTTTACCAAGGGGTACTATATTAAAAGATGGTGATATTTTACAAGATGAAACTAATCATATTTCGATTAAAATTATCGCCAAACCGGAACCAGTTTTAACCGTAAAAACCCAAAATCAGCTAGATTTAATTAAAGCTGCATATCATTTGGGAAATCGTCACGTACAATTAGAAATTACACCAAATTATTTGCGTTTTTCTCCCGATTCGGTGTTACGTCAAATGTTAGAAAACCTTGGTTTACAAGTCACAGAAGAAATTTTACCATTTCAACCGGAAATAGGTGCCTATGGACAGCATCATCCACATTAAAGGGGATGGGGGGATGGGGGGATGGGGAGAAAGTAAATTATGGCTCTTCCTTTTTACGACTATTTAATTAGCCTCCCCTTGTGCTGAAGAACCTAAATTATTAACTTTTCATCTTCAATCCAAAATCCAAAATCTAAAATCTAAAATTGATTGACCATAATCTTCTTTGTCTTTTACAACTTGTCAGTCCTGCTTTACCCGTGGGAGCATATAGTTATTCTGAGGGATTAGAAACCCTAGTTGAAAATCAGATAATTAACAATGTTGAAAGCCTTAAACACTGGTTAAGCCAGGAACTACGTTACGGTACAATTCGGATCGAAGCAGCGGTAATGTTAAGAGCTTATCGTGCTGTGAACAGTTATGATTTATCAACTTTATCTTACTGGAATAATTGGCTATCAGCCGCACGGGAAACCGAAGAATTACGCAATCAATCCCAACAAATGGGGGGTTCCTTGATTAGGTTATTAAAGGAATTACAGCCGCAAATCATGCCGATAATTACAGCTTGTGGTAGTCCTTGTAACTTTGCGATCGCCTTTGGGATTGCTGCTGCAAATTGGGATATTAATCCACAACCTACTTTACTCGGATATCTACACAGTTGGGTTAATAATTTAATTACTGCTGGAATCAAGTTGATTCCTTTAGGACAAACCGCAGGACAATTATTATTATTAGAATTGCAAGAATTAATTATCGCGATCGCAGTAGAAATTATCAACTTAACTGACGATGAATTAAGTTGTTGTAGTTGGGGTTTATCATTGGCAAGTATGGGACACGAACAGCAGTATACAAGATTATTTCGCAGTTAAAATAAATTATCAATTAATAAATAATAAATAATAAATAATAAATTATGAGTTTTAGAGTTGGTGTTGCAGGGCCAGTAGGTTCGGGAAAGACTGCTTTAGTAGAAGCTTTATGTAAATCTATGCGCGATTCTTATCAAATTGCAGTTGTAACAAATGATATTTACACTCAAGAAGATGCAGAATTTTTAACCAAATCCCAAGCCTTAGAAAAAGAAAGAATTCTCGGTGTAGAAACTGGTGGTTGTCCTCATACTGCAATTAGAGAAGATGCTTCGATGAATTTAGCCGCAATTGAACAGTTAGAAATGCGTTTCTCCGATTTAAATTTAGTATTTTTAGAAAGTGGTGGTGATAATTTAGCTGCAACTTTTAGTCCAGAATTGGTTGATTTAACTATTTATGTAATTGATGTTGCTGCTGGTGATAAAATTCCCCGTAAGGGTGGTCCGGGTATTACTAAATCTGATTTACTAGTAATAAATAAAATTGATTTAGCTCCCTATGTTGGTGCGGATTTACAGGTTATGGAAAGAGATGCTCGCAAAATGCGTGGTGAAAAGCCTTTTATATTTACAAATTTGAAAAAACAACAAGGTTTAAGTAAGATTGTTGAATTTGTTTCGGCAAATATTTGCTAGGAATAATAATTTTAGTGGGCGTTGAACAAGCTACTAGTACTACTTTTTGTTATCTGTTAATTGATGACTGTTTTTCATATCAGAAATTATTATATACTTTTGTATCATGAAATACATTATAATAATATTAAAATTTCAATTATATTTATTCTTAAATAGATATTCGGAGGGTAAATGGCGCAGGATAGCACCCGTGGAGCGTTGTTAATTATTGGCGGTGCGGAAGATAAACAAAGGGAATGCGAGATTCTGCGGGAATTTATTCGCTATGCAGGAGGTAAGAAAGCAAGAGTTGTAATTATTACATCTGCAACGGACTTACCGATAGAAGTAGGACAGGAATATATTCGCGTATTTGAGCAGTTGGGTGTAGAAGATGTCCGCATCGTTGATACCAGAAGTAAAGAAGATGCAGATTCTGAGAGTGCATTGCAAGATATTGATAAAGCTACTGGTGTATTCTTTAGTGGAGGAGATCAAGCTAGAATAGTCGATACAATTAAAGATACTCAATTGGATGCAGCGATTCACCGGCGCTTATCTGAGGGAATGATCGTAGCAGGTACAAGCGCTGGGGCTGCGATAATGCCGGATATTATGATTGTTGATGGTGATTCCGAAACACATCCTCGAATGGAAATTGTCAAAATGTGTCCTGGAATGGGTTTTTTCCCAGGAGTAATTGTAGACCAACATTTTTCCCAGCGCGCCCGTATGGGACGTTTGATTTCAGCTTTAGCGCAGCAACAACAAGCAGTTTTAGGATTTGGAATTGACGAAAATACCGCAATGTTAGTTGTAGATGACAAAATTAAAGTGATTGGAGAAGGCGCAATCACCATCATTGACTCAACAGATGTTACTCATAGTAATATTGATGATATTTTAATCGATGAAGGGTTGGCAATTATTGGTGCAAAGCTGCATATTCTACCACGGGAATATGAATTTGATTTGGAGACTCGTAAACCGATTCCGAATCAGTTAATAGTTAAGAGTTAGGAATTAGTGTCTCCCCGAACGCCATCTTAATTAATCACACAGCGAAACGGCTATGATAATATGGGAGACTGCTGCCTAGATTAAAGAAAAAGTCGATTTATGAGCCTAACACAAGAGCGAAAACAAGAGTTAATCTCACAATACCAAGTTCACGAAACCGATACTGGTTCTGGTGAAGTGCAAGTTGCGATGCTCACTGACAGAATTAACCGCTTGAGCAAACATTTGCAAGTTAATAAAAAAGACCATTCTTCCCGTCGGGGACTATTGAAAATGATTGGTCAACGTAAGCGTCTTTTGTCTTATATTCAAAGTGGAGACCGCGAACGTTATAAAACTTTAATTCAAAGTCTCGGTATTCGTGGATAAATAAAAGAGCCGCTGATTATGTCTGCCGAATCTGAACGCAACCGCTTACCTTTTGAACCGAATAAAAAGCGCCAAAAGCCAAAAACAAAGGTTCAAGTGCCAATTGTCAAGGAAGAACTTTCTTCTGAGACAAAGCAAAAAAAACCTCCTTTTACTAAACAGGAAATGGCTATTCCCCAAGTTGTTAGCCAGCGGATGATCAGAAGAGTAGCTTGGTTATGTGGAGTACCAACCATTTTGGGTATTCTGACTTTAGTCGTGAGCTATTTGCTGATTATCTACACTGATATCAAGCTTCCTCCAATACTGGTATTGCTTGTCAATATGGGGCTGTTTGGTTTGGGAGTTTTGGGAATTACTTATGGAGTTCTTTCTGCTTCTTGGGATGAAGATAGAGTGGGGACTCGGCTTGGTTTGAACGAGTTTACTACCAATTGGCGACGAATGGTAGCAGGTTGGCGCGAGACTCGGCAAAAAAAAGTATAAAAAAGATGAAGGATGAAGGATCAATAATCCAACTTTCATTCTTCATACTTGATTTTGATTAAAACCTGTAAAATTCATGTGAGTTCGATATTCACTACTTCGATTGCTGATTAAATTATAAGCAAGCTGTAAAAACTTGGTTTTTCGTGCGGTTAGAAGTCGGGTTTTTATCAAGATTGTCTGTTACCACTGAAATTTATCCTAAAAACCCGACTTCTTTGAGAGTACCGAACTCACGTTAACTGTTGCCTACTCCCTCTTCCCTACTCTTTTAACTTTCATCGATACTCCACCACTGGGAACAATTGTAATTCCTCGTCGCATCGGTTTTACTGGTTTTTTATCAGTTAATTCCAATTCAAATTTGGATAAAATTGTTGTTAAAATCAATTTCATTTCATACATTGCAAAAGCTGAACCAATACAGCTGCGATAACCTCCCCCAAAAGGTAAATATTCAAATGGCGAAAATTTTTGATTGAGAAATCTTTCGGGAATAAATTTATCTGGTTGTTGGTAAGTTGCTTCTCGACGATGGGCTAAATAGATGGAGGGAACTAAAACTGTACCGGAATCATATTTTTTTCCAGCAACTTCTATTTTATCTAGAGTCATCCGGGGAGTACAAATTAAAGCGATGGGGTGGAGTCGCATTGTTTCGCAGCAAACCGCATTTAAGTAAGGTAATTGAGTTATTGTTTCGGGGGAAGTTGTATTATCTAAACTTTGTAATTCATTAATTAACTTCTTCTTTACTTCTGGATGTGAGTGAATCAGATAAAATAACCAAGCTAAGACTCCAGAGGTAGTTTCGTAACCTAAAAGTAGTAAAGAAACTAATTGGTCTCGCAATTCTTTATCTGTCATTTTCTCACCTTCTTCGTCACGCGCTGACATTAATAAGCTTAAAATATCTGTATCTACTGTATCTAAATTATTGCACTTAGTTCTACGTTCGGAAATTTCTGCATAAATTAAGTTATCAATTTCTTTGCGTCTTTGCAGATAATTTCCCCAAGCACTCCATTTTCCCAAATCTTTTTGTAAAGGTGGAAAGAAAAACAAACTAGAATACCAAGGTTTAGTAATGTCATCTAATAGTGCAGTTAATAATTTTCTTAACTTCTGATAACGTTCTCCTGGAGTGATTCCAAATACAACTTGGAGGATAATTTGTAAAGTGATATCCGGCATTACTTGCTGCATGGAAACAATATTATCAACCTGCCAACTGCTTGTGACATATTCAGTTATACGACAGATTGTATTCCCATAAGATTTAAGGCGATTAGCTCCGCTAAACGTCTTCGACGTAACGCCATGAAAGGGAGGCATCAATAATTGTCTTTGACGGTTGTGGGATTTACCTTCTTGAAAGACGATGGAATCACTACCAAATAAGGGTTTGAATACGTGAGTAGCTGTTTTAAAATCTAATTTTTTGCTGGGAATTGCAAAACAATCATCAATCGCTTGAGGACTGCTAAAAAAGACAACTGGTGGCGAATTTACACCTAATACTCTTAAAGTAAAAATATCGCCGTATGTTGCTGCTTGGTTATCAAAAAATTTTGTAGGATTAACAATTAGTTGTAAGGTTTGGATTAAGGAATTTGTCATCAGGTTAAAGGTTAAAGGTTAAAGGTTAAAGGTTAAAAATTTCAAAGATAATCCTCATAAATAATAGCGGCTATGTCCTACTGAACACGCTGCGCTAACAAAGCGATTTTATTCCTATGCTCTTTTTATTTTTTACTTTTTAATCAAAGTCTTGTTCGGTGAAATATCTCCCTATATTTCTATATTTGAATATATATCGATAATTTTGGCAATTATACAAGTTTAAATAAATCTAAGTACCCCTGCGGGGGATTAAGCTACCATGTCGAATTCTCGATTACTGAATCAGAGAATTTAAAAAAATCATCAAAAATTTTGTGATACAAAAACGAATTTAAGTAACACAATATTTACAGATGTAGAGCAGATTTTTTTAAGCTATTTTTCTAAGTTGAGCCTCAATTTCTTGATAAGTGCAGCCATTGAGTGGTATGGGTTGTGAAAAAGTTTCAATCCAAGCTCTTGCTTTGCATCCTGGCATGGGATTTTCATGTTCATATACGACAACACAAGGTCCAGGAATTATAACTCTACTAGAATAAATATTCTCGTTCCTACACTTAACGCTTATAGCTGGTAGGAATTCACCATCAATTTTCTTTTTTCCGATTAAGTGACGGTTGATGTGAACAAAGCTTTGAGCAGGAGTCCTTACTTTCTTCCAGATTGACTTGGGACCGCGAGACGCTGTTTTTATCTTGGGATAACCTTCTACCAAAGGAATTATCCAAGTCCGACCTACTTTATAAGCTCCATAAACTCTATTTTGAGCCAATAGACATCTTAATCTTCTTGTAGAAATATTTAATAATTTTGCTGCTTCGGTGGTACCAATCATATATACTCACTGAATATTCCCATAGCGGAATAGTACTACAGTTATCGGGCAATTGAGCAAAAATTTATTTTTTATCCGCTTGTTGAAACGATGCAGTGTAAACAACGGAACATCAGAAACAGGAAAGATTTGGCGTTAAGTATGAACTATCTCAACGCCAAATTTTGGCAAAATCTCAAATTAATTAACCACTGACAACCTGGGAGACTTCAACACTCGCTTTCCTTTAACAACCATTTGAATCGGACGATTTGGACCAGTGACTAAACCGCGACGCTGGGGTTTTATCTCCCCATTATCAATTAAATCTAAATCTAGATTTCTCAGAATGTTTGTGAGTATCAATTTCATTTCAAATTGAGCAAATGCCATACCAATACAGCGTCTTGCACCTCCACCAAAAGGTATAAATTCATAAGGTGAAAACTGTCTTTCTAAAAAGCGTTCTGGTTTAAATTTCTTGGGTTCGGGATATAAATCTTCCCGTTGATGAGTCAAATAAATTGAACCATATAATAATGTATCTGGTTCTAAATCGTGACCGCACAGTGTAACTGTCTTTTGTACTTGTCGCTGAAATAGAAGTATTCCTACTGGATAAATTCGTAAGGTTTCATTACAAACTGCGTTGAGATATGGCAATTTATTGATAGTACTAAAGTCGGAATTTTCATCTAAACTATCAAGTTCTGTTAACAACTTTTCCCGTACTTCCGGAAATTTGTGAATCCAATATAAAGCCCAAGCTAAAGCAGTTGCGGTGGTTTCATGACCTGCAAATAACAGCGTGATTAATTCATCACGTAATTCTACATTCGTCATTGCTTCACCGTTTTCATCCCGCGCTGCCATTAACATACTCAGAACATCAGTACGGGAATCATTTGGTGAGGCTCTGCGTTCTTCTATTTCTTCATTTAGTAATTGATAAACCCGTTCTCTTTCGCGGAGAAAATTACCCCAATAACTTTTTGCACCCCAATCCTTTTGTAAAATGGGGAAAATCAGAAAAGCTGCTTTGAGAGGGGTACTTCCTCCGGCATCTAAAATTGAACCGAGAACTTTTTCTAATTTAGTCGCTCGATCGCCTTCATAAATTCCAAACACTGCTTGCATAATTACCCGCATGGTAATAGCTTGCATCCCATCTCGGGCAGAAAATTGTTGACCAACTTCCCACTGATTCATAATTTCCGCCGTAACTCGATCAATCGTTTCTGCATAGCAACGCATTCTATCCCCATGAAAAGAAGGCATTAATAATTGACGTTGACGACGATGGCGATCGCCATTTGCCATAATCACAGAATGTTTTCCCATCAATGGTTCAAAAGCTTTGTTTGTGGATGATGGAGCGCTAAAATCTTTGGTATCGTTGGTTAGTATCTGCTGTAGTGCTTGCGGATTACTAATAAAAACCACAGGAGATTTTAAGTTTAAAGTGAAAATATCCCCGTAGCGTTTAGCACAGTTTTCCATCACCGATAAAGGATTGAGGATAAACTGAAATGTTTGAATGAATGAAGGGGTTTGTGGTCCATTTGGTAGTTTCATCGGCTTTTACCAATTAATCTAATCTTTTATCTATTAATGGTAATTGTTTTTAGAAGATGGGGGAGATAGGAAGATTAGCGGACAAAGAGAAATAAATAACTCCTGACTCCTGACTCCTAACTCCTAACTCTTTTAATCCAAAATCCGTCTTGGAAAGTTTTGGGGGAAGAGAATCTACACCCCAAACTTTCTGCAAAATCTAAAATCCAAAATCAAAATAGCGAGCCATGATCACATCTATTTCTTGTTCATCTGGTAGCCAGTAACTAGTATTAAACTCCGAAGTGCTGCTAACTCTACCGGGTAAGGTCAACATTTGGATATTTGAGCGATTCATTCGCACACCAAAATTAACTAAAGTTAGTAAACTATCAAGGTTTAAGTTGGTATCAATATTTTCTTTAACTGTATTGAGAATAATTGGCGATCGCGCTAATGTTGCAGGATTTAATGACTGTTCTATCAAGGCTTGCATCACCATCTGCTGACGCTGAATGCGTCCGATATCACCTTGTCCATCGTTACGGAAGCGTAATAACTGTAATGCTTGTTCGCCATTGAGATGTTGCTCTCCGGCTTTGAGATTAATATATAAATGTTGGGAATCATCTTGATATTTCAAATTTTTAGGAACATTAACTTTGACACCTCCCAAAGCGTCAACAAGTTTACCTACTCCTAAAACATTGATACGAACATAACCATTTATATCTATATCTCCTAATAAGTTATTGACGCTTTTAGCACTTAAATAAGCACCACCTAAACGATTAGCAGTATTAATTTTTTTTAGACCATATCCTTCTATTTCCGTGCGTGTATCTCTAGGAATAGAAAGTATATTTAATTGTTTACTTTTGGGGTCAAACCGAATCAATAACATCACGTCGGAAAGTCCATCAAAAGAATTTATTTGCGGTAAATATCCCAAATCTTTTGTTTCTGACGGTGCATTTTGGGTATCTGGAGGAAGTACACTCATCCCCATCACTAAAATATTTACGGGACGATTTAACTGCAAAAATTGTCCTTGAGAAATAAGATTATCTGCAAAAAAATCTGCTTCTTTTCGACTGAGATTAACTTGCATAAACGGCTTGCTTGTCAAAAAAATGCCAAATAATCCTCCTGCTACAGCCGATATTATGGCAAGTTTAAGCATTTTTCCCCGGAACTCTCCTTTACTATTTATCTGAGGTTTTTGCTTATGAATCAATTCCGGCAATTTTTTCATAAATGAAATTAGGATGAGTAACTCAAATTTACTAACTTATTAATACAATTCTGTTGCTGTTGATTGCGTAATTTATAGAACAAAAATAGAACAAAATTAGCAAGATGTTGGATTCTCTTCCTGAAGCAGCGACTGTTCCTTGTAAATTTTACAGTAATCTAGCCCATGGATAGATTTTGATCATTATCTGGTCAACTTAAAATTATTTACTTGGCATTGATTACTCAATATATCAAGTCATCATTTCACATCCTTTGAGACGGAGTGTATTGCTAAATCTCTACGGTAAGTTGATGACTCAAATCCTCAACGGATTCTTATTTGGAATAATTTACGATTGATTATAGGTAGGTATAGATATAGTTATATTGATAGTTATTCTTCATCCAAGGCTCAAATTCATTGCCAAAACTTAAATTAGCCGTAAAGCGATCGCCATTCATCAACTACAATTTTATTTCTTCACAATACTACCTATAAACTTTTTCTTGTTTTTATATAACGAGCGGTAAAAAGTGATTTTATTGCAGGGGAACACTGACTAACCTTCAGATTAATGTCAAATAAAATACTTTTTATTCCATCAAATAAAAATTTCATATTTCAGTAAATATCACCTAACTTTTGTCTTTAATGCAACGCACAATTTAGATATCGACTCGAAAGAGAAGATTAATAAAGAGAGAATTAAAGAGAAAGGAATTAGATTGATGTTTAAAAAGTTATTTGCTGTTACCGCTTTATCTGCTATCGCTACCGTTTCTTATGCTGCTTCTGCACAAGCTGCTAATTTTACCTACAGTTCTGGTGGTTATCGTAATGCGAATGTAACAAATCAAGGTTCTTTTTCAGAGAGCGTTAATCAACAAGGTTACGAAACATTCGATTTTAATGGCAGCACCACTTTACCAGGTAATGATAGAGTAAAGTACTCTTATGATGGCAGTGGAAGAACCCAAGTTGTGACACTTAACAACAAATCAGAGATGAAATGGGCTCCGGCTGCGGTGGTCGCTGAGGATAATAAATCCCAGTATTTACAAGTATTTGAAGGTAAAAAAGTCGTTATCGAAACAGCTAAACAAGGCGATACTTTTAATTACTTCGGTTTACACTTGGGTTCTTTGAGTGACGGTAACGTCCTAGAATTCTTCAATGCAGGTAAGGCAGTAGAGTTTGATTACCTAGATACTAAAGGTGTGCAAAAAGTTGCGACGACATTAACTTTTGATCTCTTGAAAACACTTGCCCCTACATTAGGATACGGGAATCAAACAAATGGTTTCTTCGAGTTCTTTTCCCAAGGTTTTAATGATAACTTTGACAAGATTGTAATTTCTCAATCTAATAATAAAGGTGGTTTTGAAACGGATAACCACACATTCCGTATCGCTAAAGGAAAATATTCACAAGCAGCAAGCGTACCTGAACCAAGTATCGCTTTAGGAATATTAGCTGTTGGTGGCAGTATGTTTGTAGGAAAGCGCAAACAACAAAAGTCTGCAAAATAAGTTTTAATTTCTTTAATTTTACGGGACTTAGACTGTTAAATATCTTCACTATTGTCTAAATCCCATTCTGAGTAGAGATATTCCGAAAAAATATTCCCTTTAGAACTATTTCAAGTTCAAATTTCCTGCTACCTGACTAAAGGTTGTAGGTTTTTTTTTAGATATTTTACTTATTACCTCTACTTTCTACTCCCTACTCCCTATTGATTCAATTTTTCTAATAACTGACTAATTTCTTCTGCTTTCTCCGGTTGACGTTTTTGTAATACTTCTTGAGCTTTTTGTAAATATTCAATTGCTAGAGATTTTTGTTCTTGCTGCATATAAATTCGACTTAAACGTAAATAAGCATCTACTTTTTTTGGTGCGCGAATAATCACTTCTTGATATTTTTCAATTGCTTGTTCAACTTTGCCTTGTTTTAATAAAGTGTCGCCTAAAAGTAAACGAACTACATCATTAGTAGAATTGATCGAAGTCACTTGACGAAAAACAGCTTCTGCATTTTGATAATCGTTTTCTTGGTAAAAATTGAGTCCCTTTTGAAATAAATTAGAAGTAATTAAAGTTTTCCATGCAAAATAAATCAGCAGAGAAATACTTGAACTAACAATGATAATGGGAACAATGGTATCTAGTTGCAGATTTTTTAACATAAAAATAAACTGTTAAAAATTAGGAATTATTAGCACCGAAATTTGTTGTAGAGACGTAGCCGGGCGTTACGTCTTTTATTAGAATTTGTTTACAACTCTAAGACAACAGAAAATTAAACGAAAAAATGGATAAAGTCCGACCCAGATAAAAAAGAATTAACCCAAAAGACAAGAAATCGGAAAAACTAAATATTCAAGATAAAATAACTTCCAAATAAACTTGTAAGCACTGGTTATAGAAGTTTTCTCTTCTAAATCAGTTTGCTGAGTGTACCACCACATCAAGCCTAAAAATACAAAATGAACTGCGATGAAAAACATTGAATTAACTTGTGTAAAACCCAATATTCCGATCAAAATCATTCCAGCGTAACAAAAAGTTAATAGCCAACGAGAAAGATTAAAAACCGCTTCCTTACCTAATTTGAGAGTAAAAGTCGTGATATTGTACTGGCGATCGCCTTCCATATCGGGAATATCCTTAAAAATTGCGATCGCGACTGTAAACACTAAGATAAACCAGGTCAAAGTCCATACAGCGGGTGGAATAGATTGTTTTGCTTGTAGTACCCAAGAAAAGTGTAAAAATAATCCTAAATTAACAACAGCCCCTCGTACTGAAAAAATACAAATAGCTGCCCAAAAAGGAAATCTTTTTAAACGAATTGGCTCTAAAGAATAAACAGTACCAATTGTTAAACTAATAGCCACCATTGCAAATAAAAAGGGTCCTAATATCCAAGATAAACCCAGCGCTAAAATACCCGTAATTATGACAATAATTTCTCCCGTGCGTTGAGTAAACTCACCAGAAGCAACAGGTAAATGAGGTTTATTAATTTTATCGATTTCGACATCTTGTAATTGATTAAGTCCGACAATATAGATATTTCCTGATAAACAAGCCACCCAAGCCCCTAAAAGAGAAAATAGAGAATAAGAATTTGGAAATGGGAAATCATTATTAGTCAAAGCAATAGCAATCACATACACTCCCAAAACACTCAAACTCGTACCATAAATCGTATGCGGACGAGAAAACTTCCAAAAAGCATACAACCAACTACTTTGCAACCCCGTTTGTGAAACTTGACTCATAATAATTTTGGATTTTAGATTTTAGATTTTGGATTGAAGAATGGGATTTAGGACTTGGGAATTAGGAGTGTTAGCGCAGCGTGTCCGTGAGGACATGGAGTTGGGAGTTAGGAGTTGAAATTTCTCCTTGTCCCCTTGTCTTCTTGCCTCCATGCCCCATGCCCAATTACCCATTCTCCATTCCCTTAATTCCAGTTAACAAACCAAATTTAATCAAACCACGTTCATAACCGCGACTCATTAAACCCAAAGACATTGCTCCTTGAATTGTTTTCCAGCCAGCAAATAGTAAACCGAAAAATGCTTGGGGAGTAAAAGCCGAATCAATAACTATATTCCAAAAAGGTGCTACAGCTTGCGACCAATCGGCAGTACGGATATTTTGTAAAGGTAGTAGACGGGCGATCGCTTCATATTCGGGTAATGAAATTACATAAGGTAAACAGTAAACGTCATAAATCTGCTTTAAATGCTTCTTTTCGTCGGCAGTTAAAGGCACTTGCTCAGTGGGACGATGACACCAAGTCACTAAAATCAACTTTCCTCCCGGCTTGAGTACCCGATAACATTCTTGTAAAAACCTGTTTTTATCCGGCATATGTTCGCCACTTTCCAAAGACCAAACCAAATCAAAACTATTGTCCTCAAAAGGCATATTTAAGGCATCTGCAACCTGAAAATTGGTTCTACCTTGTAAACCAAATTCCACAGCCCTCTCACAAGCTCTCCGTGCCTGTACTGGACTCAAAGTAATACCAGTTGCCGCTGCGTTAAATTTTTGTGCCAAATACAAAGAACTTCCACCGATACCACAACCGACATCTAAAATATTCTCAGCTTGCTGCACCTGAGCCCATTGCAGCAACTCCTCAATTAAATCAATTTGTGCCTGACGACGATTTTTTTCTTCCCTACCATCTGCACCGTAATAACCGTGGTGCATATGTTCCCCCCATATCTCTTCCCAGAGACCAGAGGAAGCATCGTAAAACTCCTGAATTTGCTGACTTAGTGTTGCACTCATGAATTAAGTAATGTGTTATGACTATCGCACAATCTAAAATACATATATTGGTAGGCTACCATTTAAATCAAACTGTTTTGTTTGGGGATGATAAACACTCAATCCGCAATAAGATGGAATAATCCAAGATACCCAAACGTAGGAATTTTAAATCTAAAATCCAAAATCTACAATCTGTAGGTCTTTTTTTTAGAAGAGCAATAAACTTATCGCGCTTGGCTTTCCGTTCTCAAAGCATTCATTAAGGGATAATTGCTCGCTCTCATGCTCCCGTTGAAGTAAGAAATAAATATCTAGGTTTGCCTAGCTTTCATATAGCAGAATAGGAAAATCTAAAATCCAAAATCCAAAATCCAAAATCGATATGACCGTCTCTCAAAAAATTTGTATTGGTTTTTTGGCAGTAATTTTTGTAGGAACAATCCTACTAATAATGCCTTTTTCTACAACTACTGGTACGTGGAATGACCCAATTGTGGCTTTATTTACGGCAACTTCTGCTGTTTGCGTGACGGGTTTAGCTGTAGTTGATACTGGTACTGATTTTTCTTTTTGGGGTCAGTTGTGCATTCTGTTACTTGCCCAAGTCGGTGGATTGGGTTACATGACATTTACAACCTTTTTAATCATGTTGACTGGACGTAGATTTAATTTAAGACATAAAATTGCCATTCAACAATCCTTAGATAGACGAGAAATGCAGGGTAGTGGTCAAATTATTCGTTCAATTATCGCCACAACCTTATTTTTTGAAATTACGGGAATCTTTTTCTTATTGCTGGTTTTTGTCCCAGATTTTGGATGGAATAAAGGAATGTGGTTGGCAATTTTTCATAGTGTCAGTGCTTGGAATAATGCCGGTTTTAGCTTATTTTCTAATAATTTAATTGATTATAATTCTTCCGCCATATTAGTATTAACCATTTCCAGTTTAATTATCTTTGGCGGTATCGGATATCAAGTAATCCTAGAAATGTTTTTCTGGCTCAGCTCTCGCTTTCGCAAAACACCACGTCATATTGTACTATCCCTTGACTATAAAGTTGCCACCAGCACAACAATATTTTTACTAATTTTAGGTACGATAGCGTTTTTTTTCGTAGAGATAAAAAATCCTAAAACTGTAGAATATTTCAATTTTCGCAGTCAATTACTAGCAGCTTTATTTCAATCTGTGACTACCAGAACTGCTGGTTTTAATAGTATAGATATTGGTAGTATGACAACTACAGGACTATTTATTACCATTGCTTTCATGTTTATTGGAGCCAGTCCCGGAGGTACTGGAGGAGGCATGAAAACCACAACTCTCAGAGTATTTAGTAGTTCAACCAAATCAATTCTGCAAGGCAAAGAAGAAGTATTGCTCTACGAACGTCGCATTGCTGTATCTTTAATCTTAAAAGCTGTTGGTGTTGTGGTTGGTTCTGTAACCGCTGTGATTATCTCTACTATTTTAATATCAATTACAGACCCGAAGTTTGACTTCATCCAAATCTTCTTTGAAGTAGTTTCAGCTTATGCAACTGTCGGACTTTCCACAGGTATAACCAGCGATATTTCTATCTGGGGTAAGTTAATATTAATTATCACTATGTATACAGGAAGAGTTGGTGTTTTATTATTAATGTCCGCTGTACTTGGTGACCCCAAACCTACTAGAGTTCATTATCCCGAAGAAGATTTACTTGTGGGATAAATTTGAAAAAATGAGCAGTTTATAGTCCCATATCTCTAAACTGTTCGTTTATCATTTTCTATTCCCAATTTCCTATAGGTTTAATCAAACTGAAATGATAAGATAATCACAATCGGATCAAAGAATAATTATTTATTCACAATCACCGATTTTCAAACCTAGGCAAAGGCAGCAATAATTAAGGATAATAAACTGTGAATCTGTCGTCATTAGGGTTTTTTCGCAACTTAAATAAAACCAATCAGCAATTTGCTGTAATTGGTTTAGGACGCTTTGGTCGTTCTGTTTGCTCAACTTTACATAAGTTAGGTTATGAAGTACTAGCAACAGACATTGATGAAAAACGTGTATCCCAAGCCTTAACAGAAGAAATAACAGGTCATGCTTTACAACTAGACTCAACAGAACCCGCTGCACTTAAAGAAGCAGGTATTTTGGAGTTTGATACCGTAATCGTCGCAATTGGTAATTATGTTCAAGAAAGTATTATTACTACTTTAAATGTTAAAGAAGGTGGTGTACCGAATGTAGTCGCTAAAGCTTCTAGCGAAGTTCACTGTAAATTATTACGAAAAGTTGGTGCGGATAGAGTTGTGTTCCCCGAACATGAAGCTGGTTGTGCTTTAGCTCAACGATTAACAAAACCAGCGATATTGGATACATTCGACCTCGACCCCGAAAATAGTATTGTTGAAATAACTATCCCTAAAGAATTTCACGGTAAAACTGTTGCAGAATTGCAACTCCGTAATCGTTATGGTTTAAACGTCATAGCTATAAGTAATAATAGTAATGGTGGAAAATTTATTATTAATCCAGACCCCAATAAGCGTCTGTCTAAGGGTTCTGCTATGGTGGTGATTGGTCAAAATAAAGATATAGACCGCTTACCTATCTAACTGAGGTTTGGTATTAAACTCAGCCCAAAACCTATATAGACCAAAACAAAAACCGAGTTTTTCAATCAAACCCGGTTCAAGCGCGATCGCAAAAAATCAAGCTCTACACCTTCAGCCCAATTTTACAAATCTGGAGGCAAAATCACGTTATCGATGACGTGAATCACTCCATTACTGGCTTTAATATCTGGTTGAACCACGGTAGCATCATTAACCTGTACTCCTGTAGCAGGGTCAACTTTAACGCTAATTGGTCCACCTTCAACGCTTTTAACTTGACCAGATTTTAAATCGGTGGAGAGTACCTGACCTGGTACTACATGATAAGTCAATATCTTGACCAATACTTCTTTGTTTTCTGGCTTTAATAAATCTTGTACAGCATCTTGTGGTAACTTCGCAAATGCTGCATCACTAGGAGCAAAAACTGTAAAAGGTCCTTCTCCTCTCAAAGTATCTTCCAATCCTGCTGCTTTCAAAGCCTGAGTTAGCACTGTAAATGAAGGATTTGACTGCGCTATGGCAATGATGTCCTGATTTTCTGTTCCTGTGGTTGGCTGAGTTGGTTCGGTTTCTGCACCCGGTACTGTTGGAGGTAACCCAGGTGTAGTTTCCGGAATTGGGGCTGGCAGTGGTGCTGGTGCTGGGACGGTTGGAGGTGTTCTATCTGGACAAGCAGCGCGGTTATAAGGACACTCATCTAAAATGCTCGGTCTAGGATTGAGCGCTCCACCGCTTTGCGCCAACAAGGTTTTACTCGGTTTACTGCTTTTTTGTGTCGCTATAGCTGCTTGATTCTCCTTAGTTTCAGTACTTAGGGGAACTGTTCGACTGCGGTTATAAGGAGCCTCTGTGAAAACACTAGGACTCGGATTGAGTGCATTGTTTGCTCTGACTGGCAAACCCATCAGTAAAGAAACGCCCGTCACTCCCACAATGCCAGTTAATTTACTCAGCAAGTTGCTGTAATAGTATACCTTCATGTTGATTTCTCTGGCTTTTATTCCACACTTTACATTAAAGACTTATAACATTTTATTAGGCAAAAAATCTAACCCGTAAGGTGGGATTTTTATTACTTTATTACAATGGTGTTGATACGTTCTGTGTCAAGTTTAATTTAGTCAAATAGTCGCGATCGCAATGAGCTTGCACTACGCGATCGCAATCTACTGCGACATCTCAATTTTAAGAAAGATTTCTCTTTCTAATATTTTAGTATTTATTTTAACATATCAAGGTAGCTATAGATATCTATGATACATTTAAGCTGAGTAGATAAAATAGACATAATTTAATAAATCCAATAAATCCAATAAATCCAATAAATATTTACATTCCGATAATTATTTTTATTTCAACTAACTAAATTTTTAAATAATTTGTCAAGTTTGTCAAAATGATGTATTAACAAATAAAACGAATTATTAACAATCTCAAAAATCTCACAAACTAATTTATCAATGGTAAACGAACATAAGTCGGGTTTTTAGTAGAAATATCTGTAATAACCTGACAAATCTGATCAAAACCCGACTTTTAAACCAACCGAAAAATCCGTGTAATTCGTGCAATCCTTTTAAATCCGTGGTCGAGGTTATTTGATTACTTTAGCGACAATAGTACGATGACGGGGACTGTTAGGAGTAATTATCGGAGTTTGGAAACCAGCATCAACTAAAGCTTCTGTAATGTCTAAAGTAAAGTATTGATCTAAATAAGGTTCGGTACTTTTGAGTAAAGTAAAAACATAGGGTGGCATTTGCTGATAAACTTTACTTTGGGGATTCATATCCATAATTGCCAAATGACCATGAGGACGCAATAATCGTCGCGCTTCTGTAAATATTTCTCTAGTTGCAGATTGGGGTAATTCGTGACAAGCGAGGAAAATTGAAACTAAATCAAATGCAGCAGCGGGTAAACCTGTAGATTCGGCTGCTCCATGAACCCAATTAATCTTAGCTTGACGCTGTTGTGAACGGTAATTAGCAACTGATAGAAAATAAGCAGATAAATCTAAACCTGTAACTTTGGCTTGGGGATAAGTTTCTTGTAAAGCAAAAGTACTCAAACCGACACCGCAAGCTAAATCTAAAATATCTTGTGGTTGGGGAATTTGTGATTTAATAACATTGTGAAAAGAACTGCGTAGTTTTGAGTCTCCAGATAATTCACCAGTTTGATTAAATAGTGTAGAGTGAACTGTCAAAGCTGCAACTTCTAATTCTAAAGCGGGTTTCCAACCGAGATTACCTTCTTCATAAGCGTGGAAGGAAGTGAGATAATAATCGGGATAAGAAACAGTGGGATTTTCTACTTGCTTTATTTCACTTTCCCAATCAACAGCTTTCATTTCTTCGACTTGTTTTTTCCAAGGTACACCAATTCTTTCTCCGCGTTTAACCATCATTTTACGGGCTTGATGTTTGGCTATACCATACAGTGGCTTAATTTCTAATAATCCATTAATCAAGCGTGTAGATAGTGAAACAGTGTTTTTTGTAGCGATAACCATCAGTAATATTAACTAATTTACTTGTTGATTTTGAAATTAGGAAAAAGTGTATCTGTAAGAATCATAAGCCTTGAAGAGAATTGTAGAGCCAATTTGAAAAGAATATTAATAGGGAATGGGTAATTGGTGATGGGTAATTAAATCTGTGAAATCCGTGGTGGGGAATTGGGAATAAATCATTAAAGGCACGCTTAATGGTAATACAATTCAGTTAAAACTGTGAATCAAGGATTAACCTTAATCCTTAACTGAACGGTATTGCGCTATCAGGTGCCTTGAAGTTGATTTTTTTAATTTTAAGCACAAGGGCTTGAAGCCATTCCCAATTACCAATTAACCATTCCCCATTTTTTATTCTTTTGGTTTCAATGCTAATAACATTTCCATTTGTGTGAGAGACTTATTAGGACTAGTTGCGGTAATTCCGATTCCGCGAATTGAGTTGAGGATTGCGGTTGTTTCTGGTGTGGGTGGAGAAAAACGATTAACGAATGGGATGGCTTTTTCCATGTCTATATACAAGTAACCGCCGTTTTCTTTTGGTAATGTTGCGGTAATGCCTTGAAAAGTTTCGCTGCTATTAAGGGGTTGAAATGATTTATCACTTAATATTTCAGCAATAGGGCTACCGAGGGCTAACAGAGCAGTATTGTCATCTAACCAACTGTGTGATAATAATGCACCTTGTCGGGGGATTTGCCATTCGGTGATGATTTTACCGTTGATGTCTTTCTGAGCTATTTGGATTGATTGGGCTTTGGCAAGATTATCTAACTTACTCAATGTTGCTTCCGCAGTTTTGCGATCGCTAGTATGAAACAAAAATGCACCTCCGAAACCAACTTGTTTTAATAATCCTTCTTCTACAGGAATAGCAGCGATACCAAATTCCCCATCCATCCAGCCAAAAATATCTTTATCTAAGTCTAAATCGACTGATTTTAATTGTCCCCTGGCTTGTTGAAGGATGACATTAAGTTCAGGAGCGTCTTTTGCTTGTTCTACAAAAGCTGTCCACCATTTATTAATACCTCCTCCACTAATTAAAGCGATGGTATTTTGAGGAAGTTGGGACAATACTTTACCATTAGTTTTTTCGTAGTGATATTTTACTAATTGAGAGTCTAAGTTGGCGTTTGCTTTCATCCGCAATCCGCTATCATCAACACCAATGCCGGCAACTACGGATTTTACCTGTTTTAACTGTTCCAAGGTTTGCGCTGGTAATCGGGTTTGCTGATTATTGGCAATTAAATTCTTTACCATACCTGGATAATCAGGTACATAAATTTGTGCCAAGGTATTATCTAAATTGAGATTATTTCCCATAACTTGGGAAGCACCTGATTTACTTAAAAAAGAAGGTTCTCCTTTTGATGTGTCGATTGCTTGCTGTACTGCATTTTGAGAAGCAGAAAATAATACACGGTCATTTAAAATGGTGCTGTATGTAGAACTTGTTGTACTTTTAGTTTCTTGAATTTTCTGACCTTTATAGTCGATTTCGGTGCTTTTAACGTCTTTCTGCTGTTTGAGTTTGTTGGCAAAATTTAAAGCTTGTACTTTGTCTTTGATTCCTACCACCATCAAGATATTCGGCTCTGCTGATGCTGAGGGATTATCTTGTACGGGTTGGTTTTTTTGTGGGGGTAATACGGCTATCATTACACCACCAACCCAAGGTTTTAAGTCTTGCTCGTAAGAAATACTATTATCACTTGACAAATTGTCATTAAAACTCTTTAAACCGGATGCGATTATTTTTTGAGCTTCGGGAGTACCAAATTTTTCCAATTTTGACCAAACTGTTGAGTCTGTGGCAATGTAAGTTGCCATCATCGCATCATCTGGAACTAATTTGGCACTAGCGGTAGCATCAGCAATTCCTCCTGATGGTCCGCTTTTTAAATATAAATAAGTCGCTATACCACCAACTAAGATGATAGCAGCACCAATTACCGGAATTAAAAATTGAAGCTTGAGTTTAGACATTTTTTGGATTATTTTTTTTCATAAGTTGGCAGTAATGAAATAAAAAGTTAGCCATTAGAGCTTATCTAATATCAGTTAAGGGTTGAGAGTCTCCTTCTTTGGTATATGGTGTTTACATAGAGAGCAACCAATATGTCATAAAGAATACGCTTCATTGATAACTGTTCACTGATTTACCCATACTTCATATTTCATTGTTTAGATTATCGGGATTTACTGATAAAATTAGTAATTCTACACACCATCAATTTCTAAATTTGGCAAAATTTACATCAACAACAATGCAATTTTGAGTAACGGTGACAAATTATTCTAATCTACATAAAAAATCTTTCCCAAAGTCTTTATACTCTAGGAAAACCATTTGAGACGTAAAATAAATCATGGGCTGTCAAATCAAGGAATCTTCCACAGCTGAGAACTCACCAGCAATTGTTATTTTTTCTTAACTACATTCAAAATTTTAGAGATTACAAGGTAAATAGATATAGATGTTACAGTCACATTTTGATACGGAAAATCCGCGCCATAAATCTTTTGTATTACCGGGTGCAAAACCGCAGTACAATCCTGATCGTCCCGGACAGGTCAAGCATATTTTTCTCGATCTGAATTTGGATATCCCTAACCAAAGTGTACGCGGTACTTGTAAAATAACTTTAGCGCCGATACGAGATGGGGTAGACCGCTTACGTTTGGATGCTGTGAATTTAAATATTGAGTCGGTTGCTGTTGCCGGAACCCCACAGAAGTTTGATTACGATGGTGAATATTTAGACATTGAATTGGATTCGCCGACTCAAGTCAATCGACGAGTTGAAATTATTATCGGCTATTCGGTAGAAAAACCCCAGCGCGGGATTTATTTTATTCTCCCAGATGCACATTATCCCGATAAACCGACTCAAGTTTGGACTCAGGGAGAAGACGAAGATTCCCGCTTTTGGTTTCCTTGCTTTGATTATCCCGGACAGTTGTCTACTTCGGAAATTAGAGTTACAGTTCCTAAACCTTTCATGGCAATTTCTAATGGTGAATTAGTCTCCGTTGAGGATGATGGAGCAAATCAAGTTTATCATTGGTTACAAAAGCAGGTTCATCCGACTTATTTAATGACTCTGGCTGTGGGTGATTTTGCGGAGATAAGCGATGAGTGGCATGGTAAACCTGTTACTTATTACGTAGAAAAGCCACGCTCAGCAGATGCTAAACGCACTATGGGTAAAACTCCGCAAATGATGGAGTTTCTCAGCGAAAAATACGGTTATATTTATGCTTTCCCTAAATATGCTCAAGTCTGCGTTGATGACTTTATTTTTGGGGGGATGGAAAATACGAATACTACGTTGTTAACCGATCGATGTTTACTCGATGAAAAAGCCGCTGTTGATAATCGGAATGCTGAAAGTTTAGTTGTTCATGAATTAGCTCATCAATGGTTTGGCGATTTAGTAGTAATTAAACATTGGTCTCATGCTTGGGTTAAGGAGGGGATGGCAAGTTATTCTGAGGTAATGTGGACGGAACATGAATATGGTTCTCAAGAAGCAGATTACTATCGTTTACAGCAAGCACGTCGTTATATTGCTGAAGATAGTAGTCGCTATCGTCGTCCCATGGTAACTCATGTTTACCGAGAAGCTATTGAACTTTACGATCGCCATATTTATGAAAAGGGTTCTTGTGTCTATCATATGTTGCGATCGCAGTTGGGAGATGATTTATTTTGGCGAGCGATTGCGACGTTTGTCAACGATAATGCTCATCAAACTGTGGAAACTATAGATTTGTTACGAGCAATTGAAAAATCTTCTGGTCGTAATTTAACGTTTCTTTTTGACCAATATGTTTACCGTGGTGGACATCCCGATTTTAAGGTTGTTTATAGTTGGGATGGGGATGCTAATTTAGCAAAGGTAACGGTTACTCAAACTCAGGTAAGTTCTGAAGATAAAAATAATCAAGATTTATTCGATTTAAAAGTTCCTATCGGTTTGGGTTATATCGAACAAGATGATTTGCAAGTTTTTACGGTACGGGTTGCGGAGAAAGAACAAAGTTTTTACTTCCCCTCAAAGAAGAAACCCGATTTTATCAGCTTTGATGTCGGAAATCATTATCTCAAAACTGTAACTTTGGAATATCCCATACCAGAGTTAAAAGCTCAGTTACTCCACGATAAAAACCCCGTTTCGCGGATTTATGCTGCTAGTGCTTTAGCAAAGAAAAACAGTTTGGAAGCGGTGAAAGCTCTATCAGAATCTTTAAAAAATGATGCTTTTTGGGGTGTACGTGTAGAAGTTGTTAAGCAACTAGGAGAAGTTCAGTTAGACCAAGTTTTTGACGTTTTGATTGAATATTTATCAGATGAAAATCCCTATGTACGACGTGCAGTAGCCCAAACACTTGGCAAAATCAAAACTAATTCGAGCTATGAGGCTTTGAAAAAAGTTTTATCAACTGGGGATGAAAGTTATTATGTTGAAGCCGCAGCCGCAGCTGCTATTGGTTCGATTGCTGCAACAATGGGAGAAGAAAAACCCGATGAAGCTGAAGTTTTAAAGCTATTTGAACATATTTTACAATCAAAAGCCGGTTGGAATGAAGTTGTGAGAAATGGTGCTATTACAGGTTTATCTGAATTAAAAACTAGTGAAGCTGCTTTGAATTTAATTCTGGATTACACCAAATTAGGTGTACCACAACCTCTACGTTTGGGAGCAATTCGCGCATTAGGAAAAGTTTCTCTTGCTCAAAATACGGTCAATTTAGAACGAATTTTAGAAAGATTAACTAATCTCTCTCAAGAAACTTTCTTTTTAACTCAAGTTGCTGTAGCATCCTCACTCGGACAAATGGAAAATAAAAAAGCTATTGGCATTTTACGTACTTTAGCTGAACAAACCCCAGATGGAAGGGTACGTCGTTATGCTGAGGAAGAAATAGATAAAGTGGTTCAGAAGACTGCATCCGATGGTGCGGTAAATGATTTACGTTCCCAACTACAACAACTCAAAGAGCAAAATCAACAACTTAGAAGTCGTTTGGAAAATTTGGAAGCTAAATCCACTTGACAGTTGACAGTGGACAGTTGACAGTTGACAGTTCCTAGACTATGGTCTGGGAACTATTTTGACTGCAATGGGGTTTTAATTGATTTTTATATGAAGTTATTGTAAAGTTTGTCACTTTGTGGTTAAATAGCATTCATTTGATTTTTACAAAAAATCATATTTTTATGCATTTTAAATAAAATTTTCGTAAAGATTGGACTAACTTGGTAATTTTGATACCATTAAGATTACTATTTTAAAAATGTGATAAATTTACTGTGAAGAAATCAAAGCTGTTTTACGTAAAATTCACAGTACTATCGATGTTTTGATGTTGCTGCTAAAGGATTGTTTATATTTAGTTAAAATTTGGCTCAACAAAATGTAGTTATTACTATTGACTTAATTAAGTCGTTAAAAATACCGCTATTGGAGGAGTAATTTTTTTGAACAATGTACTATTTTAAACGGCAAGAGATTATTCTTGTCGATGTCATCACTAAAAAATTGCACGTCTAATATTATTGTGCGGGATGGTTAGCAATGCGTAAGCCAGTTTTAACAATTTTTTACCAATATAATCCTTGGAACACTACGATTGGAGGAATACAAACATTAATCAATATTTTTATCAAATATGCTCCGAAGGAATTTGAGGTCAGACTTGTTGGAACGGCAAATCATCAAAATGAGACTTTAGATAGATGGCAAACCAGAGAATTTCTAGGAAGAGAACTTAAGTTTCTACCTTTATTTGTAGTCGAAGACGATAACGTTAGGGGTGTCGTACCGACGACGGTTAAATATACAGCTGCCATGATGGGGCGTTGCTATGCTTCTGATTTTATGCATTTTTATAGACTGGAGCCGACAATAGCAACTTTGAAATGGAAAGGGGAAAAGACGCTGTTTATCCAGAACGATATCAAAAAGCAGATGACAGCTGTAGATGATAAAAATGCAATTTTGTGGCGCAGATTGCCATTGGCTTATTTTGCTTTAGAACGTTTATTGGTCGGACAATTTGACTATATTTACTCATGCAATAGTGAGTCCATGTCACTTTATCAACAGCGTTATCGCGATATCTCCGACAGAGTGAGCTTGTTGAACAATAGTTTTGACGAAGAAGTTTTTTATCCAGTTTCCGAGCAACAACGCGATCGCCAAAGGCGGGAATTAGCGAACAAATTGCATCTTGACGAAAATACCCGTTTTGTGCTGTTTGCCGGTAGATTGCATCCGCAAAAAGACCCTTTATTATTAATACGTTCGATTAAAGCATTAGACGAGCCAAATATTCACTTGTTGATTGCGGGAGAGGGAGAATTAGCAGCTACAGTAAAAAATGAAATTAATACCTTGGGATTAGAGCAGCGAGTGACGATGCTAGGAATAGTTAGACAACAGGAATTATCTGATTTACATCGAGCTAGCAATGCTGTAGTCTTAACCAGCGCTTTTGAAGGATTGCCGTTTGTGGTTTTAGAAGCCCTTGCTTGTGGAACTCCAATCGTGACAACAGAAGCTGGTGATACTCCCAGGTTACTATCTCCCAAAAGCGGGGTTGTTTGTCAAACGCGAACACCTGAATGTATCGCTTCAGCTTTAAGTCAAGTTGCGATGCATCCAGAAAGTTATCCAGTAGCAGAATGTACAAAAAGCGCCCAGCCTTATGCTGCTAGCACTGTAGTCAATCAAGTTTACAGTCAAATGTGGCAACGTTGGGAACAAAGCTTAAAACAATCTGTTAGTGTTTAACGGTTATAACCACATCTTGAGAGCAAAAACGAGCGAAAGATGAAAATTGCAGTAATTGGTGCAAAAGGTCTACCTCCCAGACAGGGCGGAATTGAGCATTACTGTGCGGAAATTTATCCCCGCATGGTAAATCACGGTCATAGTGTAGATTTATTTGCTCGTTCTTCTTATACCGATAGTTCTTGGTTGGAGAACTACTATTTTGAAGGTGTAAAAGTGATTTCTTTACCAGATGTACGGATGAGAGGTGTAGATGCTTTTGTTACATCTGCATTGGGTGCATTGGCTAGTACTGGTAACAGATACGACATTATTCATTTTCAGGCTCTCGGTCCATCTTTATTTACAGGTTTATCGAGGATTGCCACAAAATCAAAGATTGTTGTTACCTGTCATGGATTAGATTGGCAGCGAGCGAAATGGGGGAATTTTTCGACTCGTTTGATTCAAATGGGGGAACAGACGGCAGTACGTTGCGCTCACGGAATAATTGCGGTTTCTGATGCACTCAAGACCTATTTTTTACAAACTTACGGTAGGGAAGCAATATATATTCCTACTGCTCCTGCTAGTTATGCAAATTCCGACCCAAATTTTGCCTACGGAACGAAATTAGGACTTGAGCGGGGACGATATATGTTGTTTCTGGGCAGATTAGTACCAGAAAAACGTCCCGACTTACTTGTGGAAGCCTTTACTAATTTACAACCATCAAACTGGAAGTTAGTTTTAGCTGGGGGTGTGAGTAATACAAAAAACTTCACTGCCAAATTATTAGAGCAAATTGCTCGCGATCGCAATATTGTATTTGCAGGGGAACTTCGAGGAGCGCGGTTAGCAGAAATTGTCCGGGGGGCTGGATTATTTGTCCTACCTTCGGATGTAGAAGGATTACCAATGGCAATGTTAGAAGCGATGCGCGAAGGTATTCCCATATTAGCAAGTGATATACCACCCCATCAGCAATTGATTGGTGAGGAACGAGGTAAGTTATTTGCAGCCGGTTGTTTAGAATCTTGTATTCAAGAACTATCCTGGGCTACGGACAACTCAACTCATATGGCAGTAATGGCTCATCATGCACAAAATTATGTTTGTGACAACTATAGCTGGGAATATATTACGAATGAAACTTTGAAATTATACGAAAATCTGCTCGGCTTACCTTCAGAAGTGAATGTGAAAAAATCTGAAAGCAGTAAGCAGTTAACAGTGAGGAGTTAGTGGTTAGTAGATAGTAGTTAAGATTCAAGAAGCAATCATCAACCAACAACCAACAACCATCAAATGTCAACATGGAGAGTGGATAGTGGTTAGTAGATAGTAATTAAGATTCAAGAAGCAACCAATAACCATCAACTGTCAACTGTCCACTGTCAACTATTAATTATCAACATGGAAAAAGGTATTTCATCGTTATTAATGGTGTTAAAGCGACGAAGCTTACCTGCGCTGGCAACTTTTGCGGCGGTGATTGGTGGAGCTGTGGCTTATCTTAGTGTTACTCCGCGAGTTTATCAAACATCTGCGCGGTTGATGCTAATAGGAAAACAGGTGAGTGTTTCTGAATTGGGTAGAGATTTAACTCAGGTTGGAAATGCGACTCCGGGTGGTCCGAGTCCATTGGCTGACCAAGCTGAGCTGGTAAAATCGCAACGGGTGTTGGATAAAGCAATTGAGATATATAATTCTCAATCCCAAGATAAAAATCAGCAGAGTATTGGAGAAGACGAAATAGATACAGGATATTTACGTAAGAATTTGAGTGTGAAAATCGTTCCGGCGACTAATATTCTGCAAATAAACTATGAAAATCAAAACCCAGTATTAGCGGCTCAACTGCTCAATGCTTTATCAGCCGCCATGGTTGAGTATGATATTAAAGCTATTAATTCCGAAGCGACAAAAGTTCAGGAATTTTTAGAAAATAAACAACTGCCGATAGCAACAAAGAAATTGCAACAAGCGGAAGCGGCAGAAACTCAGTATAGACAAACCAGCGGTATTGTTGCATTTGACGAACAAACCGAAGCTTTGGTAGAGAATTTAGCATCTCTCGAAGAGCAAGAACGAACTTTGAGCGCTTTACTCCAAGAAGTGCGATCGCAATCCGCTTCTTTACGAGAAATAACCAATGCTGGTAATTTGAGCAATGCTTATTCTGCGGTACGCAGTGGTTCAGATGAAGAACTAGTGAAAATGCGAGCAGCTTTAGCAGAGTTGGAACGTCAATTGGTAGAAGTGCGGTTGCGGTTTACTCAAAATCATCCCCAAGTAATCGAGTTAGAGGAAAAACGCAATGCTTTCCGTCAAATGTACCAACAGGAGTTAGCTAAAGTATCATCAACAAATCAAGCAGTTTCTTCAAATAAGATAGCGAGCGATCAACTTTCTCAACAGTTAACTTCTCAGTTAATAACCAAAGAAGTTGAACGTTTAGCAATTGAAAATAAATTAGCAACTGTACAAACACAAACATCGAATTTACAAGCTCGTTTAGCTCAATTACCAATTAAACAGCAGCCTTTAACAACACTTGTGCGTCAACGGGAAGAAGCTGCGGCAAGTTTAAAGTTTTTGCAAAGCAAGTTGGAAGAAGCAAGAATTGCTCAAGCTCAAAAGGTAAGTAATGTCCGAGTTATCGAATCAGCAACAGTGCCAAATTCAGCAGCATCACCGCAAAAGTCGGTAGTTTTGGCTTTAGCGACGATTTTTGGTGGTGTTTTAGCTACCGGCGTGATTTTGCTACTGGAATTGATGGATAATACCTTAAGAGACCCAAGAGAAGCCGAAGAATTACTCAATTTACCATTACTGGGGGTATTACCGCGTTTACCTGCTAAAACTTTGGTATTAGAACCCTCAGACAGATTTTTAGACCAAATTGGTTTGGTAGAACCCTACCGAATGCTGTTCAAAACCTTGGAGTTTCGCAATGATGCTGTATTGCACCTGATTGTGGTTAGCAGCACCATTTCCGGTGAAGGTAAATCTGTGGTAGTTTCTCACCTAGCCGCAGTCTCTGCGATGTTGTCTCGAAAAACACTGATAATCGATGCAGATTTACGCAGGCCAGTACAGCATACTCTGTTTAATTTACCACCGAAGCCAGGGATTACTGAGATAATTGAGGGTAAGAGAAGCTTTGTTGATGCGATACAAAAGACAGATGTAGATAATTTAGATATTCTCACTTGCGGTGAACTTCATGGAAGACCTTCGCAATTGTTAGAGTCAGTAGAAATGAAATCGATTCTAGAATCAGCGCAGAAAGAATACGATTTAGTGATTGTAGATACTCCACCTTTAAGTGCTTGTGCGGATGCGTCAACTTTGGGTAAGCAGAGTGATGGAGTAGTTTTAGTGACACGTCCCAGCTTTACTAACAAAGAAGTACTGCAAAGAGCGGTATCGGAATTGACTAGTAATCAGATATCGATTTTAGGAGTAGTAGTTAATGGAATGTCGAGTTTAACAGAAGAATATTATCGTTATCCGGTGAAAAGTTATCAATCGACAAGATATTTGACTCCGGGGGGAAGAAGATAAAGATGTTAGCAAATAAACAGTTCAACAGTTCTTCTTACCTGTCATTTTTAGTAGGATTGGCAGGAGTTGGAATTGGTGTAGCTGTAGGATTTGGGGCTGGTGCAATACCTGTAGTGGTAGGGTTGCTTTTGGGTGTAGTAGCGGTACTCATATTCTTTTTCGCTCGATTTGAACAAGCGGTATTAACTTTATTAGTATTACGTAGTTCTTTAGATCCTTTTTCGGCACAGCAGGTACCTGCGGCTTTTGCAATTGGTTTGGATGGGTTAACGATACTTTATGTAATAGTTCAAATATTAATTAGAAGAAAGGTTCATACAGATAAATTCTTCTGGGTTTTTGCGGGATGGGTAGGGTTTTTAGGAATATGGGTAATTTTACCAATAGTCGGTTGGGGATTATTAGGAAAAACCTATTTACTAGATGGAATTAGAGAATGGACGCGGATATTTTCTTGGTTAATGATATATTTGCTGGTGATGCAATTAAAAGGGAAAATTCATCCACAAAAAGTTATCCCCGTCTTATTTTTTAGTCTTTTAGTACCATTAACAGTAGGCTTTTTACAACTTGTAATACCTTCACGTCTTCCTGATGTTATCAGTTGTCGAAATTGTTTAAATTCAACTATTGGACATCCCAGTACATTTGGAACCTTCTTATTTTTATTTATTAGTTTAACGTTATGGAAACTTGGTCATGCAAAGGAAAATCGTTGGTTTTGGTTGACATTATTAGGAACTTTGGCATTTTTTATGGTGATGACAAAATCTCTCACCAGTTTAATCATGATGTCAGTTTTTATAATTGTCTTGATTGCGCCTAAATTGAATTTATTAAGATTAGTTGGGGGGATTTTATTTATTGTATTAGTATTTTATTTATTTGCGAGTACCGAATTTGGTTATGAAAAGCTGAATGCACTTTTAGAAACACCATTATTTAATCAAGATTTAGATATATCTCGAACAATATTATTATCATTTGGAGATGGAAACAGCGCCAATTGGCGAATTGCTCAATGGTCATTTTTAATAGATGCTTGGAAACAATCACCGCTTTTAGGATACGGTTTGGGTACCAGTCAATATATAACTTATTTTCAAAATTATGCTCATAATGATTACCTACGATTTCTTGCAGAAACGGGAATTATCGGATTTACAAGTTTTCTTGTATTTCTCGGAATACAAATAGTTTTTTTAGGTAAATATTTGCGGGATTCACTATTAGGAAGTCCCCGTAGAAGACTTTGTGTAACAATGATTGCAATTTTTGCGGCAATCCTTTTAGGAATGGCTACCGATAATGTTTGGAGTCATACAACTTTATTTTTTTATTGGTGGCTGTTATTTGCAATTGTGGGATGGGAGGAAATAGTTGACAGTTGACAGTTGACAGTTGACAGTTGATAGTTGACAGTTGATAGTTGACAGTTGACAGTTGACAGTTGATAGTTGATAGTTGAGCTTATTTAATCATATTTCAAAGACAAAAGTATTTTTTTGAAAAGACTAAAATCTAAAATCTAAAATCTAAAATCTAAAATCGAATGACTCAGGAATTAATTAAATCTACAAATAGTCCGCAGCGAGAGTTAAGAAATAGAAAAGATTCTTATAAAATTACTATTATTCATCCGAGTGCGGGTGTGAATTGGAGTGGTGGTTCGGAAATTTTTGCGATAGAAATAACTCGTCGTCTGAGTAATTACTTTGATGTAGAGCTTTTGAGTGGTGCTGATTGTGGTGAATTCTCTCGTTTATCTGGGGGTATTCCTCGCGCTTATACTTATGATTTTATCAACCAATCCTTGATTAAAAATTTAGTCCATCGCTTTGCAAATCATCCCGAAATTATTATTGAACATTTAACTAATTTCTTCCCTTGTGTCACTCGTTGTTTATTTAATTCTAGCGATTTAATATTTCCTTGTAATGATTATGGTGGGTTAGCAATTGCTGCTGCTGTACGTGCTATTAAAGGTACTCCCATACTTTATACTGAACATAATAGTTTATTAGCACAGGGAAAATGTTTAAAACGGAATCTGCTTTTTTCTCCTGATAGTTTAGTAGTTTACGATGAAAAGACTGCTGCATTTGCTCGTAATATTAAACCAACACAAACAGTAAATGTTATTCCTAATGGAGTTGATTTAAAGCAGTTTACTCTTCAAGGAAATAAGATAGATTTTGGTTTAACTCAACCAGTTATATTGTGTGTTGCTTCTTTAAATCGTAATAATCATAAAAGAGTCGATTTAGCAATTAATGCGGTTTCTCGTTTATCTCAAGCTAGTTTATTACTATGTGGAGACGGGCCAGATAAAAATTATTTTCAAACACAAGGGGATAAATTACTTGGTTCAAATCGGTTTAAAATATGTACTTTTCCTTTTCAAAAAATGCCAGAAGTTTATCGTAGTGCGGATATATTTACACTTCCTTCTCTCAATGAACCCTTTGGTTTCGCTTATATTGAAGCAATGGCAAGTGGTTTACCAGTAGTTGCAACAGATGATGAAATGCGTCGTTATATTGTTGGTGATAGCGGTATTTTATGCGATGTGACAAACCCACAGATATACGCTGATGCATTATCTCAAGTTTTAAAAAAATTAACAGAAAATTGGCAGCAAAAGGCGGTAAATAATGCTTTAAGATTTAGTTGGGATGCAATTGCTTTAAAGTATCGTGATGTGATTTTAGAATTAATTGAAAATAGGTTAAAGGTGGATGGATAGAATAGGTGGTGTTACTTAAAGTAGTTAGTTAATTATGCTCCATAAGATTATACTTAAATACGGTAGTAAAAATATCTCAAAGTGCATAATATTTTTTAACACATTTATGTGAAAAAAAGGTTTTATTAAAATGCCATGTTGTTCTATAATTATCCCTGCTTATAATGCAATGAATTATCTGCCACAAACTCTAGAAAGCGTTTTGAAGCAGACTTTTACAGGTTTTGAAGTTTTGATTATTAATGATGGAAGTTCTGACAATATTGTAGAGTGGTTTTGCAATATTATAGACCCACGAGTTAAATTAATTTCTCAAGAAAATCAAGGTGTTTCAGCAGCAAGAAATATCGGTATTAAAAACGCAACAGGGGAATATATTGCCTTTATAGATGCTGATGATTTGTGGGAACCAACAAAATTAGAAAAACAATTACAATGTTTTAAAAATCATCCCTCAGTGGGTTTTGTTCATACTGCAATGAGGATGATTGATGAACAAGGAAAATCTCTAGGAAGAACTTTTATATCTAATGTCGAAGGTGATGCTCTTAAATCATTATTAGAACAAAATACCATAGTAACTTCTTCTGTAATAGTTAGTAGAAGCTGTTTAGATGTAGGAAACTTTGATAATAACTTACATTCTTCTGAAGATTGGGAACTTTGGGTACGTATCGCTTTACGTTATCCTATCATGCTAATCAAAGAACCTTTAGTTTTTTATCGTCAACATCCTAATAATACAACTAAAAATTGGCAAATGCTCGAACAAGATTTAGGCTCAATTGAGCAAGTATTTCAATTAGTTCCTCAAGAGTTATCTTATTTAAAAAACCGTACCTATGCTTATGCAAACATTTACTTGGCTTGGAAAGCTTTACAAACAGGTTATTGTAAACAAGCAGCTTATTTTCGTAACCAAGCAATTAAACATTATTCCCCAATTCTTTTTTTTCCCAAGATGATTCGTTTGAATTTTGCAATCGCACTTTCGCAAATCTTGGGAAACAACGGTTTCAACCGCATCCAGTCTTTGATTTACACAATACGTCGTCGTTTCTCCACTATGAAAACTTGACAGTTGACAGTTGACAAGGTGATGGGGAGAAGATAATTAATTATTAACTCATAACTCATAATTCCTAACTCCGGTTGTACTAACTCATAACTCTTAATCCCGGTGCTCTAAAATCTAAAATCCAAAATTGAATTATGCCAAAAGTATCTATAATTATTCCAGCTTACAATGCGATGACTTACCTACCGGAAACTCTGGAGAGTGCTTTTAAACAGACTTTCACAGACTTTGAAATATTGATTATAAATGATGGTAGTTCAGATAATCTTGTAGAATGGGTTTCACAAATTACAGATGAGCGAGTTAAATTAATTTCTCAAGAAAATCAGGGTGTATCTTTAGCACGAAATAGGGGAATTAACAACTCTCAGGGGGAATATATTGCGTTTCTTGATGCTGATGATTTGTGGGAATCGACAAAATTAGAAAAACAAGTAAATTGTCTCGAAGCTAATCCCACGATAGGTTTAACTTACACTTGGACGGCTTTTATAGACCAATTTAGTCAACCTACAGGGGTATCGATAATTTCTCACGCTGAGGGATATGTATGGGAAGAAATCGTGGTTAGAGATATGATATCCACTGGTAGTTCGACAATGATTCGTGCTGAATGCTTCAAGAAAGTAGGCTTATTCGATGCAGATTTATCCGTTGGTGAAGATAGAGATATGTGGACACGTATTGCATTAATCTATCCTTTTGCAGTAATCAAAGAACCATTGACTCTCTATAGAAGACATTCTCAGAATACAACTAAAAGCAATCAAAAAATAATTCCTCAATTATCCAGAGTCATAGAAAAGACTTTTCAAAATACTCCAGAAAACTTACTTTATTTAAAAAATCGCAGCTATGGATGGATGAATATTTTTGCAGCTTGGTCTGCTATTGACCAAGAAAACGATTATAAACAAGCAAAATATTACTGTCAACAAGCTGTCAAACATTACCCCCAACTACGTTTTACATTAATGTATCTACGTTTAACTATTGCGATCGCAATGTTAGCTTTATTCGGTTTTCCAACCTACGCTAAAATCCGAGGATTGAAAAAGAGTCTAGGCAAGAATAAGGTTGAGAATAAGATTGGTACCGTTTCATGATATCTCTTAAAACAAACGAGAAATTAAAAGCCATTAATTCTACAACCTTCCACCTTTAACCTTTGACCTTTAACCTTTTTATATACTATCAATATGGGATTACGTAATCAAGCCGTAAAAGGCGGATTTATCATGGTTATTCGTCAAGGTTTGGGTATTTTACTCAGCTTGGCAAGCGTTATATTTATTACCAGAGTAATCGGTCCGGAACAATACGGTTTTTTTGGCGCTGCTTCGGGAATTGCAGTGTTTCTTTACCGTCTGGGACCTTGGGGTTTGGATGTTTATCTAGTACGTAAAACTGAGAATCCAGAGCAACAAGAGTACAATCAGGCTTTCACTATTTTACTTGGTGTGAGCTTATTTTTAACATTAGCTATGGCTTTAGGACGAGATATTATTGCTGATTTTCTGAGAATTAAGCAAGTTTCATCACTTTCATTAGCTTTAGCTTTTACCATTCCTCCCACTCTTTTAAAAGTACCTGCTACAGTCAAATTGGAAAGAGACCTTAATTTTAAACGTGTTGCTTTCAACGAGTTAATTAGTCAAATTAGCTACTACATAATTGCCATACCGATGGCTTTTCAAGGGTTTGGTGCTTGGTCTCCCGTTGTCGGTTTGTTAGTTCAACAATATGTCTTATTTATACTAACTCAATTAGGTGCAAATCTCAAATTAGGTTTGTGCTGGAACCCCAAATTAGTTAAACAAATGGTGAGTTACGGCTTTACCTATTCCGCTTCTAATTGGGCTTGGGAATTACGAACATTGATAAATCCAGTAATAGTTGGACGCTTTGCTGGTGCAGAATCTGTTGCTTTTGTTGCTTTAGCCATACGCTTGGTAGAAATGCTTTCCTTTGTTAGATTTATTACTTGGCGTTTAGCAATGGCAGCTTTAGCGAAATTTAAAGATAATAAAGCTCGTTTGCTTCATAGTGTTGAAGAAGGAATGCATTTATTAGCTTTGACAGTGGGTTTACCAATGGCAGGTTTTTCTTTAGTAGGACCGATAGTTTTGAGTATTGTTTTTGGTAAAGATTGGAACCCAGTATTAGAAGTTTATCCATTTATTGCTATTAGCTATATCGCTTATTCAATCTTTAATTTACATACTTCTGTTCTCTATTTACTAGGTAAAAATATGGCAGTTACTTGGTTTAATTTAGTTCATGTGGCAATATTTGGAGTCACTGCATTATTATTAGTACCACCCATGGGAATCATCGGATATGGATGGGCTGAAGTATGTACTTTATTCAGTTATATTGTTCTACATTTATACGTTTTTCAAGAAGTTGGCAAACCAAATTATATTACTGCTTTTATCTGGTTTTCTCTTTCGGTAATTGTTCTACTTATCGGTACTATTGCAAGTCCATTACGTTACTTTTCAGTATTCTTATTATTCCTTCCTTTAATATCAAGAAAAGAAAGGAAGAATTTATGGGGATATTATCAAATATTAAGGTCGTAAATTGGTAATTGGGAATGGGTAATTGGTAATTGGGAATTGTTTAATGTTGATTCTGAGAATTTGCTGAAGCTCGAATTGATTCGGCAATAAAAGCCACAATTGCTGATACAACTATTAAAATTACACTCAAAGCATTAATATCTGGTTTTACACCCGTTCTAATACGACTAAAAATTTCCATCGGTAAAGTATTAGAACCACTACCAGCAGTGAAGCTAGCAATTAAAAAATCATCTAAACTCAAAACAAACGCTAATAAACAACCAGCAATAATTCCTGGCATTAATTGAGGTAATAATACTTGAATAAAAGCTTGTACAGGTGTCGCGCCTAAATCTAATGCAGCTTCTTCTAAATAAGGATTTAAATTAGTTAATCGAGAGGAAACAACAAGACCAATATATGCTAGACAAAATACCACATGAGCTGCAACAATAGTCCATATATTCAAGCGAATTGCAAATGCTGCGAGGAAAACTAAAGTCGCAACTGCGATCGCAATATCGGGAATAATCAATGGTAAATAGGAAATTCCTCGATATAAACTTTTCCCCGGAAAACGGTAACGCGCTAATCCCACAGCCATCAAGGTTCCCAGTACCGCAGAAATCCCAACAGCACTAAAAGCAACTATCAAACTGTTTTGTAAAGCTGATAAAATACGCTCATCACTAAATAGTTTTTCATACCATTCCCAAGTAAACCCTTCCCAAGCTCCACTGTATGGCGAGCGATTGAAACTATAAAAGGCGAGTACTGCAATCGGTAAATACATGAGAACATACATTAACAGTGAGAAAACTCCCTGCCATCCTATATGCAGCTTTTTCTTCGGTGGAGATATATTCACGCCAGTTTTGATTAATTGCTTGTTTGTCAGCACTTTCATAGCATTATTTCTATGAAAAGTCAACAATTACTTATTAATATATACTGATATATAAAGTATTATTTTCTCTGAAATTTTGTGCTTTTTGAGTAGTGAAAAAAATTGTTATGTTCTAGTTCCCAAAGTGAGTTTGGGAACTAGATTTTACAGGATTTTATTCCTGAATATGGCAATATTCGGAAAGCCCAAAATGACGCTAATAAAAAATAGCAAAAAATATATAAGTCAAATATAGTCAACGCACGAATTCAAAAAATCGGCATTTCCAATAGTGGGACTTGCCATAAGTTGAATGAAATTTAAATTTAATTTAAATTAAATCTAAAATAAATCTAAATTAAATCTAAAATAACGACAAGCGCCATTTTAAACAAATTTAACAAGACTGTTCGTGAGTAGACTTTTCCTTTTGTTGCTTGTATTTTTGCACCTGTAGTAACAATAAATCGACTTCAGCTTGTAAATTAATCAATTTGGCTTGCTGATCAACCTGATAGCAAATATTAGCCGAATTTGACTTGGAATCCTGGGAATTGCGTTCTGAAATACTAGATACAGACATACTAATAATTAACTCCAAAACTCTACTCACACCATTAAAAATCTTATAATAGTGTACTTTAAACAATCATTAAATCTTTGTATAGCTTGTATTAGCTATTGCAATACAAATATTTTTTTTGCTTGCTAATACTGATGAAAAGGACATTGGGGGCAGGAATTTTGTTCCGAAGAAAAAATGTAATTAGGGAATGGGGAATAGGGGATGGGGAATGGGGAATGGGGAATGGGGAATAGGGAATAGAGCCAAGACTTTGTAGAGGCGCAAGCGGCTTCATGAAAAAACTAGGAAATCTCAAAAAACCCACCGTGGGAGGGTATTAGAGGATGGAATATCTTTAATAAAGATACGCCGTCAAATTGTGATATGAGAAATAAAACGGAGAGGGAGGGATTCGAACCCTCGTTACCCTTTCGGGTAAACAGCATTTCCAGTGCTGCGCCTTCAACCACTCGGCCACCTCTCCAGATGCCACAAGAAAACATTCTACATTGAAATCAAATAAACTGCAAATATTGAGAGAATAATTCTATAATTTGTCATTCCAAAGCTTGAATCTTGAAAATGTCTTCTACATATAAAGTTACAGTTCGCGATCGCGCTAAAGGTATTACCCACACTTTGTCCGTTCCTGATAACCGTTACATTCTGCAAAGTTTTGAACGTCTGGGGGTAGAATTACCGTTTTCTTGTCGTAATGGAGCTTGTACTACTTGCGCTGTGAGAATCCTCAAGGGAGAAATTTCTCAACCGGAAGCCGTAGGATTATCCCCTAATTTGCAAAGAAAAGGCTATGCGCTATTGTGCGTTAGTTATGCTTGTTCTGACTTGGAGGTAGAAACCCAAGACGAAGACGAAGTTTACGAGCTTCAATTCGGACGTTATTTTGCCAAAGGTAGAGTTCGTGCTGGTTTACCTTTGGAGGAGGATTGAGGGGATGGGGGACAGTTGACAGTTGACAGTTGACAGTGGACAAGGGGAGGGGGAGAAATTTAATAATTCAAAACAACCAATAACCATCAACTAACTCCGGTGGTCTTAACTCAATAACAGACGGGGCGTATTGCTACGTCTCTACAACAACTCCGGTGGTGCTAATCTAAAATCTAAAATCTAAAATTTTGCTAATGGGTAAAACAATTATTTTCTTGTGTTGCTTGTTGCTGTTGCTGGGGTGTCAAGGGGAAAAAACTCAACTACAAGAAGCTACTGTACCGATTCAGGTAGTGCGAGTGGTGAGTGGACAAACTTTACAGGTGATGGGTTTACGGGAACAACCTTCTTTGATTTCTGAAGTGCGTTTGACGGGTATTAGCGCTCCTTCCACACGTCAGCGTCCTTGGGGAGAAGCTTCAAGAGGGCGTTTGATGGAGTTGATTGACAGCACACCCGTGAGACTAGAGTTTGACGTGGAAGTGAAAGATAAATTCGGGAGAACTTTAGCTTATGTATGGAAAGATAAAACCTTAATAAACGAACTACTTGTAAAAGAAGGTCACGCATTATTTGAATCGCGATCGCCAAATCACAAATACGATTCACGTTTGGAACGCGCCCAACATTGGTCTAGACTAATGGGGGAAGGAATTTGGAATCCCAAAGACCCAATGCGTCTTTCTCCTGCGGAGTTTAGTCGTGTTTATCGATAATTTTAGTTGACAGTTGACAGTGGACAGTAGACCTTTGACCTAACTTATGATTGATTTACAAATTTTTCTAGATATTGCGACAGAGGCGGCGCTGGCTGCTGGTGCGGTTTTAAAAGGTTATTTGGGTAAAGTGGAGTCAGAAACTATCGAAAAACGTCCTGGTGATTTGGTAACTATTGCTGATAAAGCTGCGGAAGCTGTGGTTTTAGAAACTTTACGTCGTCATTTTCCCGAACACGCTATCCTTGCTGAAGAATCTGGGAAGTTAGGTAATCAAAATCAAGAATATCTTTGGACAATTGACCCTTTGGATGGTACGACTAATTTTGCTCACCAATATCCGTTTTTTGCTGTTTCGATTGGGCTATTAATTAACGGTGTTCCACAAGTTGGTGCAATTTACGACCCTTTCCACTCGGAATTATACCGAGCCGCTCAAGGATTGGGAGCAAGCTGTAACCGCGTTCCGATAAGTGTTTCTCAGACTTCTGAATTGAGTAAAAGTTTATTAGTAACAGGTTTTGCTTATGACCGTCGGGAAACTAGTGATAATAACTATGCAGAATTTTGTCATTTAACTGATTTAACTCAAGGAGTCAGACGCAGCGGTTCGGCTGCACTGGATTTAGCTCATGTTGCTTGCGGACGTTTGGATGGATATTGGGAAAGGGGTTTGTCACCGTGGGATATTACTGCGGGAATAGTTATCTTACGGGAAGCTGGGGGTAAGGTTACTGCATATGATGGTAGCGATTTCCAGATGGAATCGGGACGAATTCTTGCTACTAATGGTCATATTCATCAAAGTTTGAGTGAGGAATTAGGTAGAGCTTCTGATATTTGGAAAGTTGAAAGGAAGGGTTCGTAGTTGCGCTTCAGCGCTCTCCCTCGAAGTATTTAAGATTTCGTAGGGTGTGTTATCGCGCAGCGTAACGCACCATTAATTGAACATCTTGCACTATTTTCAACAATTATTTATTCATCTATCGTTCTTACCACAAAGTGAATTGTAATGGCATTTAGCAATTATAAAAGTATCGCTGCGGTACTTAAAAAATTTCAAATAAAATACGTGCAAACTAACTTTATGCTGGAAGTTGACTTTCCAGTTAAAGACTCATTTAGAGAAGAATTAGATTTATTATTTACAGATGGAGTAGTTGATAATTCAGAAGATGCTATTTGTGAAAACCTTATTTATCCAATTTTAAAAGAAGTTTGGAAAGCTTATCGAGATAAACTAACACTTTGGAGTCATCAATCATTAACTTATGATGAAGACTTATCTGGCGTGCCTGACTATACAGTAGCGCAAAGAAATCCTCTGTCTACAATTATTTTTGATAAACCTTATTTTTTAACAGTTGAAGCTAAACAAGACAAATTTGAAGAAGGTTGGAGTCAGTGTTTAGCCGAAATGATCGCAGTACAACTTATAAATGATAACTTAAATAACGATATATTTGGCATTGTATCTAATGGGAAAATATGGCAATTTGGTAAATTGAATTCACAAGTGTTTACGAGAAATAAAAATGTGTATGTAATTCAAGATTTAGATAAATTATTTGCAGCAGTTAATTATATTTTTCAACAGTGTGAATTAAAGGTTGAAAATAATTTGGTTTAACAAAGGTTTGTCGAAGTAACTAACTGACCGAATTTTTTAAGAATTTGTAAGACAATATAAAGCTCTTTGGCTGAAGTAAACGGAGCAAACACCCGTGACAAATCATACTGTGGCTTATCTCCTTGTACAACCTTGATAAACAAAATATCGTCTCCATTTGTCACCATGCCAAATACAGGTAAATTAGGATTAGGATTTGCCATCAAATAAGCCAAAGCTTGCGGTAAAGCAGTGAAAACTGACAAAGTGGTTTTTTTCGATTCCAACACCATTACCCACAACTTATTTTGTAATACCAGCACATCAATCCTTCCCCGCAGAACTTCTTCACCGTCATCCACCAGCAAATTAACTGATTCTTCTGCTTTGATACGGAAGGGAGAATCGTAAAATCCAGCTAGTGCAAGTAACGGAGAAACCAGCAACAGCATAACCGTTCCCTCTAGCAAATTCCCGTCAGCGCGATGGTAAATATATCTACGTCGCAGCACGTCAAGGTTCTCTTTTTCCGTTTCGGTAATGGTTGGTAATTCCTCGCACCACTCCGGGAAAAACTCCTCGTCTTCAATGCGGATAAACCCAAAGCGGTTTTCTACATCCGTCAAAGTTGTAATTGCATCCGTGATGGCTTTTGTCTGTGTCATGGGAAGGTTGAAGCAATAAAATGTAAGATGTCATTGCGAGTGGAGCGTAGCGTAACGTGGCAATCCCAGTTAATGCGATACTGGCATATTTTACTCGTAGGGTGCTGTGACGCTTTAATAAATTTTGTATGTGGTTACAATACTTGTAGCGTAATATCAAATCCGTTGGCATCGGAATTATATTTTTTTTAACGCAGAGGAGCGCAGAGGGAAACGCAAAGGAGCGCAGAGTTTTTTTCGATCATATTTTTTATCATTCCGATATAAGCGGAAAAAATATAAGTCCTACATAACCTCAATTTCTGAAAAAAATTTTAACGCTACGCTTACAAAGGGTACAAAATAAAAGAACAAAGAGCAAAAGGGCTAGAGTATGAAGAACTACTAAGAAGTCCTCTCGACAACGTACACCACACGAAAACCAAAAACGTTGAGAACATCTTTGTCACGCTCATTGCTGTTGAAGAGAGACGCGGAACGGCAGTAATATGGATTATTAAACCAAGAACCACCGCGCAGCACACGATAAGGATTATCATTATTAATCCATGCACTCCCATCTGTAGGTGCGTCATTGTAATTATCATGCCAAGTATCTTGACACCACTCCCATACATTTCCGTGCATATCGTATAGCCCAAAACCGTTGGGTGGAAATTTTCCTACTGGAGTAGTTTCTCCCCTAAATACTCCTTTTGCTTCCAAAGCATAGGTGTTGCTGGCGCGATAATTAGCTAATTCACTAGTAATCGTTTCACCAAAGTAAAATGGTGTAGTTGTACCAGCACGACAGGCATATTCCCACTCAGCTTCGCTGGGTAAACGATAAGTACGTCCTGTCTTTTGACTCAACTTTTTGCAAAATTCCACTGCATCATTCCAGCTAACTGTTTTCACAGGACGCTTATCTCCCTTGAAATTAGATGGATTTTTAGCCATCACTTGTTGATATTGTTCCTGGGTGACTTCAAACTTACCCATGAAAAAAGCGGGGACTGTTACATCATGCTGTGGACTTTCAGTGTCACTTCGATTCTTTTCCTCTGGTGGCGAACCCATTTTAAATGAACCACCAGGAATCGATACCATTTCTAGAATTACACCATTACCCAAGTCTTCGGTAAAATATTCAGCTTCACCTTGCTCTCGCTTTACTTCTTGACCACTGGAATTTACTGTAACCACCTCAAAGGGAAAAACCTTTAATTTAGTTTCTTGAGTGGATGGAGTTTCAGTAGGTGTAACTCCTCTTGATGAAGTAGCGGTTTCAGGAGTTGGAATAATGGGTTTTTGAGTTGGAATTTGGTTTTGTGTTGTCTTTTTAACTGCAATCCTTTTAATCGCAGCAAATGCCCGTCTATCAACACCTGGTATTCCCCAAAGTCTTTGCCACAAAGTTTCTGCTAATAATAAATCTCCATCCAATTCTGCTTCCTGTGCTTGATCAATTAAAGGTTGTGCATCTTGGAAAGTGGCAGACTGTTTTAATAAAATAAAGTACATTTTATAAGGTGGATCTGCCTTGAAGTATGGATTTTGTAATTGCTGTTGGTGATTAGTATTTAATTGTGGAACTCTGTGATACAAATGTCTTGCCAGACGCTCAACCGTAGCACAATTACCTTCCCCCCGTAAGTTTAATCCTTCCAATAAAGCATAGGTAAATGCTCCGTGTTTCAATGCATCAATTTCCCAAGATTTTTGATAAGCATTACAGGAATAGAAAGTAATTACCCCTTGATGTTCTTCCTCACCTATTCCCAATCCTCCTCTGTCCCCTTCATCACGACAAGCATCGATAAATAACACTACGTTATCGGCACCGCTGCGACGCAATCGCTGGGTTACATAATCAACAGAAATAGCCGTTCTATCAACTGCTGCGGGAGAGCTATCCAAAAACATCAAATAATCCTGGTCTCTATAACGCCTACCATGACCAGCGAAAAAAAACCAGAGATTGTCTTCTGGTTTCAGCAAAGATTTTTCAAACTGTTTTTCTAAAAATCCGTAAAAATTAGCGAAGCTTGGTTGAGTTGGTATTGGTTGAGGAGAAGCCGGAATTGGTTGTGAATCTTCAGTAAAAAGAAATACCTGGTCAAACCTAGCTTCCTGCTTAAACCAATTTTCCATAGCTTTAGCATCCCGCTGAGCATACTTGAGCGGTTGCAAATTGTAATAGTAATTTATGCCGATCGCGATCGCCGAATTTTTACCCATCTGATATGCCGATTATTTCCGCTTGAATTTAAACGTCATTGCTCCTTTACCTCCAGCTTTACCACCACCAATTCCCAGTAAGCTAATTTGTCCTTCCCCATTAATTTCTACCGACAACTCCACTTCATCAAGCTGCATTTTGGAATTAGCGTTTTCGGCTTCGTCGAGAGTTTCGCTCATTGCTTGCAGAAACTTGCTCATTTCTCCTTTGAGTTTACTTACCTCAACTTTGCGTTTGGTAATAACAACTTCGCCTTGTCTTTTAGTTACTACTATTTCCTCAGTAGTTTCCGTTCCCAGTACTCCTCCCCTATCACCACTTCCCCTGGAACCGTCATAAGTCGATGTTTCTGATGCTTCTTCGCTAATAATCCAGATACCTTCTGGAGTTGAAATTTCTGATGACATAGAATTTTTATTTATACTATTTTGGGTTTAACTGGCTTTTTTATTGAAGTTTCTAATTCTGCTGGAACCATGTAGATGTTGAGTTGTTCCAAAAACTAGGAAAAAACCTTGATGACAATTTTAAGTTTAACCATAAAACATATTTTTTTGCTTTAATGCCACCATCTGCATCCCAAATATTACGTATTATTGTTGTAAAGATATGAGTAGGACTAAAATACGATCTGTCAAATTAAATGAAATCAACTACTAGCAGTCCACCACATTAATTTTAAGGGGTTGAAGTAGTGCGACCATCTTGGTCGCTCGAATCCACCAGGGAGCTAGAACCGGACACTACGAACGCATTACCCCTCATAACTTATGTGCCGGAGTAGTAGTACTCGACCACATAAGTTTTGAGGGGTTGAGGTAGTGCGACCATCCCTTCACGGAGTTTACCCTTGAACGAAGTGAAGGGTTCGAGGGCAGGCTTGGTCGCTAGCTACTAACAGGGAGCGAGACCCGGACACTACGAACGGATTACCCATCATAATTAATGTGGTCAAGTACTACTGTCAACCATCAACTGTCCACTGTCAACTTTTATTCAAAGAATATCCCGTTGTTTGTTGAATGTAGTGCAAGACTTTTTCATAAGATTCCCGATTACTTGCGGGGTTGATAATTACGGGTATGCTGCTGTCGGGTAGCCAAAAGGTGATTCTACCGTTTGGCTCGTGACAAAAGGATGAAATACATTTGAGGTTGATAACGTATTCATTCCTTTCGTAAGAGATTTTTACCCAGTATGCACCTTCTGATTCCGATTTGTTGACACGTTCAATGTATTCCAGAATTTTTTGGTAATCTTCTTGGTTGTTGTGGGGGATAATCACGATCGGTATGGCACTCGAAGGCAACCAAAATGTCACCCGACCGTTTGGTTCGCAGCAGAAAGCTGTAACGCGCTTAAAATCAACTACATATTCTTTTTTTTCGTAGTAGATTTTTACCCAATACGTCACAACTTCTCCTTAAATTTTCCTTTAATTTGGACGAAACATGATTAATGCAACACTTAGTATTCAGAGTATAAAGCCTTTACCGGCTTCTCGTTGTGAGTAAATACTCTGGAAATTCTAAGACACTTGAACGGGTGCTGTTAATCCATCGAGTTTTCGAGAATGGTTAATAGCTGCTTGTACTAAACCTTTAAATAAAGGATGTGGTGTGTTAGGACGTGATAAAAATTCTGGATGAAATTGACAAGCAATAAAGAAGGGATGTTCGGGTAGCTCGACTATTTCTACTAATTTTCCATCGGGGGATGTGCCACCAATTAAGTAACCCGATTCTAAAAATAAGCTTCGGTAAGCGTTATTAAATTCGTAACGATGGCGGTGTCTTTCCAGGGTTTTTTCTTCGAGGTATAATTTAAAGGCTAGGGTATTGGGGACGATATGACAGGGATATACACCCAAGCGCATTGTACCGCCTAAATCAACTACATCCTGTTGTTCTGGCAGCAAGTTAATTACTGGATTCAGGCAATTTTCGTCAAATTCGGCACTTTGAGCATCTTTAAGTTTGGCGACATTTCTTGCCCATTCAATTACACAGCACTGCATTCCCAAACACAAACCTAAGAATGGTATTTGCCGTTCGCGAGCATATTTAATGGCGGCTATCTTACCATCAATACCGCGAGAACCAAATCCTCCCGGTACGACTATTGCATCCACTCCCTGCAAATGCATCTCTGGTGGTTCGGTTTCCAATTCTTCCGAATTTATCCAGCGTATATGTAATTCTCCACGAGTTGCGATCGCAGCGTGACGCAGTGCTTCGACTACGGAAATATAAGCATCGCTTAACTGGACGTATTTACCAACTATGGCGACTTCTACGCGATGCTGGGGGTTGTACATCTGCTTGACTAAGGTCTGCCATTCCTGTAATTCTGGTAGTCTTTGCTTCATCTGAAGTAAGGAAAGGGTTTGGATTGCCAATCCTTCTTGTTCTAAAATCAAAGGTACTTCGTAAATGCTTTTAGCGTCGATGCAGGGAATTACACATTCAACTGGTACGTCACAAAATGCCGATAATTTTTCTTTTATTCCTTCTGGTAGTTGACGGTCGCATCGGCAAACTAGTATGTCTGGTTGAATTCCAATAGACCTAAGTTCTTTAACCGAATGCTGAGTTGGTTTAGTTTTCAATTCCCCAGCAGAAGCAATCCACGGTATCAAAGTTACGTGCATATACAGCACGTTTTCTCGTCCTACTTCCTTGCGAAACTGACGAATTGCTTCTAAAAACGGTAGGGATTCAATATCGCCTACCGTTCCCCCGATTTCCGTAATTACCACGTCAGGATTAGTATCTTGGGCAACACGAGTAATTCGTTCTTTGATTTCGTTGGTAATGTGGGGAATTACCTGTACAGTACCACCGTTATAGTCACCGCGCCGTTCTCGGTTGATTACAGATTGGTAAATAGAACCAGTGGTAACGCTGTTGAGACGGGACATAGAAGTGTCCGTGAAGCGTTCATAATGTCCCAAATCCAAATCGGTTTCAGCACCATCTTGGGTGACGAAAACTTCACCATGTTGAAACGGACTCATGGTTCCTGGATCAACATTAATATATGGGTCGAGTTTGAGTATCGATACTGAATAATCGCGGGATTTTAGCAAACGGCCTAAACTTGCTGCTACAATTCCTTTACCGATACTGGAAACTACGCCACCAGTAACAAATACGAATTTCGTCATAGGATTTTTAAGTTTCAAGCAACTTCTAAAAATTACATCCCGTCATTGTGCCACAGCAAATGTTGAGAATTTTGTGTAATATCGACGTGAAACCACTGTTAGGATTAGTAATACTAGCTTCTATCGCGACTCCCGACTTAGCTTCGGCACAACAACAATCCCTGAAAGTGGTTTATCCCCCGACAAACCACAAAACAACTTCGGATAAAATCTTTTTCATTGGTACGGCTCCACCAACCGGACAAGTTTTGATAAATGGCAAACCAATTAATCGTTCTCAATCCGGTCATTTTGCACCAAGTTTCCCTTTACAAGTAGGGGAGAACTTGTTTACAATTCGCCATTTATCCCAAGAAATTCAAATTAAAGTAACTAGGCTTAACGATCAACTTGATTTACCTCAAGGATTAGCGTTTGCCAAAGATTCATTAATTCCACAGGTTGATATTGCTAGACTTCAAGGAGAACTTATATGTTTTAGCGCGATCGCACCTCCAAGCGCTACAGTATCTGTAAAATTGAGTGAAAATAAACAATTTCCTCTTTTACTTCAACCACCACAGGCACAGTTGCCAAGTAACTTAGCGGCTTTAACTGGAACGAATCAACCCCAAAAGGTTATAAAGAGCGAATATTCTGGCTGCACCACAATCGAATCTGCTGCTGAATTTGCTTCACCAGCATATCAATTAACACTCAACGGTCAAACAATAACTCAAGAAGCCCCTGGAAAGATAACTGTTCTACAAAAAGCAAATTTGCCAGTTGTAGAAGTAAATGCTGAGTTTGGTGTAGCTCGTACTGGCCCTTCTACTAATCATTCTAGACTAACCCCATTACCAAAGGGTACCCGTTCAGCTGTAACTGGTAAAACTGGTGAATGGCTGCGTTTGGAATATGGTGGTTGGATTAAGAGCGGGGAAACTGTGACTTTACCGAATGCGATTATCCCCAATACAATTATTCGCAGCGTTGCTTCTAGTCAATCAAAAACCGAAACTTTGATAAGTTTTCCCCTGCAAACTCCCGTACCCGTAACCGTCAAGCAGGATTCGGATAAATTTACCTTAACGCTGCATAATACGATTGCTCAAACCGACACCATTCCATTTAATGACAATCCGTTTATATCACGCATAGATTGGCAACAAATACCTCCCTCTCCAGGAATAAATTCCGGTGCGGTGCAATATATTTTTAATTTGAAGAAAAATCAACAGTGGGGATATAAACTCGGATATGAAGGAACTACTTTAAAGTTAAAATTACGTCATCCTCCCGAATTAGTTCGCAGTAGACGCAAACCTTTATCGGGAATCAAAATTTTATTAGATCCTGGACATGGTGGTGAAGAATCGGGAGCCGTTGGACCGACGGGCTTACCAGAAAAAGATGTAAACTTAACTGTATCTAACTTACTGCGTGAAGAGTTGCTCAAACGAGGTGCAACGGTAGTAATGACGCGGGAAGATGATAAGTTTGTCTCTTTGGGCGATCGCCAAAAAATAATTGCTAAAGAAGAACCCACTTTAGCATTATCGGTTCATTACAATGCTCTCCCCGATTATGGTGATGCCGAAAACACCAAGGGTGTAGGAATGTTTTGGTATCATCCCCAAGCTCATAGTTTGGCGATATATCTACATAACTATTTAGTTGATAAGTTAGACAGACCTTCTTATGGCGTATTTTGGAACAACTTAGCGTTAACTCGTCCGGAAGCAGCACCATCACTACTTTTGGAATTGGGTTTTATGAGTAATCCAGAAGAATTTGAATGGCTGACAAATTCCAAACAACAGAAAAAGTTAGCGCAAACTCTTGCTGATGGTATTACAAAGTGGTTCAGAAATAATCCTTAAAAGGATGGTGTAAGAAGTCGGGTTTTTTCAGATAAATATTTGTCACATCAGACAAGTTTTCCGACTTCTATGATTGTTGTGAAATTCATCTTTTTTGTCAGGATACTGTTGGTTCCTGACATCTTGCACCATAAGCATAATTAACTACAAAATAAAAAATACAAATAAAAATATTACCAACATAAAAATGTCATATTTTAGTCCATTTTAATGGACTTCTGCTATCAGACTGAGACTTGCAGTCTCAGGCGGGTAAGAACGAAATCAAATAATCAGTAATTATTTTGAGTTAGGAGTTTTTATGGTGCAAGATATGAAGTTCTTCAAAAGTAAAACTCCACAGCCAAACCAAAAGCATTCATTAAACAATCAATCAAAGAAAAATATTAGTATAAATTATATATTTTTTTTTTGCAAATATTTTTCATTCATATTTGATGCTCATTTAATTTAACTATTAGCATACTGATGTGGATTTGACTTAAGTAAAAACTCAAATATTTTCAAAAACCAGAAAAACAAGCTTTGTAGATTCATAAACACCGCCGTTGTTTCCGGGTTTTTACAGTAACTTTACAATTTCTTTATTAAATATAATTACTTCTACACATTAACTTTACAGTAATTTGTTGAAATGATTCCAATTAGAGTTATATTAAAGTTTGTTCACAAAAAAATGAAGAATCTAATATAAACCATCATAATTTGTATAAACTTTAACTGTTGAAATTATTTTTCGTTGATGAACTTTTTTGCTTAAAGCTAACTATTGAGAATATTGTAGCCTCTGCTGCGCTAGAGAAGAGTATCTATATCTAAGCTGTTCGTTGATTCATATTATACAAACAGTACTGTAAATGCTCTGACTCCAACCTCGTAAGAGCCGCATTTGATTTGCGCTTCTTCCATAATGTTATTTGTGTTTCCCTGATTATTAGTAGACCTGGCTAGTCGTTAATAGGTATTTGATTTTAAACGTAGTATCATTATTTGGATACAGGTGATGGCACAGGTGAAGTTACTCAACGTAAACATTCATAACGTCGCGATGAGCGACCTATTAAACAATCTGCGAGATGGTGGTCTGGTAGTGACACCTAACGTAGACCATCTGATGAAATTGCAAAGAGACCGCGATTTTTATGGAGTTTATCAAGAAGCAGAATACAGAGTTTGTGATAGTAGAATATTGATGTATGTGTCTCATTTTTTGGGAACACCGATAAAAGAAAAAATTTCAGGTTCCGATTTGTTTCCAGCTTTTTATACTTATTACAAAAACGATGAAAGTATAAAAATTTTTATCCTTGGAGCCGCAGCCGGAATTGCTGAAATTGCGCGAAAAAATATTAATTCCAAAGTTGGTAGAGAAATTATAGTTGATACTTACTCACCTCCTTTTGGATTTGAAAAAGATGACAAAGAATGTCAAAAAATTTTGGACATAATAAATTGTTCAAATGCAACAGTTTTAGCAATTGGAGTGGGCGCTCCTAAACAAGAAATGTGGATTGCAAAACATAGAAAATATTTACCTAAAATCAAGATATTTTTGGCAATTGGTGCAACGATTAACTTTGAAGCTGGAAATATCAAACGCTGTCCGAAATGGATGAGTGAAGTTGGTTTAGAGTGGCTGTATAGACTTTTTAGCGAACCCAAAAGGCTTTGGAAGAGATATATTTTAGATGCAGTCCCATTTCTTTACTTGATTTTCAAGCAACGCTTTCAACTGTATAGAAATCCGTGGTCGCCAATGAAGTCCAATCAAGTTACTCCTTTTCCCCTGAAAGATTACCGAAAAAAAACCGCAGAGACGCAGAGAACACAGAGGACAGAGATAAAGAGAGAAAGCTAGTTTTAGGGCGGGAACGGAGTAATAATAGTGTTACATCTATAGGTAGAAGTTTTAAGAGAATGTAGAAGTTGTTTGTATTTCTATTAAAATCTTGGAAGCAAGTAAGATAGTAAGCAATTAAAGATTTGATTGTACTTTTTTGAATTAAACATATACTGAAATTAAGAATTATGGAGAATCAAAACTATCCAGAAGAGATAGATATACAAAAGTATTTGTTGGTTTTAAAACGTCGTTGGTTGGTTGTAACGGGGGTTTTTGCTACACTTACAGGCTTAGCAATATTTACTGTATCAGTTCAAAAACCGGCTTATGAAGCTAGTGGAAAATTATTGTTTCAGTCAAACCGAACATCATCTCTGACAGGGGTTGGAGAAAAAATAGGTGATTTGGAAGCTTTAAAACGGGAGTTTAATCCTCTGGATACTCAAGCTGTATTAGTAGAATCGACACCGTTTAAACAAGAGGTAATTGAAGCTCTTGAACTTAAACATGATGATGGTACACCTTGGAGTCCAAAATCAATTCGTTTAAAAGCAGAAGCATTGTTAGGAACTGATGTACTGAAAGTGTCTTATGTTTCTGAAAAGCCAGAATTGGCTAAACAAATAGTCAATCAGGTAATGGAATCTTTTATAAAGAATAATATTAGTGTTAATCGCTTGGAAGCAAAAGTAGCGGGAGAATTTATTCAAAACCAAATTCCCCAAGCGCGAACAAATTTAGAAGAAGCAGCCGAAAATTTACGTAGATTTAAAGCTACAAATCAAATTATTGATTTGGCAAAGGAAACAGAAGGTACAGTTTTAACAATCAATAGTTTAAATAACCAATTAAATGAATCTCGTTCTGAACTAGCAGATTTAGAAGCCAGGGAATCTGAATTACGCAGTCAATTAAATTTACCTGGAAATTTGGCTGTAGATATAACTTCTTCTCAAGTATCGGGAGTTCAACAGGTATTAGAACAATTACAAACAGTTCAATCAGATTTAGCCACATTAACAACTAGCTTAACCGAATCCCATCCCAAGATAGTTGACTTGAAAGAGAAAGAGGCTGCTTTAAAAGCTTTATTAAACCGAAGAACTACAGAAGTACTGGGATATCAACCCGGAATTGCACCGGGTGGATTACAGATGGGGACAATCAAGCAAGACTTGACTTCCAAATTGATAGAAATACAAGTCCAACGCTTGGGTTTAGCGGAAAAAATAGAAGCTTTAGAAAAACAGAAAAATTTATTTAGAGATAGGGCTGACGTTTTACCAAATTTGGAAAAACAGTTAAGAGAGCGAGAAAGACAGTTAGATGTAGCACGTTCTAGCCTCGAAAATTTACTTACAAGATTACAAGAAATTACTCTTGCAGAAAATCAAACTGTAGGTAACGCTCGCATCATTGAATATGCCGATGCTTATTCAAGTCCACAATCAGCAAAAAGGAAAATGGGGATTACCGCTGGTGGTATATTCTCTGGTTTATTACTTGGGATAGCATCTGCATTCTTTGTTGATTTAATTGATAGAAGGCTGAAGACAGTTAAAGAAGCAGAAGCATTATTTGGATATACAGTGCTGGGTTTTATTCCCAAATTTGAAGCTAGCGATAATACAGTGGCTTCTGAAGAGTATTCCAATTCTGATGTTTCCCAACGAGTCATAGTTGCGACATCTCCACGTACAGTAATTCATGAAGCTTATCAAATGCTTCAGGCTAATTTGAAGTTTATTAGTTTAGATAAGAAGGTTCGTTCTATTGCTGTAACGAGTTCGGTAAATAAGGAAGGTAAAACTGAAGTTGCGGCTAACTTAGCAGCGGTAACGGCTCAAGTGGGACGAAAAGTCTTGCTAGTAGATGCAGATATGTATAACCCATCCCAACATCACCTCTGGGGTTTAATTAACTCTATCGGCTTAAGTAATGTAATGGTTGGCGAAAACAATTTTGAGAACGCTGTACAGAAAATTACTCCAAATTTATCCGTATTAACAGCTGGGGTTATGCCTCCTAATCCTCTAGCATTAATCGATTCAGAACGGATGACCAGTTTTATCGAAATGCTTTCTCAAACCTATGATTGTATAATTTTTGATGCTCCAGCTTTGGTTGGCAGCGCAGAAGCAGCGGTACTATCGCAAATGGTGGATGGTGCCTTGGTTGTGGTTAGACCGGGTAAAGTCAATTCAGTAACGGCCAGTGCTGCGAAGTCCTTACTCGAAAGGTCTGAGACGAATGTTTTGGGAATTGTTGCTAATGGCGTAAATGTCAAGTACGAGCCAAATAATTATTTTTACTACAACAGTCCTCAATCAGAATCGAGCGCTGAAAAAGCTAATCAGCAGACAGTACATTTTTCCTAAACTCAAGAGTAGGCAATTAAACTAATTTTTTGACTTTAATTGCTTATTTTCTATCAAGGAATTGAAATTTAACTATGAGCGTCCAATTAAACCAAAAAAATCAAAATAACTATAGCCAATCATCAGTTAAAGATTTGAGTTTGTGGGAACAGTTAAAGGAAGACTGGATTGCTCACGGACGAGATTGGACAAAACCAGGGTTTCGTGCTGTAGCAGTTCATCGCTTTGGAGTTTGGCGAATGAAAGTTAAATCCAAACTTTTGCGATCGCCTTTGAGTCTTTTGTACAAAATGATGTATCGCAAGATTCGTAATACTTACGGGATTGAAATACCATATACCGTTCAATTAGGGCGGCGGATAGTCGTCGAGCATCAAAGTGCGATTGTGGTACATGGACACTGTACGATTGGTGATGATTCGATCATTCGTCAGGGTGTAACTTTGGGGAATCGTTATTTGGAGCGTCCTTTTGATGCTCCCAAGTTGGGTAAAAGGGTGAATGTAGGAGCGGGTGCAAAGATTTTTGGGGATATTTCGATTGGAGATGGAGCTTCGATTGGTGCTAATGCTGTTGTTTTAAAAGATGTACCCCCAGGAGCAACCGCAGTGGGCATACCTGCAAATATTGTGTATTCTGTCAAGTCTCATCAATAAACTACTCTAATTGAAATAGCTTCTGATTTGTAAAAACAATTGAGGGTGCGATCAATGATTATTGGATGTCTTAATAGTATTTTGTTAGTTATTGCTAGTGGATTATTGATTATTTGTAGCGTACTTTTTATCGAATCTATTGCTGCATTATTACCAATTACTCAACAGATAAATAAGCAATGGGAACAATTTAAAGATATCAATTTTAAAATTTTAATTCCCGCTCACAACGAAGAAGTTGTGATTCGTTCGACCATAGAAAATTTAAAAGATAAGTTACACAATTCACACAATATCATAGTGGTTGCTGATAATTGTACCGATGCAACCGCAGAAATTGCGCGTTCTACTGGGGTTAAAGTCATCGAGCGTCACGAACCGAATCTGAGAGGAAAAGGATACGCTCTGGATTATGGGTTGAATTATCTGAAGTCCGAACCACCGTCCGTAGTAGTCTTTGTCGATGCAGACTGCAAAGTTTCTCAAGGTGCAATCGAGCGAATTACCTACAAAGCAGCATCTAGGGGAAGACCTGTACAAGCGACTTATTTAATGTCAAAATCCGATAATTACAACCCTAAAGCATCGGTATCAGCATTTGCTTTTAAGGTAAAAAATTTGGTTCGTCCTTACGGATTAAGTAGACTAGGACAACCTTGTTTATTAACTGGTACGGGAATGGCTTTTCCTTGGAAGGTAATAAATTCTGTTGATATTGCTAGCAGTAACATCGTTGAAGATATGAAACTGGGTTTCGATTTGAGTTTAGCTGGTTATCCACCAATATTTTGTCCACAGTCAAAAGTTACAGGATATTTACCGCAAGAAGTAAAAACAGCTAAAGAACAAAGAACTAGATGGGAACACGGACATTTACAAACTTTAATAACTTACGTTCCGCTGTTATTAAAAGCAGCAGTCAAGCAAAAAAGATTTGATTTATTTGTGAGTGCTTTAGATTTGTGTATACCCCCATTGTCTTTACTTGTAATTGCTTGGTTGGGAATCACAAGTTTTACATTTGTCACAGGATTCTTATTAGCAATTTGGACTCCGGCTATAATTTTAAGTTTAGCTGGAATCTTACTTTTAATGGCAATATTATCAGTTTGGGTTAAGTTTGGACGTTCTGATTTACCTATACAACAACTTCTAATGATTCCTTTTTATATTGTTTGGAAAATTCCAGTTTATTTCCAGTTTTTGATGAAACGTCAAAAAAAATGGATTCGTACAAATCGAGATTCTGTAAATGTATAAAGACTCAACTGTTTAATGTCACTTATTGTCGCTTTTCATCTAATCGATAAAAATGAATTCAAAATATTTAGAAGTTGGTGAAAAATGGTTTGCAGTTTTAGCTTTAACCTTCTTTTCCGGAGGATTGATGGTGGGAGGAAATCAATTGACGATTCCACCTACACCAGGAATAATTCCTGGATATATTATTACGTCAACTAGATATTTTATTTGGGTAGCTTCGGTTGTTTTAATCGTACTTCGTTGGAAACAATGTTTAAAGGTAGCTGCTAGAGATTTAGTTCTGTGGATATTAGTAGCATTAATTTTGCTGTCGTACATATGGTCGGATTATCCAGGGTACACTTCTTCAATTGGACGGGAAGTATGGCAAATGACTGCTTTCGGTTTATATTTTGCTTCACGCTTTAGTTTAAAAGAACAGGTAAGACTGGTAGCTTGGACTTTTGGTATAGGTTCTATATTAACTTTAATTTTCGCGTTAGGAGTTCCTTTGATTGGTAAGCATGGAAATGATCATCCTGGGGCATGGAAAGGAATTTACGATTACAAAAATACTCTTGGTAGCATGATGCTTATTGGTTCACTGGCATTTTTTCTGCTGCCTGTAGAGAATCCTAAAAGAAGTTTTTATAAATGGTTGGGGCTTTGTTTACCATTGTCAGTAATTATACTTTCTACCTCTAAAACAGCAATTGTTGTTTGTTTTTTATTGGGAGCAATGTTAGTTTTTTATCGTACTTTTCGTTGGCAAGGAAAAATATCGGTTATTTATTTAGACTTAACAGTATTAGTTGTAGGAATTGTTGGAACTTTTATTTTAACTAATTGGGCTGCCCTTTTAGGCAGTATAGGTAAAGATCCAACTCTTACAGGAAGAACACCGATGTGGTCTATGATAATTAAGTTCATTATGGAAAGACCTTGGTTAGGTTACGGTCGTGGAGCATTTTGGTCTTCAGATACAAAATATCCCGCAATCATTGGCGGTACTCTTTCAAGCCAATTTGTTGCACCTCATGGTCATAATGGTTATCTTGACTTTGCTCTTGATGTAGGGTTGATAGGTTTAGGATTATTTTTATTTTGTTTTATCTTAGGTTTTATTAGAGCATTAAGAAGAGCTTATGCTGCTAAAAGTCCAGAGGATATTTGGCCTCTTGCTTTTCTTTTGTTTCTAGCGATGAATAATATTATGGAAAGTTATATACTGCGTCTTGCTAATATTTATTGGGTACTGTTTATCGCCGCAGTTCTTTCCGTACCTTTAAACAATAAAAAAAGTAAATTATCAAATAAGAAGTCAGTAAACTATACGCGGAAACTACCAAAGTTACGCCGGGAACAATCTAAACAATCAGCAAATTATTGAATATTTAAAAAGCAGTTTTTTGCGTTATTAAACCTCATCTATCTAATAAATAAATCATGAATAACAAAAAATTAAAAGTTTTACTGATTATAGAGCAGTGCAATCCTGAATGGTCTTCCGTTCCATTAGAAGGATATAAATATTATCAAGAAATCAGCCAATTAGTTGATGCAACTCTGGTAACTCATGAAAGAAATGAACAAGCTTTAAGTAAAGTGCTTGGCAATAACAAAGTTATTTACGTGCGCGAAAGTGCTTTCAGCAAAAAGTATCATAATTTAGTTGCGAGTTTAACCTACTTAGGTAAAACTAAATGGCCTTTATACAATGCACTCAGTTATTTGGTATATGCAGAATTTAATCGTAAAGTCTACGAACAGTTTAAAACACAAATATCAAATAGAGACTACGATATAGTTCATGTTCTCACTCCTATGATGCCTAGATATCCTGCAAAAGTTGTTAATGCTTGCGAACACACTCCTTTTCTTCTCGGTCCTGTTAATGGAGGAGTTCCTTTTCCAAAAGGTTTTCAGAAAGTAGCTAGACAAGAATTTGCTCAATTTAATTTTTTGAGAGTTATTGGTAGAGTAGTAATACCAGGTTATGCAGAAACTTATCGTAAAGCAGACAAGATATTGGCTGGCTCGACTTATACATTAAATTACCTGAAAAACTTGTTCTCTCTTTCGGATCAAAGAATCAGTCTATTTTATGAAAATGGAATATCTAAAGATTTTTTTGGAGAAATCAAAAAAAATAAGCATAATCACACTATTAATTTATTATTTGTCGGTCGATTAGTTCCTTATAAAGGAGCAGATATGCTTATTGAAGCAATTAGTAAATGTTCTCAAAAGATGCAAGCAAAAGTCAGACTTATTATTGTTGGAGATGGATCGGAAAAAAGTAACTTAGAAACAAAAGTTCGTGAGCTTAATTTAAATAATATAGTTAAGTTTACTGGTTGGGTAAAGCAACAAGAAACTTTAGAATATTATAAAAAATCTGATGTATTTTGCTTTCCTTCTGTAAGAGAATTCGGAGGCGCAGTTGTTCTAGAAGCTATGGCTTGCGGATTACCATGCATTGTAGTAAATAATGGTGGTATCGGAGAGTATGTTACAGAAAAAACTGGTTTTAAAATTGAACCAATTTCGAGAACATATGTAATAGAAGAATTAACAAATAGAATAAATAATTTAGTATTAGATGATAATTTACGGCTACAAATGTCTAATAACTCTGTTGAAAGAGTTAAAGAGTTTGAATGGGGTTATAAAGCTGAAAAAATCGTTGAAATTTATTCTGAAATGATTAATAGAAAATAATTATAACCGGGGGTTGAAAGTGCAGTTTGTCGGCATAGTTGTAATTGGACGCAATGAAGGAAATCGACTCAAACAATGTTTAGTATCGATTTTAGGAAAAGTGAAAACGGTTGTTTATGTTGATTCTGGTTCTACCGATGGAAGTGTGGAATTAGCTCGTAGTTTAGCGGTTAATGTTGTTGAATTAGACCTATCAATTCCCTTTACTGCTGCACGTGCGAGAAATCGGGGGTTTGAATATCTACTGCAAATAGAACCGTCAGTTGAGTTTGTCCAATTTGTGGATGGAGATTGTTTGGTAGTAGATGGGTGGCTAGAAAAAGCAATTAGGGTATTGAATGCAAATCCTGAAGTTGTCGTGGTTTGTGGTAGAAGACGGGAAGAGTTTCCCACAAACTCTGTTTATAATCGCTTGTGCGATATTGAATGGGATACTCCTGTAGGTGAAGCCTCATCTTGCGGTGGGGATGCGATGATGCGCGTTTCTGCTTTGAAGCAGGTTGGTGGGTTTAATCCAACTCTAATTGCTGGAGAAGAACCAGAATTATGCGTGCGCTTGCGTCAAGCTGGTGGAAAAATTTGGCGTATAGATGCCGAAATGACTTTACATGATGCTCAAATTATGCATTTTAGTCAATGGTGGAAGCGTTCGATTCGTAACGGACACGCTTATGCTGAAGGTGCTTGGTTACACGGTAAACCTCCGGAAAAACACTGGGTAAAAGAAAGTCGGAGAATTTGGATTTGGGGTTTTATATTGCCATTTTTAGCAGTTGCTAGCGCCTGGTTAACTAAAGGAATCAGCATCATTTTACTTTTATTGGCTTATGGTATATTACTTTTTCGCGTTTATCGGTATGCGAAAACAAAACAAACTCTTTCATCAGATGCATTGTTTTATGGACTGTTTTGTGTATTAGATAAATTCCCTGGATTTATAGGTCAGATTCAGTTTCATCTATCCCGTTTATTAAAAACAAAACCCACTATTGTTGAATATAAGGGTGTGATTAGTTAACAGTGGACAGTGGACAGTGGACAGTTGACAGTGGACAGTGGACAGTGGACAGTGGACAGTTGACCTTTAACCTTGTTAAAAGTATGCTACTAAAAAATGTATTTAAGATTTCCAATTTAGTTAAGAAGACGGATTCTATTTATTTTGAAAAGTCAAATTCTTCGGCTAATCAAAATAGTCAGAAAAATAATTTATCCTATAAATCTATTGCGATTATTGGTTGCGGTTATGTTGCTGATTATTACCTGAAAACTACGGGAATGCATCCCCAATTAAAGCTTGTGGGAGTAATGGATAAAATTGGCGATCGCGCTACTAAGTTTGCTAATTACCATAATGTCGATCGCGTTTATAATTCTCTTGCCGATATCCTTGAGGATAATACGGTGGACATAGTATTAAATTTAACAAATCCTCGGAATCACTACGAAATTTCTAAAGCTTGTTTGGCAGCTGGGAAACACGTTTATTCTGAAAAGCCTTTCGCAATGGAAATGGCACAAGCTGAGGAATTGGTAAACATAGCCGAAACAAAGGGTTTATATCTTTCCTCTGCACCATGTAGCTTATTAAGTGAAACCGCACAAACAGTGTGGAAAGCATTACGAGAAAATCAAGTCGGGAAAGTTCGCTTAGTCTATGCTGAAATGGATGATGGATTAGTTCATCAAATGCCTTATCAAAAATGGTTGAGCGAGTCTGGTACACCATGGCCTTATAAAGATGAATTTGAAGTAGGTTGTACGTTGGAACACGCAGGCTATTATGTAAATTGGCTAACAGCTTTTTTTGGACCTGCGGAGACTGTTTCGGCATTTTCATCTTGTGTAATTCCAGATAAACAGACTGATGTACCGTTAGATATCGATGCTCCAGATTTTTCTGTAGCTTGTATTAAATTTAATTCTGGAGTAGTTGCGAGATTGACTTGTAGTATTGTCGCACCTCACGACCATTCTTTAAAAATTATTGGCGATGACGGTATACTTGGCATTGATGATTGTTGGTATTATGGAACGCCGGTTTATATTCGCCGCAGTCTTACCATAGGAAGAAAACGACTTGAAGGTGTATGGAAGAAGAATTATCCTTTAGTCAAAAAAGCGCCTAAATTTGGATATAGGGGCGCACAACAGATGGATTTTTGCCGGGGTGTTGCCGAAATGGCTGATGCAATCATCGAAAATCGTCCTTGTAGACTTTCATCTAGGTTTTCGCTGCACAATAATGAAATAGTTTTGGCAATTCAAAACTCTTTAGAAACTGGTTCCCCTTACAAAATGACGACTTCTTTCGAGCCTGTGGAGCCGATGGATTGGGCTAAGTAGAGGATGGAAGGGGACTAGGGGATGGGGTAGGGGATGGGGAGATGGGGAGAAACTCAATTACCAATTACCTATTACCTATTACCTATTACCAATTCCTAACTCTTCAATCATGATTTTATAGAGTTTTTCAGCTTCGAGATTTATATTAAATTCTGTTTCTACTTTATTTCTGCCTGCGGTGCCAAATTTAGCTCTTAATTCGCCATCTTTAAGTAATTTTTCGATGCTTTGAGCGAGGGAAACTATGTCACCCGCAGGCACAATATAGCCGCTAACGCCATTTTCTACTAATTCGCTGACTCCGGCGATTTGAGGAGCAACTACGGGTACTCCTGCTGCCATTGCTTCCATCAAGACTACGGGTACTCCTTCGGCAAAACTGGATAAAACAAATACATCTGTTTCTTGAAAGTATTTACGTACTTCTGCTTGGTTTTTATATCCAACAAATATTACATTATTACTCAAACCTAAATCCACCGTCATTTGTTCTAAAAAAGTGCGATCGCTACCGTCACCAACTACGGTTAATATCACATCTGGATGTTGTTGTTTGAGAGAGACTAAACTTTGCAAAAGTATCGGTAAACCTTTAACAGCAGCAAGTCTACCGACATATAATAGGCGTTTTCCTTGTCCGTGATGAGATACTAATTTAAATAATTCCGGATCGATACCGCAGTGAACAATGTGCATTTGATTCCATTTGTCAATCGGTGCAAATATCATTCCCTGACTGCGACAATAGTTACTAATACAACTCACAAATAAGGCTCTGTTTATTTTTTCATCGAGTCTCCAATAATACGGTTGAAAGAAAATATATGGTCCGTGTAAAGTAAAACTGTAACTAAAGCCTGCTAATTCTGCTGCTAACATCGCAACAGTACAGCTAGAATCCCCAAAATGGTTGTGTAAGTGAGGAATTTGTCTTTGTTTGATTTCTTGAGCGAGAATACCTGCTTCTAAAAAGTAGAACAATTGATAGATATTGCCTTTGAATCCATGTAGTCTTGTTAACCAAGCTAATTTAAGTGCCGTTAAATATCTTGTTGGTGAAGCTAGTAATAGATTTAGATGCGCTTGCAGCAATTTTATCGGACTTGGAGGGAGAATATAAAAAGTTTGATTTCGTTCTTGTTTTTGCTCTTCTCCCACCATATGTTCCTCACCAGTAGGGCGCACGGAAAATGTGTGTACTTCCACACCCTGCTGACGAAGAGCAGCAACTTCCCGCTGAATAAAAGTATCTGTAGCTCTGGGATATTCTCCGGTTAGATAAGCGATACGCATAATTGATTGACAGTTGATGGTTGTTAGTTGTTAGTTGATGGTTGTTAGTTGATAGTTGATGGTTGATGGTTGATAGTAATTTTTAACCTTTAACCTTTAATTGACAGTTGATGGTTGATAGTTGATGGTTGATAGTAATTTTTAACCTTTAACCTTTAACTCCTTGTCTTTGCTGTATCTGAAAGTAAATCGACATCGCTACAACTACGTTTCAATGCTTCATCTAAAGAATATTTAGGTTGCCAATTTAATATTTGTTGAGCTTTATTATTGCTATAGCGAAATGGTTTAAAGCGAGCATCTAAACGTGCAGGTACTAAAATTCCAGGTAGTTTAATTTTTCCCAACAGCAATAGATTATTAAATAACCAAGCACTACGAGATAACCAACCCATAGCAGCCCAGTTAATACCGATTGTAGAAGGTTGATGCGGTAGAAGTTGGAAAATCTTCTCAGTATAAACTTTTTGTGTTGGTAAATTATTATCGACAATATTCAAAGTTTTACCGATAGCTTCTTGACATATACAGCTATTAACTATTGCTTGGGCGCAATTTTCTACATAAGTAAGGGGAAGTTGAGCGTTTCCACCAATGCGAATCCACAGACGGTTTTTGAAGTTTATTCCTAAATGGGCATTCCATAAATTGTTTCTTCCGTAAACTATCCCTGGACGGATAATTGTCACTTCTCCTTGATTTCTCTGTTCAAAATCTCGAAACAGGCTTTCTTGAATCAATTTAGTTTGAGCGTAAACGTCTCTATGAGTAGGCTGACTTTCGATGGGTGAATCTTCATCAATGATTTCGCGAGCAGGGATATGTAAGTAATCGAACACACTAAATGTACTTATCGCCACTAACCGTTTGATATTTTCCGTTACCATTGCTTTGAGTAAATTTTCGGTAGCCGTAACTGTATTCGCATACTGCGTATCGTAATTTCCCTGTTTGGCTGCGGCTAAATGCACTACAGTGTCTATATCTTTTAAAGCATCTTCTAGTTTTTCGGATTGAGTTAAATCGATACGTATTAATTCTAAATTTGCAAAATTGCGCCAAGGTAAACGTTTTTCATCTGAAATATGCCTGATTACTGCACGAACTTGAAAACCTTGTTTTAATGCTTCTGCAACTACATACTTTCCTAAAAAACCAGATGCTCCGGTAACTAATAATTTCATGCTTTAATATCCATCCAAATATGGGTTGAATTCCCCACCACTCAAAGGTGTAAGAATTGCGTTGGGGTTTAAATCCCCATTGCAATTCCAAACTTCTTCCCTCTTCCCTCATTTTAATAGCCTTTGCATTTTCTCTAAGTTTGACTTTGCGACTCATTTTTATGGATGGCTTTTCTGCTAATTCATAAACAATTGCAGCAAAGACAAGACTTACTATCGTGACTACAACTAAACAGATAAACTCTTCAAACAGATTCACTTTTAATAATTTGAATCCCAACAATCAAACATTAATAAATACAGTATTCTAAGTTAGATATAAACGGGAGCATCCCACTTTTTATTTAGTGAGCAAAGATTAATCCATTAAGATAAGCGCAACGGTGAGCAAGAACTTGAGGAACGTTATCAATATTCCATTGCGCGCCGGAAATTTTAGTTCGACGGTCAATCTGCTTAACAGTAGATTCAATAGCACCAGAGCCAATAGAACAAATTTGTTCGGCTTGATAATACTGATAATTTATTATACGATGTCGATGTTTCTCTAGGTAAGCACAAAAGTTAGAAGCTTGTTTAAGTGTGCACTCAGCAAAGCAGGCTATCGCATCATCAACTCTTCCTTTCCAAAGATGCTCTTTGGCAGTGTTTATCCTTTGCATTGAACCGCCAACCTTATAGAGATTCTCCATGAGATGGAACCAGTCAAGTATTTCCCGCCGCTCTGTTTCAGGTGTAAACTCGCGGATAATGTTCCAAATTCCGTCATGCCCGTCTCCAATACATGTGAGAATAGGAGCCAAGGGCTGGTCATTAACCCAATCAATGACGAGATTATTTTCTTGGAATGAAGCTGCAAGTGCTTGCAAATTGTGTAAGCGGACTGCTTTATAACCTTTCCAATCACATGGTTGCCCCTTCGATGTGCGAATGCGGATATTTCCGCCATCAACACTCAATTCCTCAACTGTTGATTCCGTTTGTGGGAATTCAAAATTTTGGTGGTGTACCAGTCGTTGCTGCACACTTTTCGATACTTCTATCCCTGTTGCATATTTTACATCTTCTGCTGCACATTCGTATGATACCGTAGCGCTTGCTCTCAGGCAACATGCTTCTAGATATGGACTTAATTGACTATGGGGTCTAAGTTCTAGCTTTTGAGCTTGAGAACTCGTAATTGGCAATTTCCCAATGATACTTTTTACTTCTCGCTTGCGTCCTGTGTTTTCCCCTGTGACATTTTCGATAAAAAAACCCCTACTTCTGGCATTACACATTCCTGCATTTGACTGCGTACTACTTCTTCAATCTTTCCTAAGCTTGTCAGTTCCTCAACCGGAGAATTTTTATAGAGTATTTTAGCGATCGCACGAGCGTATTCGATTAAAAGTTGGTTTTCTTCTTCATTCATGGGAGTTCCGCCTGTCTTGCGATCACTTGATTACCCCTTTACCATCTCATAATTTTTTTATTTTTATTGAAAAAATAAAAACTGGGATGCACCCGATATAAACCTTCTAAAATATCACCTAAAAACCAGCAAGACTCACAAGGGTAAGAAAAATACACTTGTTTAAGATTTAAGCACTTCTAAAGACAATTAGCTACTTTTCTAAGTTTTGTTTAGAGTAAATGCCCAAATATCCCAACAGAGTTAGTTTGAAAGGGATAAGTAGCCCATTATGGTGTTAATTGAACAATAATCTTTACAATAACTTTAAAAATAATCTTTTTTCTACATTGAAAATTTATATTTTCAAAAGAATGAGTGATTTTACTTTGAACAAATATTATGATATTGTTTCAATTGATCGAAAGTTATGTAAATATCATTAAATAACTATGTTTAACATTTACATAACACCTGAAATCGGTTCTAATTAGAGTTTTTTGTAACTTATTGCTATTCAAAACTAAACACGACTTACATAAAAACCAACCTTTATGAAAATAGCGGTAATTAATTAACCTTGGGGTTCGCTAGTTTGGCAGGACAGAAAATGACACCGCCAACTAAACTCACCGCTAAGCAATAATCAGCTTTTGATCAACATATTGCCTAAATCCTACTAAACTTTGAGTTTAGTGATTGCCAATATATTAACCTTGAAGACAACCTTAACTAAATGGTTTTTATCTGTAAAATAAGAGTCTGAGACAGTCTCAGTTGGATAATTCAACCCTAAAGTGAACTTCCATAGATATAGATTTCTTACAGTTATGACATCTTTGAAAAAGCTTGCTTACCGGGGTGCAATTTGGACAATTGTGGGTTATGGAATGAGTCAGGTTGTTCGCTTTGGCGCTAATTTGATTCTGACTCGCTTATTAGTCCCAGAATTCTTTGGTTTGATGGCTATTGTAAATACCTTAAGGACGGGTATAGAGTTATTTTCTGATATTGGTATTTCTCAAAGTATTGTTAGTAGTAAACGCGGTGATGAACCTGACTTTTTAGATACTGCTTGGACATTACAAATAATTCGCGGTTGGATAATCTGGTTATTTTGTCTAATTTTGGCATTCCCGGTTGCTTCATTTTATGAAGAAGAACGTTTACTTTGGTTAATACCAATTGTTGGCGTATCTTCAGTATTAGATGGGTTTAGTTCGAGCAGTATTTTAACGTTGATGCGTCACATAGATTTGAGAAAATCAACATTATTTGATTTAAGCGTACAGGTGTTTGCTTTAGTCAGTTTAATAGGTTGGGCTTCATTCGATCCAAGTATTTGGGCTTTAGGATTTGGAGTAGTCTTAGCTGCTATATATAAAATGTTCGGTAGCCATTTTTTAATACCTGGATATAGAAATCGTTTTGCTTGGGATAAGGATGCAGTAAAAGAGATTCTTTCTTTTGGGAAATGGATGTTTCTGTCATCAGCTTTAATGTTTGTATCCGAACAAAGCGACCGTTTAATTTTAGGTAAACTGCTTTCTTTCCAGTTGCTGGGAGTTTATACAATCGCTTATACTTTAGCGAGTTTACCACGTCAGGTAATCAAGCAACTCAGCTATAAAGTAATTTTTCCAACGATTTCCAATCAAACCGAATTACCTCGTTCAATCCTGCGACAAAAAATTATCAACCAGCGTAGACTTTTACTGCTGGGTTGTGCTGTTGTATTAGCAGCTTTAGTAACTGTAGGTGATTTACTTATCGGTACGCTTTATGACGATAGATATGCACAAGCAATATGGATGATGCCGATTTTATGCGGTGGTATTTGGTTTTCGTTGTTATTTTATACAATTAGTCCTGCTTTATTAGCAATTGGTAAACCTTTGTATTTAGCTCAAAGTAACTTTGCTCGCTTTGTAATGATTGGTTTTGGATTACCCGTCGCATATTATAAATTTGGTTTAATAGGTGCAATTGTCACCATTGCTCTCAGTGATTTACCTTTATACTTTGTCAATTTATATGGACTTTGGCGGGAAAGACTTTCTTGCATTGCCCAAGATATTCAAACAACTATGTTTTATATTGCAATATTGGCATTGTTTTTATATATAAGATATTTTTTAGGTTTCGGAGTTCCCATACAAGCAATTATTTCGCAATGAATTATGAATTTATAATTATTGTGAAATGTTATCTTAAAATATCAAGTAAATATTAACCAACATTTTGCGAATCAAGTCCGAGTTTGTTAGAATTTTTCCGGAATAATACCTCATGACAAAAACACAAATTAAAAATCAGGGACAACTATTGCGAGTAATATTAGTAGCGGAAAATGTATCTCGCTATATGGGTGGTGAATCGGGCAAAAATCTTTATTATTTTCATCTCTTTCAGGAACGGGGAATTGATTTACAAATAGTTTGTCACGCACGAGTTAGAGATGAACTTCGTCGAGAGTTTCATCATGACCAAGATTTTAATAGATTTCACTTCATAGAAGATAATTGGCTGCAAATATTACTTTACCGAATCGCTCAATTTTTTCATCCAAGAATTCGAGGACTTTTTTTTGAACAAGTAGTGCATTGGATTACTCAAATTCGGGCGAGAAAATTGGTCAAAGAACTGATTAAATACCAAAATACAGATATCGTATTTCAGCCTTCACCAATTACACCGAAAGGATTAAACTTTATGTACAATCTGGGTGTACCAGTAGTACTAGGTCCTTTAACAGGTGGGGTTGATTTTCCTCCGGCTTTTCGCTATTTGGATTCTAAATTTGCTATTGTTTCAGTGACTTTAGGAAGACTATTTTCTAATATCTTACATCGATTTGTACCGGGTAAATTAAAAGCAGAAACTTTAATTGTTGCTAATCCTCTGACTCAAAAATCATTGCCAAATGGATGTAAAGGAAAGATTTATCAAGTGATTGAGTGTGGTGTTGATTTAGATATTTGGCAACCAAGAGAACAGCCAGAGATTAATCCTGAAAAACCAGTTCGTTTTGTGTATTTAGGACGTTTTGTCGATTGGAAAGGAATTAAATTTTTAATTGATGGTTTTCAACAAGTTGCTCAAGAAACCAACGCCATTTTAGAATTAGTTGGAGACGGAGAATTACGGCAAGATTTAGAAAAACAAGTTGCCGAATTGGGTTTAGAAAATAACGTTAACTTTCGCGGCTGGATGAAACGCGAACAAGCATCAAAATTGCTTTGTGAATGTGATGTTTTTGTTATGCCTTCTTTACGAGAAGCTGGTGGTAATGCGGTTTTAGAAGCCATGGCATTAGGATTACCCGTGATTGCGACAAAATGGGCAGGGCCTGCAAATACGCTACATCCTGATTGCGGTATTTGGGTAGAACCGACTTCTATAGAGGCTTTTGTTGATGGCTTTGCACAAGCGATGATTAAACTGGCTAATTCACCTCAATTACGTCGTCAAATGGGTGAAGCTGCTCCGCAACGAGTACGTACTAACTATTTTGATTGGGATTCAAAAGTAGATAGAATAATTGAAATTTTCTACGAAACTCTTTCACGTCAACCTGAATCTCAAAAATCTTGGCAAAGTCATAATCTTACTTCTGAAACTTATAGTTAAATATTCTTAGAAGTCGGGTTTTTACGAAATTTATCAGCGTATTACAAACACTTATTCTCAAAACCCGACTTTTCACCCCAGCAAAGTAGTTTCAAACTGAAAAACTCTTAAACAGATTTTTGCAAATCACCATGTAAAATCGGCATGGTAAACAATCCCCAAGCCAAACCTGTAATCAACCCAAAGGGTACGACTACCAAATTGTCAAAACTCCACCAACCTAATATTTGCGCCGCCATTTCTAAGGGATATGCCATCATTAATACAGTTGAAAATGCAGCACCATTCCAACCATATTGATGCAACCAGTAGGAATTTTTCCCATTATCCGTAAGATATAGTAAACGGGTAATAAATAAACCCATGACTGTTCCGTAACAGCGCATACATACAGCCATGATAAAGGGTGATGCTAATTCAACTCCCATCTGGGGTTGGGGACAAACATGATTACCCATAAAATAAATTATCTGGGCGATTTGAGGTAAAATTGGCAACCCGGAAACGGCAAGAAAAGGAGCCAAAATTGGTCCGACAACCATTCCTGTAAGTAGGAAGTCGGCGATAAAACTTACGGGGTTGATTTGGAGTTTGGGGGAAATTGTTAGCTGCATTTTTTGGGGTGATGAAATTCTGTGGTTGGGTATCCATAATTCGGGAGACGTAGCATTGCTACGTCTCTACATTTCCTTAAACTACTTCAGCGGTATAGGGACTTGTCAATTTATCCAGTTGCTGTACTAATAAACTTAGGAATAATCCCACATCTGTCACCACACCAACTGATTCTACTGAACCTCTATCGCTTAATTTTGTCACTACTGCTGGGTTAATATCGACACAAACCATTTTGACACCGGCAGGTGTCATGTTACCGACTCCGATGGAATGGAGCATTGTAGATAACATCAATACCATGTCCGCACCTTTCAGTAATTTCGCGTACTCTTCTTGTGCCTTAATTAAGTCCATTTGAGTATCGGGTAAAGGGCCGTCATCGCGAATCGAGCCGGCAAGGGCGAAGGGTACGTTATTTCTGACACATTCGTACATCACACCTTTTTGAATCATTCCTGCTTGTACGGCTTTGGCAATGCTACCGTGACGACGGACGCTGTTGATGGCTTTAAGGTGGTGTCGGTGTCCCCCGCGTACTGAAACACCCCGCTTCATGTCTACACCCAAGGATGTCCCCATCATTGATTGCTCGATGTCGTGAACTGCGATCGCATTTCCACCCAATAATGCTTGTACGTAACCTTCCCGTATTAATTGCGACAAATGTTCCGCGCCGCCAGTATGGATAACTACGGGACCAGCAGTGACAACAACTTTACCACCTGAATCGCGGATTTTACGTAATTCCCAGGCGACTTGTTCTACAATTAACTCTACACGGCGTTCACTGGAAACACCAGCAGACATAAAGCTGAATTCCTCAGTGTTGCGTTTTTCTCGCGATTCGGTTTTACGGATAGTGCGGATACCTTGTACATCTACAACTACTTTTTCCCCTACTTCTAAATCTCGCAATATTTTACATTGTGCTACAGTTCCTTGAGAAGTTTGAGTAATTGCGATCGCACCATCCATACGTTGGTTTTGTACTTTCACCCATTCACCGTTAATTCGGACTTCGGTAGGATAAATAGTACTAACGTAGAAATCATCAGGTGCAACTCCGTTTTGAATTACAGGTTGAAGTTTAGCATCTTCCTGGTTTTCCGGTAAATTCATCGCCCCCAAATCAATCAGATGGGATACAATGCTTTCCATAACTTCATGGGAAGGAGCGGAAACTTTCACTTCTGCTGCTGAAGTACTTTGACGCTGTTCCCCTAAGAGGAAATTCATCACCTTGAAACTACCGCCATTGTCTATAATTAAGTCCAAAGCACGGTTAATTAAGCCGGAATCGAGTAAATGTCCTTCCATGCGGACAACTTGACTTTCGACGTAAGTATTAGCGTGTAATTCTTCTCTTACAGGTTCGTTTACTCGCAAAGTTAAACATTTAGCCGCACCCCCAGCTTTCAGAAATTCTGTAAGCGGTGTTTCAATGACTTCAAAACCAACTTTTTTTAAACGTTTTTTCAGTGTATCGGAAGCTTTGTTCATCACCACAATGCTTTCCACATTCACCGTATTACAAGCGAAATTCACCGCATCAGTTTCTTCGATAGCAATGCGTTTTTCTGGTGCAACTCGCATTTCAATCAAGCGGTTAGAATAGGAGTCAAAAGCACCGGGGTAATAAAGTAAATAGCCATTTGCTAAAGGACAAAAACAAGTATCGAGGTGATAAAAGCGCTCGTCAGTTAATCGTAACGATAATACCTCAATATCCAACCATTTTGCCAGGAAAGGATGAGAATCCAATTCCGAACGAAAACCATAACCAGCCCATAACCAGCGCCCTTCACGATCTAAAAGTGCATCACCTGCACCTTCAAAAGGTAAATCTTTAGGTAATTCGTAAACAGTAAAGCCATTTTCTTCAAACCATGCTTTGAAATAAGGCTCTTCTTTTTGACGCTCTTTATGGAGAAAGCGACTTAATACCACATTTTTACCTAATACCAAACCAGCATTAGCCGTAAAAACCATATCAGGAACACCTTGATGGGGTTTTACCAAATCGACAATCGCGTGTTCCTTAAGTACATGATGTAGCTTTTGCCATTGCTGCACCGCTCGCTCTTGGGATGACTTGTGAATATTTCCTTCCATCCAAGGATTAATCACATAGTCTACATCATAATATTCCGGAGCGCACATCAAAAACCGAATTTGAGAAGTCATCATAGTAAGTATCTTCAGGAGTATAGATGCAATTAAGTTGTCTATTCTATTACTCTAACTGACAGTGGACAGTTGACAGTTGACAGTTGACAGTTGTTTATTACCAATCTATGACCTTTAACCTTAAAAAAAATATTACTTAAAAACGAATTGAGTAAACTACTTGGTAATATATCATCAGCGGATAAACTATTACTCAAGTGTGATATTAGAACGGTGACACAAGATTATAACGCAAGTTTTGACCGTGGTCTACGCATAGTACTTAATCGCTTAACAACCACAATAGAACGAGATAATTTAATTGTAGAAACTACAAGTCGTCTACGAAATACTATGCGTGTAGATAGGGTTGTATTATATTATTTCTATTCTCAGTGGAATGGACAAGTCACCTTTGAGTCTTTGAGTTCGCATAAATGGTCTATTCTTGGTTCTACTGGTCCTGATGAATGTTTTAATAATGAGTATGCTGCTTTATATTTAAACGGAAGAGTACGAGCAATTACAGATATTGAATTAGAACCTATTGCTGATTGTCATCGTGATTTTTTACGTCATTTACAGGTTCGCGCTAATTTAGTTGTACCCATCTTAACTGAGAAAGGTTTATGGGGTTTACTAGTAGCTCATCATTGTCAAGCACCTCGTTTATGGACTCCATCAGATATTCATATTATGCAAGTTGAAGCGGAAAATTTATCGAAGGCTAATTCTATTCGTGATTCATAAGGGAATTGGTAATTGGGAATTGGTAATTAAATCCGTGTAATCAGTGAAATCCCTTTGAATCCGTGGTCATGATTAGTAGTAGCAAAAAGATACAGCACTACAAATAAATTATAAACAAAATGTTACCTTGGGAAATTGGAACTTGGTTACTTTTATCCAATTTTTATTAGGGAATATTACTCAATGCCTTATCTAAAATCGGCTTCGGAAATTCGTTCTCTTGTTGCTAAGTATACTAAAGTAAAAACTCTTTGGCTGGATACAGAAGTTGCTGACTATGATACTCGCAATCCCAAACTATCTCTGATTCAAGTTTTGGATGACTCTACGGATTTAACTGGAGAAAGTGTTTATATTTTGGATGTACTCGAACAGCCTTTTATTGTTGAAGAATTTATCGAAAAAATTATGATCAATTCTTCAATAGAAAAAGTATTTCATAATGCTAAATATGATTTAAGATTTTTAGGTAAAAAGCAAGCCAAAAATGTCACTTGCACTTTGGAAATGGCGAAACAAATCCCATATTATATTTTACCTTTACCTAATTATCAATTGAAGACCTTAGCAATAGAAATTTGTCATTTTCAAGATATTGATAAACAGCAACAAAGCAGCGATTGGGGAATTAGACCTTTAAGTGAAGAACAAATTGAATATGCTTACTTCGACTGCATTATTTTAGCTCAAGTTCATCTAAGTTTGTTGAAAATCACACAAAAGTTCAATTTTGATCCAATAATGGAAGATTTAAGTTTACTTGGTGCAAAATATGTTGAATTAGAACAGCAATGGCAACTTGTAAAATCAGAATTTGAACATCTCCAAGAACGAATCAAACAAGCAATGCTGGCTCAAAAGTTATCTGAAACTCCAAATTTTAAACTTAATAGTTCCGAACGTACAACAATTAAAGTGCCATTTTCACAACTGGTACGGTTAGTAGAAACTCAAAATGTAGATTTAGATTTTGATATTACTCTTACTAAAGATATTCAAAAAAACTTAGGGGATAATATCGAGCAACTTGCTGTAGATATATCAAAAACCACCAGTTTGAGATTAATTTCCAAGCAAGCTGAAAATGAAGAATAAAGAAGAAGTATATTAAAGTTAGATTATAACAGGGTGCTGGCTTGTTTTTTTTATCTAAAATCCGTTTGGTAAAATGTAAACAAATTCGCCACAAATTCCATGCAAAAATAGTCAATATACACAATTAGAGTGATGATTATTCAATATTAAGAAAAATGTATTTTTTTCATATAAATGCCAAACTTGTGGGTACCTTGAGCAAAAGTAACTTATGAAACAGTGGTTGTTCGAGCAAAATTTGACAAGAGTTTCCAAAAGATTTGGTGTAGTCTTGTTGAGTGGATTTATCGCAACTGTAACTGTTTCTTGCAGCAACGATAAAGATGTATTAGTTACAGAAATAGGAGTTAGCCCTGCAACAAGTCCAGTACCTAACCCATCGACTGCTAAGGAATTTTACGCACAGGGACAGTATAAACATATTCAGGGTGACACTCAAGGCGCGATCGCAGCTTATACAAAAGCTATTAATCTTGATTCAGACTTTGTGGAAGCTTACAACGGTAGGGGTTTAGTACAGTTTGACACAGGAGATAGACAAGGTGCGATCGCGGATTACAATCAAGCGCTTCGCATTTCACCGGACAACGCTCAAGCGTATAATAATCGGGGAAACGCTCGTGCTGCTCAAGGTGATATCAACGGTGCAATTAGTGATTATGACCAAGCTATTAGTTTAGATCCCAATTATGCTGAAGCTTATAATAATCGGGGAAATGCTCGTGCTGCTCAAGGAAATAGAAACGAAGCTATAGCAGATTATACTGAAGCAATTCGTATTAATTCTAACTATGCTGTTGCTTATAATAATCGGGGAAATGCTCGTGCTGCTCAAGGAGATCAAGAAGGTGCTATTTCCGATTACGATGAAGCTATTCGTCTCAATCCCAACTTTGGTGCTGCTTATAATAATCGAGGAAATGCTCGCGCTCCAAAAGATAAAGATGGTGCTTTAGCCGACTTACAGCGAGCCGCAGAGATTTTTCAAGAACAAAATAATCAGCAGCTATACAAACAGGTTATGGAAAATGTCAAGGAAATTCAATAATCAGTTATCAGTTATCAGTTATCAGTTATCAGTTATCAGTTATCAGTTATCAGTAAACAGTTATCAGTTATCAGTTATCAGTTATCAATGAACCATTGAGCCGGAAACTCAATTCTCATAAGTCGGGTTTTTATCAAGTTTATAAATGTCTTACAGATACTGTTTTAAAAAACCCGACTTATATACTTCAGAGCAATCTTTAGAAATCGGGTTTTTATCAAGTTTATCAGAACCAAGTTTATTACTACGGAAAAATTATTTTATAAATCGACTTTCATTGAGAATTGTTGATTGATACAAAGTATAGAATAAACTTGATAATAACTGATTGTAGAGTATATAAAAAGTCTGTAGTTGTGTAAATGCAATACCATGACTCAAACAACCGTTCATTTAGTTGTTGGCATTGAAAATCTAACATTACTGGTTTTTTACACTGAAGTAATGGAATGGCAATTTAGAATAATAAGTTCTGGTGGGGAAGTGTTTGGTGAAAGAAAATTATACTATACCCCTGAAGCTGCGGAAAAAGCAGCACGAGAGTGGCTTTCCTGGGGAGATTAATTACTTGTAGTTCTTAATTACACAAATTTAATTATAAGACTTTCAACAGCTTGCAAACTCGGATTAAATCTACGCTCCAACCCTTTAATCCTACTTACAGATGAAAGATAGATAATTCTTAACTCCTTAATTCTCACTCCTAACTTGATTTGATTAGGTATAAAGTAGGTGTGGAATATTTATCATCTTGAGGGACAACTTGTATGACATCTTACCAAATCGATTCCGATAGCAACGAATTAATGGATGATTTGATCACAGAACCAACTACCATAAACCATGTAGACGTGATTGAAAACGTTATCGATACACTCGAAGAGAACGATAGCGCAATGGTCAATCATCCTTCCGAAGGTGCTTATTTATGGAAGTTTAAATACGGTAGTGTGGAAGTGTTTGTCCGATTGACGGGGACGAGTGATGAAGATACAATTACAGTCTGGTCTTCAGTTTTGAAGTTACCAGCTAAAGATGAAGCTACAATGATGCGTTCTCTTTTGCAGATGAACTGTTCGGCTACTCTAGAAGCACGTTTTGGCATTATAGACAACCAAGTTGTAGTCATCTCGATGCGTACTTTAGAAGATTTGTCTGCTGCGGAAGTTTCTCGTTTAATTACTATCGTCGCAACCATCGCAGATGATAATGACGAAGATTTACAGTCTAAGTTTGGTGCAGCGTAACAAATCGGTACACTTTAGTTAGGAGTGATGAGTGATGAGTTATGAGTGATAAGTGATGAAGTAGAAATTATGACTGATGACAAAATTTTAATTCTAACTCCTAACTCCTAACTCCTAACTCCTAACTCCTAACTGACTTTGATTTCTCAAACTTGGCGATTAATTCCGTTTTTACAAGCCAATGGTAAATTACAGATGGCGATCGATCAATGGTTGTTACAAAAGCATCAATCGGGACATCCATCTAGCTTACGTTTTTATACTTGGTCGCCGTCTGCAATTTCTCTTGGTTATCATCAGCGTAAGTACTCGCAAGATTGGCAGAATTTAATTTGGAAAGGCGAGCAAATAGACTTGATACGTCGTCCTACAGGTGGACGTGCGGTGTTACACAAGGGTGATTTAACTTACACTGTGGTGACTTCTGGACTTTCTGGAAGTCGGATGGAAATGTATCAAAAAATATGCGAATTTTTGATTCAAGGATGGCAAAATTTAGGTATTGAGTTAGATTACGGTATTGCTGGAAGGGGTTATATTAATAATCCTAATTGTTTTGGTACCGCAACAGTTGCCGATTTAGTCACGGTTGATGGTATTAAGTTGATTGGTAGCGCTCAATTAAGACGTGGGAATTTTGTTTTACAACATGGTTCGATGAGTTTGAAACCAGATATAGGGTTATTTAAAAAAGTTTTTGGTGAAGATTTAGATAGAGTTGTAGTTGGAGAAAATTTGGCAATTGAAAATATAATTGCGGCTTTGGTTGATGCTGCGAAAAATTGTTTTGATGTGAAGTTTGAGGAGAAAGCTTTGAGTAATCATGAGTGGGAAGAAATTTTTAGTATTGTTAAATCGCAATCTGAAAATTGATATTGTTCGTGAGATTAAGAAGTCGGGTTTTTAAAAACAATATTCATCAGACAATTACAAATGAGAAAAAATAATAAGTCGGGTTTTAAAAACAATATCCATCACACAATTACAAATGAGAAAAAACCCGACTTCTCCAGATTTTTCGTGAGGTGAAGAAGTCGGGTTTTTAAAAACAATATCCATCACACAATTACAAATGAGAAAAAACCTGACTTCTCAAGATTATTCTTTCAAATATCCCTTATTAATACAATTTTCAATTTCTGCTAATATAAAATCCCATAGTTTCGGCGTACCTTCTTCTACAGGAGCCATTCTTTTCATAACTTGACTACGGTTAATATTATGTATTTTCCAAGTTCCACCTTGGGTTTGTTGATTGTGAATAAAAGGCTGTATTCTATCTAAAGCTGCGGCAAATTTAGCTGTTGATGTTTCTCGTGCTTCAAATTCATCCCAAAGTAAACGTAATTCTTTTCCCTGCTCTTGCGGCAATAATCCAAAGATTCGAGTTGCAGCTTCTAATTCTCTTGCTGCTTTACTTTCATATCCTTGTACATCATAACAAAAAGTATCTCCAGCATCGATTTCGACTAAATCGTGAATTAATGACATTTTCATAGCCCGAAATACATCGGTTCCTTCGGGTGCATATTCGGCTAAAATCATTGTCATCATTGCTAAATGCCAAGAATGTTCACCGCTATTTTCTCTACGGGAACCATTTATTAATAATGTTTGACGTAAAACACTTTTTAGCTTGTCAATTTCGATAATGAATTGTAATTGTTGATTGAGTCGATTTAATTGCATTTTGAATAATACAAACTACCTCAACTAGATTACCAAATTTTATATTTTCAAAAAGATATTTTCAAAAAGATATTTTCAAAAAGTCTCATGCTCCGGAATTTATTAATTTATTTATAATCCAAAATCTAAAATCCAAAATCCCAAATTGATTTATAGTCCAAATTGTCGATAAACCTCACTCGCTGCTCGATGTAACAAAGAATGCCGCCACACCAAAGATTTCATATCATCTGCATAACCACCACCAATAACGCAAGCCACCGGATAACCAGCCGCTATACAAGTAGTTAAAACCTGCATTTCTCGACGATAAATACCCGTATCAGTTAAAGCGAGTTTGCCTAATTTATCCCCGATATGAGTATCAACACCAGCATCGTATAATACTAAATCTGGCTTGACATCTACGAGTAAATCCGGTAAATATTTCGCTAAAGTTTGTAAATATGCATCATCTTCCATTCCTACAGGTAAAGGTATATCCAAATCGCTTTTTTGTTTAGTAGCGGGAAAATTAACTTCACAGTGCATCGAGAAAGTGAAAACGCTATTATCATCTTGAAATATAAAAGCAGTACCATCTCCTTGATGTACGTCTAAATCAACAATCAGGATTTTTTGCGCTAAGTTGAGTTTTTGGATGACACGAGTTGCGATCGCGATATCATTAAAAATACAAAAACCCGAACCATAACTAGGAAAAGCGTGATGAGTACCCCCCGCAGTATTACAAGCTAAACCATAATTTAACGCCATTTTCGCAGTCATTATTGTACCACCAACTGCCGTACAAGTACGATTTACTAATTGAGGACTCCAAGGTAAACCGATACGACGTTGTGCTTTGGCATCAAGGGTTCCTTGTAAGTAAGCTTGTACGAAATCGGGTGTATGAACTAACTCGATAGTTTGCTGATTTGGCATTTCAGGTGCGTGAAATTGCTGACAATCCGCTACTCTATCAGATAAAAGTAACTCGTAAAGTAAGCGAAACTTCGGCATCGGGAAACGATGCGCGTCGGGTAATGGGGTAACATAATCTGGGTGGTAAATGATTGGTAAAGACATCAGATGATTTTAGATTTTAAATTTTGGATTTTGGGTTAAAAAGCTTCCCTATTCCAGCCACGGATTGAAAGGGATTAGGCTGATTACACGGATTTGTGACTAATTTATGAGTAGGGATTGAACATGATTACAAAGGATAGAACGGGTTTAATCAGCAATTATCTAAATTATTGAAATAGTAAAAAAAATATATAGTTAATATTACTAGATTATGTTAGTGTAATCCGAAACCTCAAATCTCGGATGATGATTATGATGATCATGCAATGGATTAGACCACTTTTATTTATTTTAGTTGGGTTATTAGCCGGAATAATTGCTGAAAAAATTGTCTTCAATAAACTCGGTAATATTATTACTAAAAAAGGTATACCCGGAAGCGAAATAATATTTAGTTCTTTACGGCGTATCCCTTTTATTTGGTTTGTCTTGGCTGGTTTTTTCGGAGCTATTCTGAGTTATTCACTCAAGGAAGATGTTACCACAGCCCTGCAAAAAATTATTATCGCTATTTTTCTATTTACCATAACATTAGTTCTTGCACGTCTTGCTGCTGGTTTTGTCAATTTATTTATTCAGCGAACAGAAGGAGTTTCTGCATCACTAATTTCTAATTTGATAAAAACTACTATTTTTGTTTTGGGAGCATTAATAATATTTCAAACTATCGGCATTGAAATTACACCGATTATTACAACTTTGGGTATTGGTGGTTTAGCGGTTGGTTTAGCGTTGCAAGATACTTTAGCGAATTTATTTTCGGGATTTTATTTAATTCTTTCCAAGCAAGCAAAAACGGGAGATTATATCAAATTAGAAGGCGGTGAAGAAGGTTATATTACAGATATTACTTGGCGAAATATAACTATAGAAGAAATTTCTAAAAATACAATTATTGTTCCTAATTCTAAATTAGCTTCTGCAAACTTTACCAATTATCATTTACCAGCTAAGCAACTCACGTTAACGATGAATATAGGTGTTAGTTACGATAGCAATTTGGAAAAAGTTGAACTAATTACTATAGAAGTTGCTAAAGAAGTTATGCAAGAAATTGCACCTGATTTATTAGAAAACGAACCTTTTATTAGATTTCATACATTTAATGATTTCAGCATCGATTTTACGCTTTATATGCGAGTTGCTGAATATTTTGATCAACGGATTGGGAAACATTTACTTGTGAAGAAATTACACAAACGTTACAACCAAGAAGGAATATTAATTCCATTCCCAATTCGAGATATTTATATGAAAGAAAATACGAATACTAATACAAATTAAATCCGCGACAATTTATATCGATTAGTTATGAATATGCACTGATTAAAAAAAAACCGCAGAGACAAGCCACTGCGTTGGGCGGGCTCCCCGACTTGTAGCAAGTGGCGCGCAGAGTACGCAGAGAAAAGAGTTAAAAAGATACATTCAATCTTCAGGATAATGGGACTAATTACATAAATAACAACAGTATTATTACAGTTAAACAATTGTAATCAGCGAATAAGTTAAGTATAAACACTGAATTATTTTTCTCTGGTGTATTTATTTTTGACATTAAAAAGTAGCTTGGGTTACAACCAATAGGAACCCTTTTTATTGATAAAACAGAAGGCTACTTTATATGGAAGAGAATATTTTACCAGCAGAAGTAACTCTTGCTGTTGACTTGATGAGTGTACCGGAAGATGCCAGCAAAGCGCTTAAATATACTTTTACTCGTACTGGTGATACTACCAATCCTCTAACTGTTAATTTTACTCTTGGCGGTACTGCGACTTTAGATACAGACTACAAGCAAATGGGCGCGGAGTTTGAAAGTGTTACTCAAGGTAAGGTTATCATTGCTGCGGGAGAAAGTGAAGCTACCGTTACTATTACACCGATTAAAGACGTTGAAATTGAGTCGGATGAAACTATTAAGTTTACTCTGACTGAGGGAAATTACATCATCGATGATAATCCCGAAATGTTTCTCAATGAAATGGAAATAGCATCTTCAAATAATCAACTAAAACGACTATCTTCAAATGAAGATGTGATGGTGATGAGCGTTATTAGCAATGACGATCCTAAGTTAAGTTTAGATTGGGGAGAGCAGTTTGGTAGCGATACTTTTGGTTACGAATTCCTTACTGTGGATAATCAAGGAAATACTTATGTCACTGGAGATTTTTTAGGTACAGTTACTGTTGGTGATGAATCTCTAACATCTCAAGGTGATTCTGATGTTTTCGTCGCTAAATTAGACAAACAAGGAAAATTTAATTGGGTAAAAAGTTTTGGTACTACTAATGAAGAGCAAGTTGAAGATATTGCTGTAGATACTAATGGTAATATCTATTTTACTGGAACATTTAATAATTCAATTACTTCTAACGAATCTTCTATTTCAGGTGGTAAATTAAGTGATATTTTTGTTACTAAGCTGGATACAAATGGTGAACAATTATGGTCAAAAAACTTTGGTAGTACAAACAATGACGAAGTTTCTGGTATTGATGTAGACAGTCAAAATAATATCTATCTTACCGGAGAATCTAGAGGAGAAATCAAGTTTGGTACACCCTTTGTTACCAGTTTATTTGATTATGCTTTCGCTGCCAAGCTTGATAGTAAGGGTGATGGTTTGTGGGTGAAAAAATTAGGTGAGGAGAATAGCAATCACTTTGCTCAAGATATTGTTGTAGATAAAGATAGTAATTCCTATCAGTTGATGACTGGAGTTGATCAAAAAAGTATCACAGTCACTCAATTTGATAGCTCAGGTACCAAAGGGTGGGAAAAGAAATTCACAAATAGTAGTTATCTTGCAGCATTCGATATTGCAATAGATAATCAAGCCAATACTTTTATTACTGGAGAATTTGAAGGAACCCTTCAACTTGGTAATACAACTCTTGAAGGTGGTGAAAATGGAGATGTATTTGTTGCTAAATTAGATAATAAAAGTAATGTATTATGGGCGAAAGACTTCGACATTGAAAACGACAATGATGTTGAAATTGAAGGTATTGCTGTAGACGAAATGGGCGATACCTATGTCACCGGATATTATCAGAGTAAAAGTATGAGTGTTAGTAACTTCATGCTTTACGATGAAGGTGGGGAAACTAGTGAAGATGGCAATTACAACGCTTTTATCACTAAGTTTGGTAATAATGGTGAAGTAAAATGGCTGCAAAATATCGGTGGTATGAATGCAGATGACATATCCGATATTGCTGTCAAAAATGGCAAAATCTACATTGCCGGTGCTTTTTACCAAGAAGCCACTTTTGACGATAAAATTCTTACTGCTCAAAATCAATCTGATAGCTTCCTTGTCGCTTTAGCAGAAGATAAACCAGAAATTTCCTTTACAGTTAGTTCCAATAATATTATTAAAGGTAGTCAGAATCCAGTTAGTTATACTTTCACTCGCACGGGTAAAATTACTGCGGCTTTAACTATTGATTTTACTATTTCTGGTAGTGCAATTTTCAATCAAGATTACACTTTAACAGGTGCTGAAAATTTTGATGGTAGTAAAGGAAAAATTACCTTTAAAGCAGGAGAAAATACTGCTAATGTCACTTTAAATATTACCAGTGGTACAAGTACAGTAGATGAAACTATTGCTTTAAGCTTGGAAACAACACGTGATTATAAAGTTGTCACCACAGATATCTCTATGAGTACTATCACTATCACTAAAAATAGTAATAATGATGATGGAGATGACGATGACGACGATAAAAATTTAGGTGAAATAATTAGTAATAATAATAATGACGATGATGATGACGATGATGACGATGACGACGACGATGACGACGATGATGACGATAAAAATTTAGGTGGAATAATTGGTAATAATAATAATGACGATGATGATGACGATGATGACGATGATGACGATGATGACGATGACGACGACGATGATGACGATAAAAATTTAGGTGGAATAATTGGTAATAATAATAATGATGATGATGATGACGACGATGATGATGGAGATGACGAAGGGAAATTTACTTTAACATCTAAAAGTAATAAAAGCTTCAGTTTTAAAGGTGGTAAATCTTCGCTCAAGTTTTCTTTCAAAAGTAAAAGTATCCAAGAAATAAAAGAAATTGGTTTCTTTACCGTTGATGATGAACAAGGAACTATCGATGGAATTTCTACCGACGATGAAAAGTATATAGAAGTCGCTTTAAAACGCTCTCAAAGCATCTTTTCTGTATTAGGAAATGCACCTCAAGGTTTTGATACTAATATTGAAAAAATTCTGGAATTTAGTAGTGATACCAACTTCCGTTTCTTCTCAGTCAAAAACGGCACTATTGATAGTGTCAAAAAAGGTCAAATTCAGTTATCCCAACTAACTTTTTCGGATGCTAACTTCTTACAAATATCCGAAGTTGAAACAAATGGCTTTGATTTAGACTTTGAAGGTGTCAAAATCAATATGAAATTGGATGGTAAAGCCAAAAAAGCTATTGGTAGCAGATTACAAGAAACCATTGAAGTGCTTGACTTTAGAAGTACCGAAATAACCGTCAAACAAAAAGCAACCTTTACCATTCACCGCGAAGCTACATTTAATAATGTGGTAGGTTTCTTCCAAGTAGCTGATGAAAATGGCGGTATCGATACTAACGGTGATGGTGTAGCTGATATATTAATTGGACAAGAAGGTTACGCAAAAGCCGCAGTTGAAAACCGGATTACTAACATTGAACTCAGCGTTAAAAACCAATCTACAGCAACCTTTACAGGTGAATTTGAACCCGGTGCAATATTCGCACCTTTTTTAATAGTTGATGGCACTTTTGATACATTTACGGATATTTACTTCCCATTCCTTGGTGCTAATTCCGACAATGCAGACCACGTAATGATGCTCGGTGATAACATCTTTGGTTTTGAAGATTTAAAAGGAGGTGGCGATCGCGATTTTAATGATATTATCGTCAAAATTGATTTTAGTCTAAATACATAAAATTAATCCCCACAAAAAATTAATGTAGAGACGTTGCACTGCAACGTCTTTATCCGGCGCTTTGTTACCGCTGCGACACAAACCAAATCCACCTGCGTGGGTTCTAAAATCTAAAATCTAAAATCTAAAATCTAAAATTCTCAGACCCATAAACCGTTACCATAATAAAAAAGACTTTACTAAACTTCACAAAAACCGTGACTACTACATCAAAATCAACAACCACCTTTGAAAAACTGTTCTGGAATTGGAAAGGTTACAAAATTCAATACACCGTCATGGGTACGGGAAAACCTTTAGTATTAATTCACGGTTTCGGTGCATCTATCGGACATTGGCGGAAAAATATTCCCGTATTAGCCGATGCTGGTTATCAGGTATTTGCCCTAGATTTATTAGGATTTGGTGGTTCCGATAAAGCCCCCATCAATTACAGCGTTGATTTATGGGTGGAATTACTCAAAGACTTCCATCAACAACATATTCAAAACAAAGCCGTATTTATCGGTAACTCCGTTGGTGCATTGATTAGTTTGACTATTGCAGTAGAACATCCCGAAATCACCAATGGAGCCGTTTTAATCAACGCAGCGGGAGGTTTGAGCCATCGTCCCCACGAACTCAATCCACCATTACGATTTGTCATGGGTTCTTTTAACAAATTGGTGAGTCATCCGATAACGGGTAAATTTGTATTTAATAATATTCGCAGAAAATCCCAAATTCGCCGTACACTTTACCAAGTTTATCGCGATCGCAATGCTGTCACTGACGAATTAGTAGATATGCTTTACCAACCTTCATGCGAACAAGGCGCACAGCAAGTATTTGCATCAATTTTGACAGCACCTCCCGGTGATTCCCCAGAAGAATTATTACCCAAAGTCGAATGCCCGTTATTAGTAATTTGGGGTGCAGACGACCCGTGGACACCAATTAGCGGCGCGAAAGTGTACCAAGAAGCCCTCAAAAACGGTAAAGACATCAAAATAGTCCCAATTCCCGGTGCAGGTCACTGTCCCCATGATGAAGTGCCGGATTTAGTTAATCCCCAGATTCTGGAGTGGCTTAAACAGAGTTAGTTGACAGTGGACAGTTGACAGTTGACAGTGGACAGTGGACAGTGGACAGTTGACAGTGGACAGTTGACAGTGGACAGTTGACAGTTGACATTAATCTCATCGTTTTAGCTTCAAGATGAAGCTTTTAATCGGAAATAAAACCTCAAATTTAGACTGATCTTAAGTTTCAAATAATGGCTGAGTTTATTGTTTTCCGAGAGTGATAAAAACTATTAACTGTCAACTGTCAACTGCAAAAGTATTACATTGCTCAACGCTACCCGATTGAAAACCTGTCTTAAACCATTTAACCCTTTGTGCTGAACTTCCGTGAGTAAAGGATTCGGGAACGACATATCCTTGGGATTGTCTTTGTAAACGGTCATCTCCTATACTTGAAGCAGCATTAAGGGCTTCTTCAATATCACCAGGTTCTAAAATTTGTCTTGATTTATCTGCGTGATGAGCCCAAATACCAGCGAAACAGTCTGCTTGTAACTCTAATCTCACAGAAAGTTGATTTGCTTGAACTCGGCTGGCTCGATTTTGGATGCTTCTAACTTTGTTGGTAATTCCCATCAAATTCTGGACATGATGTCCGACTTCATGAGCAATTACATATGCTTGAGCAAAATCTCCGGGTGCGCCAAGTTGATTTTTTAAATCTCGAAAAAAGCTTAAATCCAGATATACTTTTTGGTCTGGAGGACAGTAAAAAGGACCAACCGCAGCATTTGCATAACCGCAAGCTGATTGTACAGCATCATCAAACAACACCAAATTTGGTTCTTGATAATCTTTTCCCATGCGTCGAAATAGGTTATTCCAAGTATCTTCGGTATCAGCGAGTACCACAGAAACAAATTGTCCCATCTCGTCTTTGGGTTGAGAAGTTGTTTGAGTTGGACTTGAACCATCATTTTCAGGTATCACTTGGTTAATAATAGCTGGATCTACACCCAAAAAAATCGCAATTAAAGTGAGAACCAAACCACCAATACCACCACCAACTACACCGGGAGAAACTTTTCTACCGCGTCTGTCTTCAACATTATCGCTTCTTCGACCAAATTCCCAACGCATAATAATTTTGTATTGTAATTAGTAATTCTGAGTTCGTAATTTAGAGAGTCGGTTTTAATACCTATTCTTGATTAATGATTAATTTTTCGGTTTGCTTGCAGTATGAGCGATCGCAGTTAACCTGAAAACTAACTTTAGGTATGCTTATGACGTTTAATGTTTCCCGCTCAAGAGAGATGTACAACAATACATAGTAATAGATTTATCGTAATTATCAAGAAACGCAAAATATATTATTAATTTCGATTTTTACAGCAAAGGGAACAGAAAAACCGATTAACAATTCTAGCTATGCTATATCGGTTGAATTTTATTTACAGGGAGTATTTAAATCGAGAGTATCGATAAAATTATTCACCTTTGACGTATTGTTCGAGTTCTGGTATATCAAAAAGTAAAAAGTAAAAAGTAAGTAATCAATTTTCTAGAAATGTTTATCCCAAAAATGCGTTTTGTGATCGGTAGTATTGGTTTTTTATTGGCTGGAAATCTAAGTAATTATGCTTATGGTCAATCGCCAAGTCAGCAGTTGATACAAAAAAATTCTCCTGTGCATCCGCAACAGCAAAATTTACTCAATTCAAGTCTTAAATTAACTGCTAATTTTTCGTTTTTACCTACATCGTGTAATTCAAATAATTCTGCACCTTGTCAAAATCAACCTTCAAGCAATACAAATACTTTTACAAATACTTTATATCAACCGCAACTACTATCTCAAGCTTACAAAGTTATTGACGAATTAGAAAAATATCAATTTAGTATTAATGGCAATAAGTTATTTAGTTCTGCTCAATTATCTGGGAATAAAATTAATTTTAATCAAGGAGACTTATTAGCGACTTTAATAAATACAAGAAAATATTATCAAGACCATGCCAATAATGACCCAAATATTTTACGCCCGGGGGTATTGGAAACTCAAAATGTATCTGTAGAAGATATTACCAAAACTCTTGATTTTATGATTACTATATTACAAGAAGATATTGCAAACAATCGCACAACTCGTTTACAAGACCCCAATTTTATCAACTCAAACTTTCGCGTGATTAAATGGTCTGCTTATAATCCCAAAGAACCCCAACGTAAAAATTTACGAATTACCAAATACGCTGTTTTTGTTCATCCCGGTTCTCGCAAGAAAACTGCTAAATTTAATATTCCTCTCTACAGCCTCAAAGACAATGCAAATACAGATGAGTTTTACACTAAATATACAAAACAAGATGTATTGTCTGGTATTTATGAACCTGGTGGCAAGGAATTTGGTAAAGTTGAACCGATTGTTTATATGACTAGAGAAGGGTTAGAAGAAGCCTTAATGCAAGGCACTATACTTGTTGATTTAGGTGGTGGTTCTTCGGCTTATTTTAACGTTGATAGAAGTAACAAAATTCCCTATGTCAAAGGTTTAAATAGACGTTCTCAAAAGCGTTACTGGTATTTTAGAGAAGTTAAAGATATTAAAGGTTATGGTTATAAAATTGATGAAAAGATATCAATTAAACCAGGAGTAACTTTTGCTGGTGATGTACTCAATATTGGTTTAGGTAGAATGATTGTCATGGAGTATATGCAAAATGGACGCAAACAACTGAGAATGGGAGTTATGGCTGATACTGGTGGGGCATTTTTACCCAACTTTTATCAACTTGATTTTCTTGCAGGTATTTTCCCAAATCAAAATAGTTTCAATCAATATATTAAGCAATTACCAACTTATGCTACAGCTTATATTTTGATTAAAAAATAATTTCTAAATCATTCAAAAATCATTCAAATAAACTATTTGTATCTTGAATCTTAAAAGTTTATTTGTGTTTGTGTTTGCGGAAATAAGCGTATCAAAGTTTGAGGTAAGTTAGTAATTTCTCTGATTAAATCTTCCGGAGTAATACCAAACATACTCAAAATAACCACAATCACAAAAAGCGCGATCGCGGTACTAATAGTTGTTTTTAAGACATTTAATAAAGCCTTAAAAACTATAAAGGCAACAACTAATGCAGCGATTAAAACAATTAACTCAAGTGGCATAATTTTAAGTTGATTAATTTAGGGTTTAACTTAAACTAAGTAGAGATATGATACCCGATTAAAAGCAGAAATAATTATCTTGATTTTGACAATTGTTACAAAGTCCAAACTCGATAACAAGTAAATTAAAATACATTTCTTTCTTAATTCCCAATTACTAGCTACAACTTCAATAATGGCAATTCAGGATATCTTCTAATTTTGCAATTATTTCGGGAGCTAAAAAAAACCAAAACTCCGCGTACCTTTGCGTTTACCTTTGCGTGCCTCTGCGTTAAAAAAATAAATATATTATTTGAGAATTCTCGATACAATCCGAAATACCGGGAGACGTAGCAATACGCCCCGTCTCTACATGATTAATTTGTTTATTGCCTAACAGCTTTCATCGACAAACCAATTCGCTTTAATTTTTGATTAACTTCCAACACCTTAACTTTCACAACTTCTCCAACTTTCACCACTTCTTTAGGATCTTTGACAAATCGATCTACAAGTTGAGATATATGTACCAAACCGTCTTGATGTACCCCCACATCTACAAAAGCGCCAAAATTTGCCACATTTGTAATAATTCCTTCTAATTCCATTCCGACTTCTAAATCACTAATCTCGTTGATTCCTTCTTTAAAAGTCGCATACTTAAACTCAGCACGAGGATCTCTTCCAGGTTTTTCTAATTCCCCGATGATATCCCTTAATGTCGGTTCACCTACAGTATCGGTAACATATTTCTTTAAATCAGCTTTTTTGAGATTTTCGGCAATTTGAGTAACTTGATTTAATTCCAAATTCAAATCTGAAGCAATATTTTTCACCACCGCATAACTTTCGGGATGCACTGCGGTATTATCTAAAGGATTTTCACCACCACGAATTCTCAAAAAACCTGCTGCTTGTTCAAAAGCTTTTGGCCCTAATTTGGGAACTTTCAACAATTGACGACGATTTTTGAAAGCACCATTTTGATTACGATATTGGACAATATTATTCGCAATGCTAGACGTAATCCCGGAAACAGAAGTTAAAAGTTCAATAGATGCTGTATTTAAGTCAACACCAACGTAGTTCACACAGCTTTCTACCGTTTCATCTAATTTCTTTTTCAGCAATTTTTGGTCTACATCATGTTGATATTGTCCCACACCAATGGATTTGGGGTCAATTTTGACTAATTCCGCTAACGGATCTTGTAAACGACGACCGATACTAATGGCTCCGCGCACGGTAATATCTAAATTGGGGAATTCTGCGATCGCGACTTTACTCGCTGAATATATAGACGCACCCGACTCGTTAACCATGACTTTAATTGGTTTACGCTGCATATTTTCCATGACTTCAGCGACAAATTCGTCAGTTTCACGGGAAGCTGTACCGTTACCAATCGCGATTAATTCAACGTTGTATTTTTCAATGAGATTTTGCAGCGTTTTTACAGCTTCACTGCGTTTTCCGGCTCCTGTATGGGGAAATACCGCTTGATACTCCAGAAACTTCCCCGTTTCATCCAAAATCGCCACCTTACACCCAGTTCTAAATCCTGGATCAATTGCAATCGCTGGTTTCATCCCCGCTGGTGCTGACAGCAATAAGTTACGTAAATTGGTTTCAAATGTTTTGATAGACTCAATATCTGCATATTCTTTCTTCTCAGATATTACTTCATTGATCAATGAATTTTTCATCAAACGGTTAAATGCATCTTTGAGCATTTGTTGATAAAACTTACGAATTTCTGGCTGTTGACTACGAATTTCTTGATATTCCAAATAAGAAAGCACATCATCTTCATCAAAAGCAATTTCGTAACTTAATATTTTCTCCTTATCTCCGCGACACAAAGCCAACATATTATGAGGGGCAATATTACTAACTTTCATCTGATAATCGCGGTACATTTCATACTTTGTCGTTCCTTCGGGATATTCATCTTTGATGCGAGAAACAAATACCCCCGATTTTAACAGCAACTCCCGTAAATATGCCCTTAAATGAGCCTTCTCTGCCACTTCTTCCGCTAATATATCACTAGCACCTTTGAGCGCCTCTGCTGCGCTTTCAACACCTTTCTCTGTACTTATATACTTCGCTGCTTCTGCATTCAAATCCCCTGACACACCACCTTTCACATTCAACGACTTAATCAACTCCGCTAATTGTTCGAGTCCCTTTTCTTTGGCAATAGTAGCGCGAGTCCGACGTTTAGGACGATAAGGTAAATACAAATCTTCCAACTCTGTTTTTTGTAAACATAACTCGATTTGCTGTTTCAACTCATCACTAAGTTTACCTTGTTCAGCGATCGCATTTAAAACTACTGATTTCCTTGCCTCTAATTCAGTAAGGTAAGTATACCTATCGGATAAATCACGCAACTGGGTTTCATTCATCTCACCAGTACGCTCCTTACGGTAACGGGCAACAAACGGAATAGTTGCACCTTCTGCAAATAACGAGAGCGCATTTTCCACCTGAAAAGGCTGGAGATTCAGTTCAGTGGCTAACAGTTGGGGAATATTCAACATTGTTCTGCAATTATTAAAGGAACACCGTATTAAAGGTAATTCTACGTCTATAATATTATTCGAGTATTCAAGTTCGAGCGCTAGTATATAAAAATAAGCTAATATACTAAACAACAAATAAAATTCGGAATATCAGTCCGATATACTGTTTATATATGTAAGAAGTTGTAGCAAAAAAACCGAAAAGGTGTAATATCGGTTATATCTGGTTACAATAGCAGAACGATAATTTTTGTATCAAAGCAAATGCTTAGAATTCGGAGTTGAGAAAAGATGCCTTTATTTTTTCTGATTCCACTTTTTATCTGTGTAATTACTGGCTATATTTTTAAAAAATGTAGCGATGAAGTGGGATATCTCGCAGGTTTATTCGCAATTATTAGCCTTGTGTTCAGTTTGATTTTAGCTCCTTGGGAAATCCAGGTGTTTTTGTTAGTTGTAGTGTTACTTACTACTAATAAATTATTACAGCAAAATGAATATCAACTCAAATTTGAACAACGGGGAAATAATTATCATCAAAATCATCAAAATCAAACTGTTTCTCCATCAGAGACAGTAAAAAAACCAGTTACTCGTCAATATCGCGGTACTAATTATCAAGTAGATATTGTAAATACAGAATTTATTCAAGAACAAGTTAACGGCAAATATCGTGGAACCCCTTGGATAATTCATCGTTTAAAAACAATTGTAGACAAATCCAACAAGTCTGATTAATTTTTAAACTTAGAAAGTATTTTCTCACAGACTAACTAAAAAGCGCTTAAGAAAGTATATTCAAATTTGATTCAAATCTTGTAGTGCGGGCATCCTGCCCGCTAGAAAAATATAAATTAAATGCGCGATAGCTGACTACAGACATTTATCATCCAAACCCGACTTCTAACCCCACTACTTCTGTTAACAGTAGAAAAATTTATAATTCTTATTCTAAAGCTTTGCCGCTACCAATTAGATACAACAAAGCCATCCGCACCGCCACACCACTCGTAACTTGATTTTGGATCAAACTAAACTCAGGGTCATCCATTAAATCCGAGCTAATTTCCACACCTCTATTTACAGGACCAGGATGTAATATCTTTACATTATCTTGACAATTTCGCAACTTATCCCGCGTAATTCCGAACAACTGATGATATTCCCGCAATGAAGGTAGTAAATGAGTAGTCATACGTTCCTTTTGTAATCGTAGCGTCATCACAAAATCGGCATCTTGTAAAGCTGGCTCCAATTCCCAATGTACAAATAGTTTACCAGGTCTATCTTTACCATAATCGGCAAAGAATTTTGGTAATAAAGTCGGTGGTGCTGCTAAATGTAACTCCGCACCGCTAACTGCGGTAAGACTCCAAATATTTGACCTAGCCACGCGAGAATGGAGAATATCACCGACAATAGCAATTTTTTTTCCCTGCAAAAATTCGATTCCGGGATTATCTTGGTCAAACAGACTACAAATTGTAAACAAATCTAATAGCGCTTGAGAAGGATGTTCGTGTTGTCCATCACCAGCATTTAAAACGCTGACTTTTACACCCAAACGATCCATTTCACTTGCGATCGCGTTTGGTACTCCTGCATCTTGATGACGTACCACCATGATATCAGTACCCATCGCCAAATAAGTTTTGGCTGTATCTAGAATAGTTTCTCCCTTAGTCATCGAAGAATTAGCAGCGGAGAAATTCAGCGTATCTGCACTCAGACGTTTTGCAGCAAGTTCGAAACTACTGCGAGTCCGAGTAGATGGTTCAAAAAACAAATTAGCCACCACCTGTCCCTGCAAAGTAGGTACTTTTTTCATTCGCCGCATTAGTACTTCCTGAAAACTCGCAGCAGTCTGTAAAACTGCATTGTATTCAGTAGCGGTGAAATCAGCCAGGGAAAGGATGTGATGACGAGTCCAGGTGGTAGTAGGCATGAATTTTTATCGACTTTACCGTGCTGATCGCACGAGCGATGATGTCTCTACAGTTACTTAGTTTAAGTGTGCAGAGGAGATTATACCACTTGCGTTGTAGTTTAGAACTATTTTGCAACTATTAAAGATAAATAAGCAAATTAAAGATTCTTTTTAACCGCGTCGCTAAAATGTTCATAGGGTTTAGCACCGACAAGATTTTCCACTAATTCGCCATTTTTGAAAATTAACACCGCAGGAATACTACGAACTTCGTATTTTTTCGCCAGTGGTTTATCTTGGTCTACATCTATTTTCACCACTTTAATATCTTCTGGATACTCTTGGGCTAATTGTTCTATTAAAGGTGCAACCACCCGACACGGACCGCACCAAGTAGCAGTAAAATCAACTACGAGGATATTTTCAGACTTTAGAAGTGTCTCGAATTCAGTTTCTTTAACTTGGGTTACTGTAGTCATATTATTTGCTATAATTACTAACTTTCAAAATCACAGCAATTTTGGTTTTTAATTGCTGGTATTTGATTTTTGACTTAATAATTTTAAACGATAACGGTAACACAAAATTTTGATTATTGATTTGTGGTAACAGCTGTCTCACCGATTAACCGGAAAAACTCCCTTGAACACGGATTAGAAGGATTAAAAGATGACGCGGATAATGTCTCACACTACAACTATTAAAGCCTTTACTATCAAAAAGCCAGCAGTCGGATTTGAACCGACGACCTACGCATTACAAGTGCGTTGCTCTACCACTGAGCCATGCTGGCAATAGTCACACTACTTTGTAATTATACCAGAAAAAATCATATTGTAAAGACCTTTTTCAGTTATCAGTTAACCTACAGAAAGCCCTTGACTTGCCATGGAAATCAAGCAAGCAGATTATGTCAATAATTTTCTCTGCCTAGAGAGTGATTTACCCAAGTCTGAAAGCACAGTTATTGTAATAGAGAAATAATCCTAAATATCAAAAAAATCAAAATTTACAGTTATTCTAATCTTGTATTATCGCGAGCATTTCACAGAACAACCGAATATTTCAGGGTTCTTGAAAGATGTTCGCATAAATTGAAAAAACGTAACACTTAATTGTTCCTAAACATCATTAAAAAGCATGACAGCGTTAAGTCAACGAGATTTATTAGGCATAGCAGATTTGAGCGCAGTAGAAATTGAAGAACTTTTGCAGATGGCAACTCAGTTAAAATCACAAAAATTGAAATTGCGCTGTAATAAAGTATTGGGGCTACTATTTTCTAAAGCCTCCACTAGAACACGGGTAAGTTTTACCGTGGCAATGTACCAATTAGGTGGACAAGTTATTGACCTTAATCCTAATGTTACTCAAGTTAGTCGCGGAGAACCAATTGAAGATACTGCCAGAGTATTAGATAAATATCTCGACTGCCTGGCAATTCGTACCTTTGAACAACAAGAATTGAAAACCTTCGCAAATTATGCCCAGATTCCAGTCATTAACGCCCTCACAGATTTGGAGCATCCCTGTCAAGTTTTAGCGGATTTATTGACAATTCAAGAAGAATTCCAAACTTTCCAAGATTTAACTTTAACTTATGTCGGTGACGGCAACAATGTTGCAAATTCCCTGATGTTGGGGTGTGCTTTAGTAGGAATGAATGTGAACATTGCCACCCCCAACGGTTACGAACCGAATCCAGATGTCGTCAAACAAGCCTCTGCGATCGCAAATGGAAAAAGTGAAGTTATGATTACCAAAAGCCCCGAAAATGCAGCGAAGAATGCTAATATACTTTATACTGATGTATGGGCAAGTATGGGACAAGAAAAAGAAGCAGAAAACCGAATGCCAATTTTCAAACCCTATCAAATTAATCAGGAATTGTTGAGTTTTGCTCACCCACAAGCGATTGTTTTACACTGTTTACCAGCGCATCGCGATCAAGAAATTACAAATGCTGTTATTGAAGGCGAACATTCGCGAGTTTGGCAACAAGCAGAAAATCGACTTCATGTCCAAAAAGCTTTACTTGCCAGTATAATGTCCGCCGAACCAGTTTAGTTTTTTGTGTTCATTTTTTGTGTTAATTTTTTGGTTTAAATTTCTGTTTTAGATTTTGGATTTTAAATTTTGGACAAGTCTCAATTTCAATCCAAAATCTCCCCGCCTTGCAGCGGGTGTTGATTCAAAAATTATTTAAAAATTGCCATATAAAAAGCAAAAAACTTTGCCGTTATCAGGTTTTTTGTAGTACTAATGTTCTAAGGACATTTGTATTTTACTTCCCTTATGATCATGGAAAAACTGACAGAAGCACAAAGAGAACTTTACGATTGGTTGACGGAATATATCCGAATGCGTCAGCATTCACCTTCAATTCGTCAGATGATGCAAGCGATGAATTTGAGATCACCAGCACCGATTCAAAGTCGTTTAGAGCATTTACGCAACAAGGGGTATATTGAGTGGAGTGAAGGTAAAGCGCGGACAATAAGAGTTTTGCATCCGGAAAATCCTGGTGTACCGATTTTAGGTACCATAGCAGCGGGTGGTTTAATCGAACCCTTTACCGATGCAGTGGAACATTTGGATTTTCAAGAGATCAAATTACCCTTTCAAACTTATGCTTTGCGGGTAACTGGTGACAGCATGATTGAAGATTCCATTCTGGATGGAGACATGGTATTTTTGCATCCCGTACAAGAGCCAGATATGCTCAAAGACGGTACAATTGTTGCTGCCATGGTATCCGGACATGGTACGACATTAAAGCGGTTTTATCGGACAAGTTGCGATCGCATTACCCTCAAACCTGCAAACTCGAAATATCAGCCAATAGAAGTTGATGCACGACAGGTACAAGTACAAGGTTCCTTAGTTGCTGTTTGGCGCAATTATAATAGTTGAATTAAGCATGGGGTTTGGGGGAATTGGTAATTGGTAATTGGTAATAGTGTGTTATCAAATATTCCCCCATCTCCCCATCTCCCCATCTCTTAAAACTGCCAGGGTAGCCGCCATTTTATGTATTTAACGCCAAAAGAAGCTAATACACCAATTAATTTTCGTTTAAAAATACCACTACCGGGTTATGCAAGCGAAAATAAGGGTATTTACCAAGCAAAGCAACCATTACCGGGATGTCCAAGAATTCCGCAATCTTTACAATTGCGAGGCTATCAAAAGCAAGCTGCAAATAATTGGTTTGCTAATAATGGTAGAGGTACGTTAAAAATGGCGACTGGTAGTGGTAAAACCATCACAGCACTAGCAATTACTTATGAATTATACCGTCAAATTAATTTACAAATATTGCTAGTGGTGTGTCCTTACCGCCATCTTGTAACTCAATGGGCGCGAGAATCTGAAAAGTTTGGTTTAAAGCCAATTTTAGCTTTTGAAAATGTTCGTAATTGGCAAACCCAACTTTCTACCCAACTTTATAACGTGCATTCTGGTTCCCAATCTTTTCTCACAATTATTACTACTAATTCGACATTCATAAGTGATGGTTTCCAATCTCAGTTAAAATACTTTCCTCAAAAGACTTTAATTATTGGTGATGAAGTGCATAATTTAGGTTCACCTAAGTTAGAAGAAAGTTTACCGCGCAGTATAGGCTTAAGATTGGGGCTATCTGCGACACCGGAAAGATATTTTGATGATGTGGGAACTCAATCTTTATTTAATTATTTTGGCGCGGTTTTGCAACCAGAATTTACTTTAAAAGATGCTATTAATCAAGGTGCTTTAGTACGCTATCTTTATTATCCGATACCGATAAAATTAACCGAATCTGAAAGTTACGCTTATGCAAAACTTACCCATAAAATTGGACGTGCTTTATTTTATCGACAGCAAGAAAACACCAATTTAATTAATATTGAAGATAACGAAGATATTAAAGCCTTATTAATTCAACGTGCAAGATTAGTAAGTGGAGCAGAAAATAAATTAAATGCTTTACGGGAATTAATGAGAACAAGAGGTGAAACGACTCATACATTATTTTATTGCAGCGACGGTTGCCAAGAAAGCCAGGAAAGAGCTAATTTACATCAACTCAAGGAAGTAACTCGTATTTTGGGGGTAGATTTGGGTTATAGAGTTAGTACGTATACGGCAGAAACTTCTTTAGTAGAAAGAGAAACTTTAAGAAATCAATTTGAAAGTGGAGAATTACAAGGTTTAGTAGCAATTCGTTGTTTAGATGAAGGAGTCGATATTCCAGCAATTAAAACAGCGGTAATTTTGGCAAGTTCGAGCAATCCCCGACAATTTATCCAGCGACGGGGACGTATTTTACGTCCTCATCCGAATAAAGAACGAGCAACTATATTTGACATGATTGTATTACCACCAGATTTAGATAGAAAGACTTTGGAAGTAGAACGGAATTTATTAAGAAAAGAATTGCGACGGTTTGTCGAGTTTGCCGATTTAGCCGACAATGCTGGTGAAGCAAGGATGAAATTATTAGAATTACAAAAGCGGTATGGATTATTAGATATTTGAACACATTGGTTAGTTAGTGGATAGTGGATAGTGGTTAGTGGTTAGTGGTTAGGGGATAGGCGATAGTGGATAGTCGATAAACAACCAACAACTAACAACCATTAACCATCAATCTGGTCGTAAATCGTTCGATACCTCTATAATTCCCCTAGAACCATCAACTCGTACTCGCTGACCATCTTGTAATAACCAAGTGGCATTATGTACATCCATAACTGCGGGAATCCCGTATTCACGAGCGATGATTGCACCATGAGAAAGTCTACCACCAGCCTCTGCAATCAAACCACCAGCCCTTGTCAGTAAAGCAGCCCAGCCAGAATCAGTGTAAGGAACCACCAAAATAGTCTGCTTATCAATATCTGGAATTGATTGTAAATTGCGTAACACTTTAACTCTACCTTCAACTTGTCCGTGACTTGCAGGAATTCCGGTTAACATTCCATCCGCTAGCAGAGAAGAACTAGGAACAAAAATTGATACGGGAGGTGCATTACCGTAAACTAAGAGCGGTGCGGGATTGAGTTGACTATCTTCGGTAAGTTGGTTTTTTCTCATTTGCACCAACGAGCTTAAATAATTGATTAATTGATCATCCGCATCTCGAATAATTTTTTGTACTTCTTCAATTTCGAGAAAAAAGATATCTCCAGGTTGTTGAAGCAAACCATTTTGTAACCAATTTCTTTCTAAAGCAATAAAAGACCAACGTAACTGTGCTAATAACTGAGAATAAACTTCTGTAACTCGTCCTTTTAAATCTACACGACGTTGTACGACTCCTCCTCGCTTACGTTTGTTTGCGGGGGGTTGGTTTCCTTGCATTAACTGCACAAATAACAGCTTGACAGCTTCTGGTTCTTCTCTCCAAGTGGGAACCGCAATATCAGTTCCCACATCACTTAAGTAACCATAACGATTAATAAAAACTTCAAACTGCTCAAGAATTTTTTGTCCCGGTGTGGAAACAGCCAAATCTTCAAATAGGGTTTCTGGATCGAAATCCGGTAGTATTAATTTGGCAGAGTAGGCTAATTGCCCAAGTTCTCGTAATGCGGCAACTTCCGGAGCTGCACTATTATCAATTTGACTATCCTTTGGTTTAAAAATCCCTTGTCTAATCGCAGCACTCAAAGGAGCCATAATACTGTAATAAGTCGCGCTGCGAAGTAATTCTAAGATCAATTCAATTCGTTCTAAAAGCCTCTCTTGGTCAAGTTCGAGTAGCGATTGTTGTTTTAATTGTGTCAAACCCGGTTGAAATCGCTTGCGATAATCTCGTTTAAAGTCTCTTGATAAACTGAATTCTCTGGTGAGCAACCGCAGTAATCCGGGAAGATTTGACAAAGTACTATTTAAAGGAGGTTTGCTCATTTTGGCTCCTCTAGTTAGAAATTCCAAACTTTCGGGGGGTAAACCCATACGTCGGAAAATCTGTCCGAGAAGACTCGCATTAAAATAAGCTCTAGAAAAGTGCAGCGTCGCCGTTTGATTAAAATCTAATCCGATCGCACGTTCCCCTAATACTATGGCAAAAATACCTCCCCAAACACCACAAGTTAACGGACGATTAATCGACCAAGTTAATGGATGAATGATTCCGGGGATTACTTCAGCGGCGATTTTGCGCGTCCAAATCGGTAATAAAGTCGTGATGGGACGAACTTGTAATATCCATAAAGTTTGACCGTCATAACTCCATTCAATATCTTGGGGAATACCGTGATAATATTGTTCGATTTGCCTGGTTAAGTAGGCTACTTGCTTGATTAATACAGCAGGTATTTGTCCTTCCCCTTCCAAATGTACAGAAGATAAATTCTCTGTTTTAACCACAAAAGCCCGATATTGTTCCGGTGTGTATCTTCCCGAAACAACTTGAGCCGCACTTCCCGCTGTCGCTTCAATTACTACAGCATCGCTTTCTTGAGTAATTGGATCGCGACTAAAAGCAACTCCAGAAAATACCCCTTGAACTTGTTGTTGAATCAAAACCGCCATTGCAGCTTGTTTGAAATTGCCTTCAGCTTCACTGCGACAAAGGCGATCGCGACGATATTGAACAGCATCTGGATGTTCGTAGGAAACACGAACTGTATTAATAGCTTGTAATAAACCTTCTTTTGTAGTGACGTTCAAAACAGTTTCATATTGTCCGGCTGCGGAAGCTTCTTCCGTATCTTCTCCTATAGCTGAAGAACGTACTGCAAGGGGAGATAAATCTGATGGTTGAAGATAATCGATCAACATTTCAGGTTCATCCATGGGAGTCAGCACCCAACCTTTAGGAACCGGATAACCAATACGCTTGATTTCGGAACACCTAGCTGCTTTATTTCCCACAATGGCAGCATCTAATTCATCATCGAGAGAAAGAATTTTTTGGTTGCCGCGTAATAACTGAAACATTGCCTGAGACTCTGGTTGAGCTTCAGATACTTTTAAATTTAAATCGTCGGGAATCTGTTGGTAAATCCAAGCAAGTAACCCTGCTAAGACAATCGCTGCCAAAATTTTCGCGAAATCGTCAAAATGCAATATGGCTACAATTAGCGGAAATAAAACCAGTACCCCATATTTTGCTAATTCCTTAGAACGTAAAAGCAAAAAGCTGATACTACCAACCAAAAATACAAAAGCAGCTGCCATTGGATCGTGTACCGCAAATCCCCAGACAACATTTGTAGTCCCAGCACCCTTGCCCATCCAGAATCGCCCTATAACCAAAGCAATTAAAGCAATCAACTCCCAGTAGGAACCGTTACCAAAAAAAGCGCGAGCTATTAAAACAGCGATAACTCCCTTGAGAGCTTCTGATAAAACAGCAAGAACTCCTACCAAGGTTCCACCGTGATAGAAAGCAGCACTCACACCAATATTACCAGTACCAATTTCCGCTAACCGACGCTTAGAAGAAGCATTGGTAATCCAAGAAATTACTGGTAAACCTCCCAAAATGGGGCAGAAAATCAAAATAACTAAAGCACCCCAAAGTTCAAGCATATGATTGGTTTTTGGTTTCCCTTCAATAATCTAAAATTCCGGTTTTAGATTTTGATAACGGTCTAAGGGGCAATGATCATATAATCCACACCCCTTAGAATCCTACATACATAAGCAAATAATCAATTGCTACTGATAAACAAGAATTCATAATTATTCCTGTGTTCCCGTTCAATATTTCCCTACAACAAAGTAAGTTAACATTTTCGTTGCGGTTAAACACATCCGTAATACATTTAACGTCCCTTCAGGTGGAGGAGCTTCTTTTCCTAGTTTACTGTGTAAGCTACCTGCAATGCCCAAAAGATCAGTAATGCAATGGAACCCAAAACCAGAACGGTTGAAATAATCACAGCTTTAGGAGTATCCGCATCTTTAAATTTCATGATTCCTCTATTTAAGTCGGACATAACAAATAATCCTTCCTTATTGATTTCGGCGAAATTATCCGCCTTGATTGTAGTCCGTTACTTCCTATATAAGCAGATATCAGTAAAACATTCTGATTACAATTTCCTTAAGAAAGGTACGAAATTAACACTCATCATCTAATTCACGTTTGATTAAAACCAATCAAACATATCGCGAATTTCTCTCTTTACTCAAATTCTCTTCAAGGGGTGACAAGAGAAGTGAAAAATAGTCACAGCAAGGAATAGATGCAACA
>JACYMD010000088.1 GCA_015272215.1 Rivularia sp. T60_A2020_040 | reverse complement strand
CCCGGAGGGCGGGGTGAGGTAATATTTGTATTGCACCCAAGTGAAAACCGCTATAGTTGCCGTTTTAGCTTCTGGTTATAAGCCTTTATTGGGAACTGCTTTGATGGAAGGTTATCATCTGGAAATAGATTTTGCAGACAATGGTTTGGTTTCCTTAGAAAAAATATAATGGACGATATCATAAAGCAGAAAGCTTTGATTAGGCTTTTGAGCGCAAGTTTGTTAGAAGACGTACCAATACGCCCCGTCTCCAAATCTAGATTCATACCCGGATTCAGCAACGCCTAAATTTACATAAATAAAAAGACCTCGCAAATTGCAAAGTCTCTACATTAAAAATTAATCATCTTCCAAAAAATGCAATTTAAATCAACATTATTAAACTATCGCTTCTTCTAACATTAATTTAGAACGTTTGAGTCTTTCGGGTACTGGTACGGGATAATCTCCGGTAAAACAAGCCGAACAAAAACTATTAGTATCTTGTTTGGTTTCTTCTAACATTCCTTTCCAGCTCAGATATGCCAGACTATCTACTTCTAAATGTTTGGCAATTTCTTGTACTGATTTAGTTGCAGCAATTAACTGGTCTTGACTATCAGTATCAATACCATAAAAGCAGGGATGAGTAACAGGGGGAGAAGAAATTCGCATATGTACTTCCGTTGCACCCGCTTCGTACAATGATTTTACTAACTTACGACTCGTGGTACCCCGTACAATTGAATCATCAATGATTATCACTCTTTTGCCGGATAATACATCTTTGAGCGGATTTAATTTCATTCTTATACCCGATTCCCGCATTGCTTGGGTGGGTTGAATAAAAGTTCTTCCGACGTAGCGGTTTTTGATCAATCCTTCTACGTAAGGGATGCCGGAAACTTCCGAAAACCCTATTGCAGCCGGGATTCCAGAATCTGGAACCCCAAAAACAATATCCGCATCTACAACAGATTCTTGTGCTAATCGTCGCCCTAATCTCATCCGATAACTATACAAACTTTCTTCGTTCATGATACTATCGGGACGAGCAAAGTAGAACATTTCAAAAATACATAGTTTCCTTTCTTGTTTCTGAGTCCACCGAAAGGATTCTAAACCTTCTTCTGTAATCCAAACCAACTCACCAGGTTCCACATCTCGCAGGTATTGAGCCCCAATAATGTCTAAAGCACAGGTTTCGGAAGCCAAAACGTAACGTGTTGGATTACCCTTTAAAGTGCCTATTACCAGAGGTCGAATACCGTTTGGATCACGTACACCCATGATGCCTTCACTGGAACCAATTACTAAACTAAAGGCTCCTCGGCAACGATGGAAAGCCCGAATCGCACCTTCCAACAACCGCGAACCATCGTTTAATTCTTCGGCGATCGCCAAGGCAATCATTTCCGAGTCGGTTGTAGTAGTTAGATTGCAGCTTTTTTCTAGCAATTCGTCGCGCAACTGCTTAGTATTGACTAAATTACCATTGTGTGCTAAAGCTATTTCTCCTAGTCGGGTTTGGACAATAGCAGGTTGGGCATTAGCTACATGACTCGAACCTGTGGTGGAATAACGGGTATGACCAACAGCGATACTACCTGGTAAGTCATCAAGGATGGATTCGTTGAAGACTTGAGATACTAAACCCATATCCTTATGGAGGTGTACCTTGTTGCCTTCAAAAGTCGCAATCCCAGCGGATTCTTGACCTCGATGCTGAAGAGCGTACAATCCAAAATAAGTTAGTCGGGCAACGTCTTCTTTCGGTGCGTAAACGCCGAAAACCCCACAAGCTTCTTCTTGCTTATCAGAAGGTTCATCTTGATTAATTAAATTAGGGTTAATTAAATTGGAATTAATTAAATTGGCATTAATTAAATTGGCATTAATTTGGGCGTATTGATCCGAAGTGACGGCTTTGGAATTTGGGGAAATCATGCTAACTATGCTCCTGATGATGATGTCAAGCCACTGGGATTGGGAAATTGGATAGTTATATAAACAAAATATTAAATTTAATTAATTCTTAACCATCCATTTACCACAGTACAGTAATTATGCTCAACGATACTAATAGTAAGTTGCCAGTTATTCAATTGTCAGTTGAATGCTTTACTGTTGATGGACGGCTAAACGCCTAGTAATTGCTTGATAATAGTGATTGCTTGCATTTTCTATTGTAACGTTTATTAAAGTTTTATTATCAGTGGTGAATATCCCCAAGTTTGTTTGAGAATTTCCCACCTCACCAAGTTTTTGCCAATTATCTTTTAATTGTTCTTGTAAATAGGATTCCCAAATTTGTTGTTGCTCTAACGCAACTGAAACAATAATTCTGGCTCCACCTTCACCAAAAAGTATTTCGTCCCATCTTTGAGAATTGCTTGCTGGTAAATCTAAACGAATTTCGGCACCGAGTTTACTATTAATACAACATTCAGCCAGAGCAACAGTAATTCCACCTTCAGCGCAATCATGGGCAGAACGCACCCAACCTTGACGAATACCTTCACGGCAACATTGTTGTACGCGACGTTCCAAGTCAAAATCTACTCGTGAGGGTTTTCCGGCAACAGTATTGTGGATAGTAGCTAAATACTCCGAACCACCCAATTCGATTTTGGATTTTGGATTTTGGATTTTGGATTGTGTTCGCTCAATGTTTTCATCAGAAATATTTGGGATTTTGGATTGAATGGGTAAACCGAGAAGATAAATTATATCGTTTTGATCTCGCCAACCGAGAGAGCAGATTTTGGTTAAATCGGGAATTAATCCCACCATTCCCACAACAGGAGTCGGGTAAATTGGTTGAGGATTGCCTTGAGCATCAAAAGTTTCGTTGTAGAGAGAGACATTTCCGCCAGTTACCGGAGTCGATAATTCTTGACAAGCTTCGGCTAAACCCCGACAAGCTTCTGCTAATTGCCAATAACCAATCGGTTTTTCCGGACTACCAAAATTCAGGTTATCTGTCACCGCTAAAGGTTCGGCACCCACACAACTAAGATTACGAGCAGCTTCAGCCACCACAGCTTTCGCACCTTCATAAGGATCGAGATAAACATACCGAGAATTACAATCAACCGTTGCAGCAACACCGGATTGGGCATGGGGCATTGGGGATTGGGCATTGGAAGTTTCTTCTCTCCCTCTCTCCTCAAGCGGACGTAATCGAATAATCGCCGCATCTGCACCACCGGGTAACATGACGGTGTTATTCTGCACTTGATGGTCGTATTGACGATAAACCCAAGATTTGGAAGCGATGGTGGGTGTATCGAGTAAGGTTAACAGAATATCATTCCAGGTTTGTAGTTTTCCTTGAATTTGAATACCTTTATGAGTACAACAAGGTGGTAAATTGTCAGATGTCCATTCCCAAGCTTTACGAGCATATTCTGGAGGTTCTGTGAGTAATTCTCGGTTGTATATTGGGGTATTTTCTGCCAAGGCTGTGGCGGGTATTTCAGCTGCGATTTCTCCTTGATAAAGAATCCGCACAATCGGTTCTTCTATAACTTTCCCTGCAACTACTGCATTTAATCCCCAACGCACAAAAATATCAATTAACTCTTGTTCTCTACCAATTTCGGCAACAAACAGCATTCTCTCTTGAGATTCGCTGAGCAAATATTCGTAGGGAATCATTCCCGTTTCCCGGTGAGGAATTTTATCTAAATCAAATTCTACTCCCACACCACCTTTTGCAGCCATTTCGGAAGTAGAACAGGTGATACCCGCTGCACCCATATCTTGGGCTGCTACTACCGCACCCGTTTTAAAGGCTTCTAAACAAGCTTCAATTAAAGATTTTTCTAAAAAAGGGTCGCCAACTTGTACTGCTGGACGGTTATCCACAGATTCATCAGTTAATTCCGCACTGGCAAAACTCGCACCTCCCATACCGTCGCGTCCGGTAGTAGAGCCAACATACAATACCGGATTACCGATACCCGATGCACCAGATTTAACAATTTCTGATCTTTCCATCAAACCCAATGCCATCACATTTACCAAAGGATTACCAGAATAAGCAGGGTCAAAGTAGACTTCACCACCTACCGTAGGAACACCGACACAATTACCATAATGAGCAATTCCTGATACTACTCCACTAAATAATCTTTGAGTTTTGGCATCTTCTAAATTACCGAAACGCAGTGAATTCAATATCGCGATGGGACGCGCACCCATGGTAAAAATATCTCTGAGAATACCACCGACTCCCGTTGCCGCACCTTGAAACGGTTCTACTGCTGAAGGATGATTATGAGATTCAATTTTAAAAGCCAGTTGGAAACCATCACCCAAGTCTACAACACCAGCATTTTCACCCGGACCAACGAGAATCCGCTCTCCGGTGGTAGGAAACTGTTTTAATAAAGGTCGAGAATTTTTATAACAACAATGTTCCGACCACATGACACCAAACATACCTAATTCGGCTTTATTGGGGTGCCGACCTAATCGTTGGACAATTTCTTGGTATTCTTGGGGTTTTATGCCTTCTTTGGCAATTTCTTCAGGGGAAAATGGGGGTTGGGATGTCGCAGTCATGGAAGTAAATGCACGTCTAGATGAATTTTATATTTTAATATTTATTTGGGCGTTTTAGGACTTACGCAACTGGCATATTTTCCTTGTAGGGTGTGTAGTTTAGATTAAATTTGAACGTAGTAATAAGATTTGTAGCGTCACGCACCACCCAAGTCTTGTGACAATTGCGTAAGTCCTGAGTTTATTAAGTAGGTGGGGGTTTAAAAATAGGGAATAGGGAGTTTAGGATGGGGTTTAAAACCCTGGAGCGAGGGAACTTTTAATTGTTAACTTTTCCCCGTTCAAAGTTAAGAGTTCCGATGACTAGAAACCTGGTTTCTATCCGTAAATACTCAATTCGTAAAATCTTAGTAGTAGAAAAATTTATATCATCTTACTTGCCGTCTTTTTTCTCATCCATTCTACGCAAGTAATCTATAGCTAATGCTTCCTCTTTGTCTACATTTGGTCCCCGATCAAATTCGTCATCATCAAATCTTTTTCTTCTTTTGTGTGGTTGTCCATTTGATAAGAGTATAAGAACCAAACCCGCTATAATTAGCCATTCCATTGCTTTACCTCTAGGCGTATTTTTTGAGGTTATACTGCTAATTGAACTACGAATAGATTCAAACATTCAATCATTTTTTATACATACCATCAAGTTAATGTACTTATTGTTTGACACATAATACGTTTCGGAATTTTCGTTTTTTTATGAGATATTTTAAATTAGGTTAAGACAATGGCGATCGCAAAATTTTTCTACCTACTACCATTCGTAATAAGTTAAGCAAATTGCTTTTTCTTATCCGCCGATAGTATAACTTACTCTACTATCTCAAATATTGTTTCACAGCGCTGGCACATAAATGAACTATTCCATTTTCGGTAAAGTTTAGGATAGTCGTATTTGTCAATGGTTATCAGTTATAGATATAAGTGAAAGCCTCGTAAAGTTTTTAAATATTTGTACTTATTGTGAAGAGTTAGAGTAAGTTTGAGAAATGGCATTATATGCTGCTGAATATTAAACTTAAGTACTCGACGCAAAAAGCTTGAATAGCAAAGTCTTGTAACGATAAATTGCTCGGTAAATGTACAATTCACTTCGTGATTTAATTTTTTACTGAAGTAATTTTCTTCATCGCAGCCAAAGCATATAATTTAACTTTAGAATCATCATCATCAGCGAGTTTTTCTAAATAAGTCAAAGCGCTTTTATCTCTCAATTCTCCTAAAGATGTCGCAATTGCTTGTTTGATTCGCGATTCATCGATTATTTCTTGTTTACTGTTGAGAAAATCAATTAAAATCTTGGCAGCGTCAGATTTCATCTCCGTTGATTCTTGTCTTCCCAATACAATAATAATTTCTTCACACAGATTAATCTCACTTGAATAAAGACTTTGTTTTAAATAATCCAAGGCTTGATAGGTTCCATTCCAATTCAAAGCACGTACCGCTTCTTTTTTAAGAAATAAAGGAGCATTTTGATAATTTAAAAAATCAAACAATGTTTTAATTGCCATTTGATCTTTCATACATCCCAAAGCTAATATTGCTTGCTGACACACTTCTGAATTGACATCGTAAATCAGTGGTTGGAGATGATTTACTATGGGGAATTCTTCTTTCAGGTAGACACGCATTTTTAAGGCAATTATTGCTTCTTTACGAACAGAGGAAGATGTGTCTTGCAAAGCTTTAATAAATACAGGAATTAAACACTGATGGTGAAAACTACTTAGAGCTTCAATCGCTGTAAATCTAACTTCTGTGATCGAATCATCCACAACACTTTTTAAAGCTTCGATAACTTCCGAGCAGCGAATTTGAGCCAGAGATTTAACCGCTAATAACCTGGTTTTTTCCTCTTTGAGTAATTCAATCAATGAAGCGATGGCACTTTCACCAATTTTAGCTAAAGTTTGGGCTGCGGCGATCGCCAATTCTTCTTCTTGTGTCTCTTCGAGTAATTTAACCAAAGATATAACTATCTGGGGTTGATTAAACTCTCCCAAAATACGCAGTGCAAACCAACGCATCTCCAAATCTGCTGATTCATCCTCTAATATTTCAATTAAAGGAACAATGGCTTGTGTCCCTATTTGAGGAAAAATCTTCGCTACATCCCACCTTGTTTGAAAATCTCCCACCCTCATGATCGCGATCGCAATACCCAAAGCGTCGCCACCAGCGTCTACCGCAACTGCTTGCTCTAATTGATCTTTATCTAATAATTGCTGTAACTGCTGACTAATTAATATCCAGTTGGCTTTTGTTACATCACCCGCAATCATTTCCAGTGTTTTCAACATTTGCATATCAAAAAATTTCAGCTTTCTTCTAGCTTGTCACGAATTTCATTTTAAAAGAGCTACGAATGGATTATCTAAGGCTCTTGTTTAGTTACTCAATACTAAAACTGTATAGATAATATGCATTTTGTGCATTAACTGTTAGAAAAACATCCTAAAAAGTTACAGTTGATACAAAACAATAAATACATTTATCGTTTTAATAAGTACTTAGTTGAGTAAAAATTGAAACACAAAGATTGATAATTTTGGGGTTAAAAATAATGGTTGAATTGTGCAATTAGTTTAGTACTAGCAATGGTTTTATATTAGTTAACCTTGAATTATTAACCGAAAGTAACCATGTCTACCAATGAATCAGATAAAACTACAACTCTTAATAAGTTCGAGAAAATTAAAGCGGAAAAAGATGGTTTAGCGATTAAAGATGAACTAGAAAATTTTGCCCAAATCGGTTGGGAAGCAATGGAAAAATCCGATTTGGAACATCGTCTCAAATGGGTAGGAGTTTTTTATCGTCCCGTCACACCAGGTAAATTCATGTTGCGGATGCGAATTCCAAATGGGATTTTATCTAGTAATCAATTGCAGGTACTAGCTGAAATTGTGCAGCGTTACGGTGCCGATGGTAATGCTGATATTACCACTCGTCAAAATATTCAGTTGCGGGGAGTTCATCTGGAAGACATACCCGATATCTTTCGTCGTCTGGATGCGGTAGAAATGACTTCTGTACAGTCGGGGATGGATAATGTCCGGAATATCACTGGTTCTCCAGTCGCGGGAATTGATGGGGATGAACTGATTGATACTCGTGAGTTGGTGCAAAAAGTCCAGGATATGATTACCAATCATGGGGAAGGTAATTATGCATTTAGTAATCTCCCACGTAAATTTAATATTGCCATCGAAGGGGGACGGGATAATTCCGTTCATGCGGAAATCAATGATATAGCCTTTGTTCCGGCTTATAAAGATGCAGAGTTGGGATTCAACGTTTTAGTTGGTGGTTTTTTCTCGGCTAAACGATGTGAAGCTGCTGTACCTTTGAATGTTTGGGTTGCTCCTAATGATGATGTAGTGGATTTATGTCGAGCAATTTTAACTGTTTTTCGGGATAAGGGTTCTCGTGCAAATCGTCAAAAATCCCGTTTAATGTGGTTGATTGATGAATTGGGAATAGATCAGTTTCGTTCGATGGTTGAACAAGAATTTGGACGTAATTTAGCAACCGCAGCCGCAAAAGACGAAATCGACTGGGAAAAGCGTGATTGTATCGGCATTTATCAGCAAAAGCAAGCAGGTTTAAACTACGTTGGTTTACACATTCCTGTAGGAAGACTTTATGCTGAGGATATGTTTGATTTAGCCCAGTTAGCTTCCGTTTACGGTAACGGTGAAGTTCGTTTGACTGTGGAACAAAATGTGATTATTCCCAATATTGCCGATGATAATTTACAAGTGTTCTTAACTGAACCTTTGTTGGAAAAGTTTAGTATTAAACCTCAACCATTAGAAAGAGCATTAGTATCTTGTACAGGTTCTCAATTTTGTAACTTTGCCTTAGTCGAAACCAAAAATCGAGCCATGGCGATCGCCCAACAACTTGATGCAGAATTAGACCTACCCAAATCTGTAAGAATCCACTGGACAGGCTGTCCTAATTCCTGTGGACAACCACAGGTAGCTGATATCGGATTAATGGGAACCAAAGTCCGTAAAGATGGCAAGACTGTTGAAGGTGTGGACTTATATATGGGAGGCAAAGTCGGTAAAGATGCCCAATTAGGTACTTGTGTACAAAAAGGTATTCCTTGTGACGAGGTTAATACTGTTTTAAAACGTATATTAATAGAAGATTTTGGTGCAAAGCCAACTAAACAGTTGACCTGGGACAGTTGACAGTTACAAGGTCACAGATTAAAGGTTAAAGGTTAAAGGTTAAAGGTTCAAATTACCAATTATCCATTACCAATTACCAATTACCAATTACCCATTACCAATTATTTAAGAGGTTAATCGATGCTCTCAGAATTGTTATCTTTTCACGGCAGGTACAAAATCCTGCACATGACTTGGTTAGCGTTTTTTCTCTCATTCTTTGTTTGGTTCAACCTCGCTCCCTTTGCAACACAAGTACAAACAGACCTAGGTTTAGAAATTGGTCAAATTAGAATTTTAGCAATTTGTAACGTTGCTTTGACCGTTCCGGCTCGAATCATTATCGGAATGCTATTAGATAAATTCGGTCCGAGGATTACTTACTCCTTATTATTGATTTATGCAGCAATACCTTGTATTACCTTCGCTAGCGCTCAAAACTTTACCCAGTTAGTAATTAGCCGTTTAGCATTGAGTATTGTTGGTGCGGGATTTGTAATTGGTATCCGCATGGTGGCAGAATGGTTTCCTCCCAAAGAGATTGGTTTAGCAGAAGGAATCTATGGAGGTTGGGGAAATTTTGGTTCGGCAGCGGCAGCTTTTACTTTACCAACAATTGGAGCATGGTTAGCTTTTGGAGCCGGTGATGCTCTCAATTGGCGGTTGTGTATTGCTGGAAGTGGTATTATTGCAGCTTTATATGGAATTCTTTATTTTTTCAACGTACAAGACCATCCTCCTGGAAAAGTCTATCAAAAGCCTAAAAATGTTAGAGGTTTAGAAGTTACCAGCGTCAAGGATTTTTGGTTCTTGATATTGATGAATTTACCTCTGACAGGTATTTTAATGCTTCTAGCTTGGCGTTTGAAAAAAGCTAATTTGTATGGTGACGGAACTTACTTATTAGTTTTAGCGCTGTTAGCAGGTTTATATTTATTCCAGACTTATAACTGTTGGGTTGTAAATAAAGACTTGCTTGCGGGAAAGAAAAAATATCCTGCAAAAGACCGTTACAGTTTTTCTCAAGTGGCGATTCTGGAACTAACTTATGTCGTCAACTTTGGTTCAGAATTAGCAGTGGTTTCCATGCTTCCGGCATTTTTTGAAGGAACTTTTACTTTAAATAAAGCAATGGCTGGGATGATTGCTTCTAGCTACGCTTTTATGAACTTGATATCTCGTCCTGGTGGTGGTTTAATATCCGATAAACTAGGAAGCCGCAAGAATACAATGGCTGTTCTAACTGCTGGTATGGGTATAGGCTACATGATGATGGGAGGAGTTGCGAATAATTGGTGGTTACCTTTAGCAATTATTCTGACCATGGCTTGTTCGTTCTTTGTACAAGCTGGAGAAGGTTCAACATTCGCGATCGTTCCTTTGGTGAAACGTCGCGTAACAGGTCAAATTGCCGGTAACGTTGGAGCTTACGGAAATGTCGGTGCAGTTGCTTATCTCACCATATTTAGTTTATTACCGGAATGGTTGAGCGGTGGTGGCGAGCAAACAGCAGCAGTTATTGCTCAATCGAATACAATCTTTTTCCAGATGATGGGTATTACAGCAGGGCAAACGCAAGAAAAATGACATGATAATATGCTATTGAAATGTAGTTAT
>JACYMD010000058.1 GCA_015272215.1 Rivularia sp. T60_A2020_040 | reverse complement strand
TCAATACAGTTCAGTTAAGGATATAATTAATTATCGCAAACAAAACAGATCGACTTTTTTGGAGGGGGTTTGGGGGACGCAACCGTCCCCCAATCGGGGGTTTGGGGGAGAATCCCCCAAGTCTTGGTTCTCAATAAATTGATTGAGGGACAAGCTTAACTGAACCGTATTGTTATGTAACTCACGAGTATTTATGTAAATAATGCAAGCCTAACTACTTAATCGGAAGTAGATGCTCCAAATTCTAGTTCCCAGGAAGCGATACTGGGAACCAGAAAGAGGGAGTACCTCGGAGACTACAAACTTTAGATTACGGTATTAAAAATATGTCATTCGCAGTTTGTTAGCCAAGTCAACGGGAAAATTCACACTCGATTCAGATACTGTTGTTGTATGTAATCCCTAACTGGGGTTTATTCATTTAGAAAACTTTTAAGCCCTGAAGCTTGCAGACGAGACTCAGAAAGCTTGAACTCTTGAAGCAATCGTTCCTTCTGTTGTAAATCTTTCTCTAACCGAGCCAGCTTTTGCTTGTCATTTAAGGAATTGCGATTCAAATGCTGCAATCCCGTTAAAGCCGCAACAGAAATTCCCGCACCAAAACTGAGTAAAGTCGCAAATACGACATAAGGTGCAGCGATATCTCTTAACTTGCCATCAAAAAAAGATTCTTCCTCAAATCTAATTGCAACTTCATTTTCGCCCATTACCGCTAGAGGTACGGTCAATACAGTGAACACAATACCACAAGCGATCGCAGATGGTAAAATAATCTTACTTGATGTAGGAAAACTCATTTTGTAACCCTAATAGATAGATGTATTAGACGAACAATAGTATGCACCCATTAGTTAACATACAGTCCCTTCAAGTACTGCTTTCCTAGTTAGAAGAATCCCAACCTCAAACTGACTCCCACAAAAGGAGAAAATTCTAGAGGTAATTGTCATAATTAGGCTTGATTATTGTCAATGATACTCGGATACAATTCCTGATTACAAGAGACTGACGATTTAAACTTGTTTCAAAAAACTATGAAGAATACTATCGCGGGCAAAAATTAAGATCAAGTTACTTTAATTACATAGAATAATCTGTCCTAAGTGTTAACTTGATTCTAATCAAAACCATTACAAAACAATGAATTCCCAATCCGTTAAACTGGGAAAGGTGAACTCAATGCGGTTAAGCGTCTTGGAAAATCCACAGTGAAAAAAGTCCGATTTGTACAGATAAACATGGTATTAATCGTTTTGTCAACTCAGAAATTGTTTAATTAATTGTTTAATTTAAGAACAATACGAGCCATTAATTAAATTAAACGCAAATCTTGCGACGGGTAGTATCTCGCGGAAAACAAGATGAAAACTTCAAAGACAGCACAAGACTTATTTCAAATCGCTTACGAAAATCGTTACACTTGGGACGAAGACTTTCCCGGTTACAGCGCTAAAGTGCAGCTAATACAGGGTAAGGAAACTTACACGGGTAAAATATTTGTCAACCGTGATTTGAGTGTAGAAGTGAGTGGAATATCGGACATTCAGGTACAAGAAGGGATTTACATACAACTCCGGAATGTTGTGACTCAATGCAAAATCGCTCCTTTTCATGAGGAACATCAGGAACATGAGTTTATCCAAGGTTCAACGGACGATACACAAGCAGTAGTGATTATTGTCAAGGGAGAATCATTAGATTCTACTTACAAAATCATAAAAAATCAGATTTGTCAAGTAACTAGGATAAAGGGAAATACGGCTTTTGTGATTGATACCCACGAGAATATTGATACAGATGAAGGTTACATTGCAAATCGTTATGATGCAATTTTTCGTGACGTTCAAACCGACGAAATTCAAAGTATTCTCAAATTTGAAGATACCTATGAGAAAGTAGGTAAGTACTATTTGATGACTAAACAAGTGGTACAAGATTCTCAAGACGGTAAAGACACCATCACCGAGTTTAGTTATTTTGATATTAAGTTAGTGGACAGTTGACAGTGGACAGTGGACAGTGGACAGTTGACAGTTGACAGTGGACAGTGGACAGTTGACAGTGGACAGTTGTTTTATTGCCTAACCACCAACCATTAACAACTAATGGTTCGTGTCATCTATTTGTAGTGGGAGCGTCTCGCTCCCTATTTATAACTTAATAGCGAGCTTTCCGGTATGTCCTTGTGGACACGCTTTGCTAACCACTACATCTACCTCCCCCCAAAATTAATGACATGAACAACCAACCACCATCCACCAACCACTATCCACTAACCACCAACAACTAACCACAATTAGTCTAGGATGTAATTAACAAACTTTCAAAACAAACTTTGTCACTTAAGAGAGGTCAAGGATTATGGAATTAACAAATGAAAATGTAGAAACAGTTCTTGATGAGTTACGCCCATACTTAATGTCTGATGGTGGTAATGTGGAACTTGTGGAACTTGATGGTCCGATTGTTAAATTACGTTTACAAGGTGCTTGTGGCTCTTGTCCTAGTTCTGCTATGACTTTGAGAATGGGTATCGAACGTCGTCTTAGAGAAATGATTCCAGAAATTGCAGAAGTGGAACAAGTAGTGTAGTAGTTAAAGTTAGGAATTAGGATTGAGTGTTACTTAACTCCTAATTCCTAATTCCTGTAAAGACGGGGCGTATTGCTACGTCTCTACAATTCCTAACTCTCAAGCTTATGTCTCACCCTTTACACGTCGCTTTTATTTGGCATCAACATCAGCCGCTGTACAAGTCTCCTGAAGCAAATGTTTCTTCTAGCTCTGGTACTGGAAGATATCGTTTACCTTGGGTGCGGTTGCATGGTACTAAGGATTATTTGGATTTGGTGTTGATGTTGGAACGTTATCCCAAGTTGCATCAAACTGTGAATTTGGTACCTTCACTGATATTGCAGATTGAAGATTATGTTGCCGGTAGTGCTTTTGATCCTTATTTAGAAGTTGCTTTAACACCTACAGAACAACTAACTCAGGGGCAATTAGAATTTATTCTCGAACATTTTTTTGACGCTAATTACGATACTTTAATTAAACCCCATCCCCGCTACAGAGAACTTTACCAACAGCGTCAAGAGAAAGGAGAAGCCTGGTGTTTGGCTCATTGGGATTTACAAGATTATAGCGATTTATTAGCTTGGCATAATTTAGCGTGGATTGATCCGTTGTTTTGGGATGATGCCGATATTGCCGGTTGGTTGAAACAAGGACACAATTTTAATTTAGGCGATCGCCAACGTATTTACTCCAAGCAGCGAGAAATTTTAGGTCGCATTATACCACAACACCGCCAGATGCAGGAAGCTGGACAGTTGGAGGTGATGACTACGCCTTATACTCACCCAATTTTACCTTTACTTGCGGATACCGATGCTGGTAGGGTGGCAGTACCGAATATGACATTGCCGCGAAATCGTTTTACATGGGCAGAAGATATTCCCCGTCATCTCAACAAAGCTTGGGAACTATACAAAGATAGATTTCAACGAGAACCCCGTGGATTGTGGCCTTCGGAGCAATCAGTAAGTCCGGCAGTTTTGCCGTATATTGTAGAACAGGGATTTGAGTGGATATGCTCAGATGAAGCCGTGTTAGGTTGGAGTTTACGGCAGTTTTTCCACCGGGATGAATGGGGAAATATGCAACAACCGGATTTACTTTACCGTCCTTACCGCTTGCAAACGGAGAAAGGTGATGTATCAATAGTCTTTCGTGATCATGCATTATCCGATTTAATTGGCTTTACCTACAGTGGAATGTCACCTGAAAATGCAGCACAAGACTTAATCGGAAGATTGAATTCTATTGCTCAAATGCAGCAAAATCGTAACAGCGAAGAACCTTGGTTAGTTACTATCGCCTTGGATGGTGAAAACTGTTGGGAATTTTACGAACAAGATGGTAAACCGTTCTTAGAAGCCTTATATCAAGGCTTGAGCAACGAACCGCAATTAAAATTAGTTACAGTTTCCGAATTTTTAGAACAGTTCCCCCCTACAGCCACCATGAAGGGAGAACAACTGCACAGCGGTTCTTGGGTAGACGGTAGTTTTACTACCTGGATAGGAGACCCGGTAAAAAATAGAGCTTGGGATTACTTAACTCATGCAAGACTTACATTAGCGAATCATCCCGAAGCCACAGAAGAAAATAATCCCGCAGCGTGGGAAGCTCTGTATGCAGCAGAAGGTTCCGATTGGTTTTGGTGGTTTGGTGAAGGACATTCATCAAATCAAGATGCCATTTTTGACCAGTTATTTAGGTTACATCTGCGAGGAATTTACCAAGCCTTAAACGAACCCATACCAACTTATTTAAATCAACCTTTAGAAATTCACGAAGCACGAGCATCCCATCGCAACACCGGATTTATTCACCCAGAAATTAACGGTAGCGGTGACGAACAAGGTTGGGAAAAAGCCGGACGTTTAGAAATCGGTGGTGCGCGAGGAACCATGCACAGCAGCAGCGTCATTCAAAGATTGTGGTATGGATTAGATCAATCACATTTCTACTTACGCATTGATTTCAAAAGCGGAGTAGAGCCAGCAAAAGATTTACCACCCCAATTAAACCTGTTGTGGTTTTATCCTTACAAAACCATGCATAACAGTCCTTTACCAATAGCCGACGTACCGGATGCTGCACCAGTTAATTATTTATTTCATCATCATTTAGAAATTGATTTGTTAACCAATGCAATTCAATTCCAGCAAGCTGGTGAATATTCCCAATGGTATCCTCGTCAAAGTCAGGCAAAAACAGCTTTAAACACTTCTTTAGAAGTAGCAGTACCGTGGACAGATTTACAGCAACCACCAGAATCCCCGATTAGACTTGTAGTAGTACTCTCCGATCAAGGACACTTTCGTAATTATCTCCCAGAAAATAGTTTGATAGCAATTGAATTAAGTTAAAAAGTAATGGGTAATAGTTGACAGTTAACTGTCAACTGTCAACTGTCCACTGTCAACTGTCAACTGTCTCCCCCCCAATTTCATCCGGAGTCTTCAAGAAAAAGTCAGGTAAAATTTAGGTTTGTGCAAAGATACGATAATTCTACTGGCGACAAATACTGATAGTAGTTACATTGAGAAAATCGTGAAATCGCAATGTAAATAATATCTTTGATTATAATGAATCGCTTTTCTCAAAAAATATCTAATTTTCATTCAGACTTATTGACAAATACAAAATTAGGACAATTATGTGGTTCTAAAACGTTATTTCGCCAGCGTTATGCAATTTTACGTATTTTAGGTAGAGGAGGTTTTGGAGTTACTTTTTTAGCGAGAAATGTAACTTTACCTGGACATCCTTTATGTGTGATTAAGCAGCTTTGTCCTAAAGTCAAAAGTCCTAAAACTTGGGAAAAAGCTAAAGAACGTTTTGAAAAAGAAGCTAAAACTTTAGGTCAATTGGGAACTCATTCTCAAATTCCCATGCTTTTAGATTACTTTGAAATGGGAGAAGAATTTTTTCTGGTTCAAGAATATGTTCGTGGCTGTACTTTAACCAGGGAAGTCAGACGTAACGGTGCTTTGAGTGAAGCTGCGGTTAAACGGTTTTTGCAGGAAATACTCCCGGTATTGCAATATGTTCATAAAAATCATGTAATTCACCGTGATATCAAACCCCATAACTTACTTCGCTGTGACGATGATGGACGTTTGGTATTGATTGATTTCGGTGCAGTTAAAGAAGAGTTAGCCTTAGTTGGGGAACTTGTCGAGAAAACCACTGTTACCACTAACTTTGTCGGCACAATGGGATTTGCACCTCCAGAACAGTTTTCTCTACGCCCAGTTTACAGCAGCGATATTTATGCATTGGGTGTAACTTGTCTTTACTTACTAAGTGCAAAAGCACCGTTAGAATTTGATTACGATACAAGTACGGGTGAAATCTGCTGGCAAAAACAAATCAAAGTTAGCGAACACTTTGCGAAAGTTATCAATAAAATGCTCAAGGTTAGTGTTAGAGAACGCTTTAAGTCAGCCGATGAAGTCATGTTTGCTCTGGGTATAGAATCCCATTTACCTCACCTAAGCAATTGCTTGACTACCAAACCTTTGGGAATTAAACATCAGCCATCGAGTTTTGAAGATAATTACAGCAGTTATTTACCTCCCTTCGCACGAACTGCGATCGCAATTCGGGAATGGAAAGCTAAACTAAAATCAAAGCAGTCAGAACGAAATTCTCAACCTTATTCGTCACGAGCTTAAACAGTTAACAGTAAAGGTTTTTATTAAGACATAAAATATCAGTAAAAGCAGTACCATCGTGAGAAATCAGGGTTTACTTTACCCAATTTAAATATTTTTTTGGATGAGATTTTGTATAATGATGAAATAATTTTTCCTTTCAAAGAAAAATTAGGGCTTTTGTTACCGTACTGTTCAATACAGTCGCCCGAATTCAATGACTATCTACTGCCTAAATCCCGATTGTCCAAATCCTCTCAATGACGATTTAAATCAGATTTGTGTTAGCTGTAATACAGCAATCTTACCCTTATTACGAAACAGATTTCGAGTTATCCGGGTGCTTTCACAAGAAGGCGCATTTGGTAAAACTTATTTAGCCCAAGATTCAGATAAACTTAACGAACCCTGTGTGTTAAAGCAATTCGCACCCAGAATTGAAGGAAAATGGGCGTTAAATAAAGCAGTAGAGCTATTTGAAAAAGAAGCTCAACTACTGCAACAATTAGGAGAACATCCCCAAATTCCTAAACTTTTAGCTTACTTTGAACAAGATAATTGTTTATATCTAGTGCAACAATTTATCGATGGACAAAATTTACTAGAAGAATTAGAAAAGCGTCGTGAAAATGATATTTGGCTGCGTTGTTATAACGAAAAAGAAATTAGAGAATTCCTGTTAAATTTATTACCCGTTCTCCAGTTTATTCACGAATCTGGAGTAGTTCACCGAGATATTAAACCACAAAATATTATTCGTCGCACTTCTCCTCAAGAATTGATGGGAGACTTAGTATTAATAGATTTTGGTTCTTCCAAGCAGTTACAGCCAAAACTCAAGTTGAAAACAGGAACTTCCATCGGTTCTCACGGTTATTGTGCAATAGAACAAATTAGGGATGGGTTAGCTTATCCTGCTAGCGATTTGTTTAGTGTCGGGGCTACAATTTTTCATTTAATTACTGGTATTTCACCTTTTCAACTGTGGGCAGAACATGGTTATGGCTGGATGAGTCGTTGGGAAAAGTATTTAAATTATCCACTTAGCGATGAATTTGGTGATATTCTCGATAAATTGTTAAAAAAAGATATCGAACAGCGCTACCAATCGGCTGCGGAAGTAATTGCAGATTTGAAACAGCCCCAAAAATATCCAGTATTTTCACCTCCTCTAAAATACGTTTCTCAACAATTTATACCGCCAACCGAAATACCAGCAAAACCCAGATATACCAACTTAAAACCTTTATTAATGGCAAGTGCAGCTATTATCATGTTTGTTGCTGGAGAAGTTTGGTATTGGCAAACCCGCGAAGCCCAAATTAGAAATTCCGAAAGTATTGCTCAACCGAGCATTCAGCCTTTATCGAAAACCGAAAAACCAACAAATCAAGGACAATTACCAGTCTTTCAAACCTTTAACTTAAATTACGATTCAACTTCATCCATTGCCATCGCTCCAGATAGTAAAACGATGATTACAAACAGTATTTTCGGTGTCAAGCTGTGGAGTTTGGTAACAAAACAGGAAATATCTGTTTTTAAAGCTGATAATTCAAAAGTTAACGTCGTTGCGATCGATCCATATGGAACGAAATTTGTCAGCGCTGGTAATGATAAAATCATCACAATATGGAATTTAGCTACAGGACAACAAATTCGGACATTACAAGGACATACGCAACCAATTCATGCTTTAGCTTTTAGTCCTGATGGTAAGATACTTGCTTCAGGAGGCTCGGACAACAGCGTTAAGTTATGGAATAGAAGTACTGGCGAAGAAATTACCAGCTTTAATGGTCATAGTAGCAGAGTTAATTCCCTTGCCTTTGATTTGCAAGGTAAAATGCTCGCAAGCGGTAGCTTTGACGGTACGATAAAAATTTGGGACATCACTACTCAAAAGCTTTTACAGACTTTATCAAATAATTCAAGCAAAATTTATTCCGTTAACTTCATCAAAAAATCCGGAACAACCAGTAATAACTCAGTAATTGGTAGTTACAATAACACCATAGGTATGTGGAATCCAATTACTGGAGAGAAAATACGTACTTTTAAAGGACATTCTCAATTAATTACATCTACTGCTGTAAGTTCTCAAGGGAATCTTCTTGCTTCGGGTGGTAGCGACAAAACAATTAAATTGTGGAATTTACAAACCGGAGAACTTTTGACTACTCTTAGAGGACATTCTGGGAAAATAGCATCTTTAGCTTTTAATAAAGATGGAAGTATTTTAGTTAGTTCTGCTGAAGATAGAACTATTAAAATTTGGCAAATACCTAGTTTAAAGGTTAGAGGTTAAAGGTTAAAGGTTAAAGAAAGAAAACTTATTTTGTTGGGTTTTTATAAATTTGAAATTGTAGTATTATTTTCGTTTATTATCTGTACTAGTTTTTAGTTGTGAATAAAAGAATAATTCATCATTAAACTAAAAACTAATATCGCTAATATATAGCGGTAGCCACAATTTTTAGGACAATTACCAATTACCAATTACCAATTACCAATTACCTATTACCTATTCCCTATTCCCTATTCCCTTAAAAACCAAAAAGGTTAATTTAAAATTGTTTAATTTATAAAGCCAGATTAAAAGCAGATTATTTGAGAATTTCTGAGAATTTATTAAATCTATAAAAATGACCAATTATCTCTTAAAAATCTTAACAAGTTCGGCAGTAATAGTATTAGCCTTTGCCAGAATTTGGAGTTGGCAATCTTCACCAGCTTTGAGCAGTATATCTTCTGCTTTAGAGCAATCTACATCAACTCCTTGGAAAAACACTTCCCTAGATTTTACATTAACAGGAAAATCCGAATCAGTTTGGGCGATCGCCATTAGTCCTTTTCCACTCGAAGCAAGTCAAAGTAAGATTCTAGCTTCTATCAACGGGGATAAAACAATTCAATTGTGGGATTTAGAAACAAGACAACCAATCCGTACCCTCAAAGGACATTCTGACTCAGTTAATGCGATTGCATTTAGCCCGGATGGTAAGGTACTCGCTTCTGCTAGTGCAGACAAAATGATTCGATTATGGGATGTCGCAACCGGAGAGCAAATTCGTAGCCTTCAAGGGCATCTGGCATCCGTTGAGTCAATTGCTTTCACTCCGGATGGTAACTTTATTGTTAGTAGCGGTTGGGATCAAAGAATAAATCTGTGGAATGCAGCTACAGGAACGAAAATTCGCACTCTACGCGGAGATTGTGATGTTGTAAATGTTGTCGCCATTAGCCCCGATAGTAAGACTTTCGCAACCGGAAATCATTTTGAAGGTACGATTCAGTTGTGGGATTTAGCGACAGGAAGCAAAACAAAATATTTAGTTGGTCATTTAGACGCAGTTAGCTCCTTAGCATTCAGTCGCGATGGTAAAACCCTTGCAAGCGGTAGTTGGGATAAAACTATCAAGTTGTGGAATCTTCAAACTGGACAGGTGCTGCGTACCTTAAGCGGACATTCTCATAAAATTTGGTCAATTGCATTTAGTCCCGACGGTGAAACCCTTGCTAGTGGTAGTTGGGATAAAACTATCAAGTTATGGAGTGCAAAAACCGGAAAACGCATCAGTACCCTCAGAGGACATTCTCAAAGAATTTCGTCGGTTGCATTTAGCCCTGATGGTAATAGTATTGTCAGCAGCAGTTTTGATCAAACTATAAAAATTTGGCAATAGGTAATGGGTAATGGGTAATGGGCAATAGGTAATAGGTAATAGGTAATGGGTAATGGGTAATGGGTAATTAACTCCTAACTCCGGTACAGACGTAGCAATGCTACGTCTGTACAAAACTAACTCCTCACTTAATTAAACTTTTTCTCTTCGGGATACTGCTTTTTGAGAAGTTGCTTGACGTTCAATAGCGCGTCTGTTCGGTTTAGGATTAGTAAAAGTTTTCCATGCGGTTTTTACACCAACCAAAACACTGCGTGTACCAGATTGGACATTTTGTGCTTGTTTTTTAGCACCATTAAAACTTTGATCGACTTGTTGAACGACTCCAGAAGCACTTTTGATACCGTCGCTCACATCATCAGTTAAATCCGTAATTTCTAACCCAGTTAAGCGGATAGCTTCTAAAGTCGGTGGTAACTCTCGCGAGAGTGTGTCAAATAACTTTTCAGCACTACGAGCAGCTCTTGCGACTTCCTGCAAAGCTGGAATAGCAGCTACCAACAAAGCAGTTAAACTAACAGCGACTAATAAAATAGATAATCCTAGCCAAAATAGAGGTTCACTCACATTAATATTAATATTGTTAATCGCTAACAGCATTTTGCACAAAGTTGGCAGTCAATCAATTACCTAGTAGATCGGTAGTGATGTTACTACAAAACTGATTTCCCATACAACGCAGTGTCCTTATAATCTAAAATTTAAAATCTCAAATTTAAAATCTCAAATCTAAAATTTAAATTATTTGGGTCAATTAATTATTTATATTTGGGGGTAGAGAATTAGAGTTATCTTGACTTTTGTGCCGCTTCAATGATTGATTTTCCCGTGCCGAAGCATCTATACCCGCAGCAATAGCTTCTCGTAATCGCTCCAAAGTATCATCCCAAGAACGCAAAGCATTTTCAGAAAGACGTTCAGCCTGAATTTGAGCGCTTGTAGATAAATCTTCTGCTAAATCTGGTAAAGCATCAGCGGATTTTTTCAACAATTTACGTGTTTCACGTCCCGTGCGCGGAGCTATAAGCAAGCCAGTGAAGGCACCAATGGTAGCTCCTAGCATCAATCCCCCAATAAAACTTCCACTACGGTTATTAGACATTTTTATTTTCCCTCCTTAAACCCATTTTAGGCGGGTTTGACTAGCTTGTAAGACTTTCAATGATTTTACTATTTTCTAACTTAATGACAATGCATGAATTGTAAAGGTTGCATTAATCTGTAAAAAGGCGATTCTTGCGAAGCTTTGCGGAATTGCCTCCAAAGATTTGAGGAGACGTAGAGGCTAGGAACGAAGTAAAATGAGGTAAAACCTTCAACTTTTCACCTTTAACCTCTCTAAAGTTTTCTTTTCAAATATTTAGAGGTTAAATTAAATCCAGAACGATTCCAGAGAATTTGTCTGCCAAAAACAATAAGTGCTAAAATTTGCTTTATCTGCCGTAATTTTACTTGTAAACTTTGATTGCTCTGACGCAGATTTTTTAAATTCTCTATACCCAAATAAATCGCTTCTGGTCTTCGATGCAACATGGCGTAGGAATTGCGATCGCAGTTTATGAAAAATGCGGTTAATCGCACTAACTTTTGTCTTAATTTACACATTTGCCAAGTGCAGTAAAGCAATGTCAGCGAAATAAGAATGTTAATCACGACAACGATAGTTACCATTGGCTGTTAAAAATTTAGTTTTGAAAGGTAATGGGTAATTGGTAATTGGTAATTGTTGAGAAAGCCTGGCGTTGCTGAATCCAAGGGCGGAATTTTAAATGTAGAAAGGTATATCACGTCTCCCAAGGTTTTCAAAATCACCCCTTCAGCATTTTCATACATATTTTCAGCAACGCCTATTATTCTTTATAATTAACTTGGCAAACGACTATTCTGCATTTGATTAAACTTAGTTCTAATTGTTTCTACACGTTTGCGGTTAACACCTAAATCACTTTGTCCTAAACGAGAAGCGGAACGAACGTGAATAGTATTGCTACTACTGTCTACATAAAATTCTACATCATCCACATAACCCATTAAAGCGCTTTTGAATTCTGCGTATAAATAATTTGAGGATTCGTTAATTATCTTAGTTCTAGGTTCCGATTCAATCACAGCTTTCAAGTCAGATAAGGCTTTTTCTGGTGTATCGGTATAATTGAGCGGTTGAATAAAGTGAGTCGCATCTGTAGTAGGACTTTGAGAAGAAACGCAGTTTGGAGAGTTGGGACAAGCTGCTAATTTACCGTTGTTAATACCCAAATTATTCGGTCTTGTTCCTGAAAATATCATTGCTTATTTTTTGCTCAAAAGTAAAGTAGACTACTTTTTAGTTTATTACAATTCTCTACCCGTTATCGCGAGACTTATATCTTGTACAGAGCCGCATAATTAACTACATCCTAAAAAATAAATAAAAATATTACTTACATCAAAATGTCATATTTTTAGTCCATTTTAATGGACTTCTGCTATCAGACTGGGGTTTACAACCCCAGGCGGGTAAGAATTAAGTCAAATAATTAGTAATTATATTAACGATAGGTTTTTATGCTGCAAGATGTAAACTAGGCAACATTTAATATAAAATATTTGAAATATATTTTTTCATCAATATTTAATAGTCTTGATTGATTTTGGTTTTTAATAAGTATAAATATGATTTTATTCTCAGCAAAAGTTGGATAAATAACTTATTTAAAGATGAAATAAAAAAATAAGTATACACAGGTATTTTATATACTTAATAATATTTATTGAAACTCTATAATAGAGTAGAACCACAATTAATTAAATCTAATATGGCTACAGTTAAAAGTTTCGACCGTAGCGTAATAGAAAGTTATCTGAATAACAGAGGACTACGATTTCAAAAAGACGAAGATGGTGATTTTGTGGTGCGGTTACCATATCAAGAAGAATTAGGGTGTGAAGTTGCTTTAGTCTTTTGTGCCGAAGGTCCTCAAGAGGACGTTTACTCTGTTAGACTTATTTCTAATAAACGTATTCCCAAAGATGAATGGGAACGTGTAATGTCTTTGTGTAATGACTGGAATAAAGAAAAACGTTTTCCTAAAGCGTTTCTTGATATCAGAATTACAGCTGAAGAAACTCTCGCTATAGTAGCTCTAGAACAACATTTGCATCTCAAACCTGGTGTGCATCAAGCATTATTTGATGATTGGACTGATATTATGGTTTCCGGTGGATTTCAATTCTGGATTTGGGTACATCAGCAACATGGTTTGTAAGTAAACATCTAATTTATTTGTAATTTTCATAGCTATTAACTGATATTTTAGTTAATAGCTTTTTCTGTTTATTTTTAGATAATTTAGCTTGATATCAAACAATTTCTGCTGAGATTACACCCATTTTTTCTAATACCGCAGCAACTCGTAAAATAGCCATTTCATTATTAGGTGCGGCGATTAATTGTACTCCTAAAGGTAAACTATTCTCTTTTTGAATTGGAACCGATAAAACGGGTAAACCAATAAATGATAGAGGTTGAGTAAATAAACCTAAATGAGGACGAATTAATATTTCTTCTCCGTCTAAAAACATGGTTTGCTGTCCTATTTCCGGTGCGGAAATTGGTGTAGTTGGGGCAATAATTACATCTAATTGTTGAAATATTTCTCGAACTTTTTCTTGATACCAACTTCTAAATCTTTGGGCTTGAATATACCAACTACTAGGAATTAATGCACCCGCAATAAATCTATCCCTCGTCGCAAAATCAAAATCTTGAGGGCGAGATTTTAACTTATCTAAATGCAGATTTGCACCTTCAGATGCAGTAATTATATAAGCCGCAGCACGAGCGCGATGAGATTCTGGTATGGAAATGTACTCCGTAACATTCAAAGCATCAGCTATTTTTTGCACTGCTGTTAATGCTGAAGGTGAACATTTTTCGGTAAAATAATCAGTTGCGATCGCAATCTTCAACTGATCAATATTTGCTGTTTTTGATGTAATATTTCGCGTTTTGACAACAGGAAGTCTCGTACAAACACTATCTCGCTCATCTTCTCCTTGAAGCACATCAAACGCGATCGCAATATCTCTTACTGAACGTGCAAATGGTCCAATATGGTCAAGACTACTGGAAAATAAAACTACACCAGTTCGTGATAATCTACCATAAGTAGGCTTGAAACCAAAAACCCCGCATAAAGCCGCAGGTACACGAATTGAACCGTTAGTATCTGAACCCAAAGTTAAGGGTACTAAACCGGCAGCAACAGCAGCAGCGGAGCCTCCAGAGGAGCCACCAGCTATACGGTTTAAATCGTGGGGATTATGAGTAGCACCATAATGGGAATTTTCGGTAACAAAACCATAAGCGTACTCATCCATATTCAACGCTCCGACAAGGATTGCACCAGCATTTTTTAACTTAGTTACAGCGATTGCATCTTGAGTAGCGGTTTTGTTTTCAGCATTAATTTTAGAACCAGCAAGAGTTGTTAAACCAGCGATATCATAAAGATTTTTAACAGCGAAAGGCACTCCAGCTAACAAACCAGGATAATCACCCTTTTGGATTTTTTGATCGATTTTTGCTGCATCTTGTAAAGCGGTTTCCGCAGTTACAGTAGTAAAACAGTTTAATTCACTATCCCGCGCTGTGATTCTATCTAAACTGGCTTTCACAACATCCACGGCACTGATTTTACCTTGTTGTACCGCAGTTGCAATTGTTATTGCATCGGCTGAGTTTAAATTCATGGCTTAAAAATGGGTGCTGCTTGAATATTTTCCGGCAAAGGAAACTCATTAACAAGTTTGGCGATAGTTTGAATTTTTTCAAAATTTGCTATCACTCCATCACGGTATTCATCAGACAATTGTAAATCTAACAATAACGCCATTTGGTCTACATATTCACCGGCGTTGAATTTCTGGTTTTTCATTTGTCATTATTATTATTACAATCTCAATGGTGCGTTACTAGTACTCCATTTCCTAACTTTTAACTCCTAACTCCTAATTCCTAACTCCCTATCCCAACCTGGTTTAAAATCGTCATTGGTTTACAATCTTTCAATATTTGCATTTGCTGCTGATTTCTGACTAATAAAGCACCTGCAAAACCCAAAGAATTAATCGAAATTGATTCAAATTCTTCTTGAGAGCGCGGCACAATAAACATCCATTCTCTTGTGGCTAAAAAGTTATAAGCTTTCAAAGTTTGATTTTGGGTATTTTCAGTGATTAAATCAACAGCCTTGAGTAATTTATAGTAAATTTCAAGAGTAATTTGAGCAGCTTGATTTACAGAGTTAATTAAATCAGAATCAAAGCGATAAAAACCATGAACAAAAGGTAAATCAGGTATCTTTCCTACATCACCATCAAATACAGCAGATGCAAATAAACTTGCAATGGGAACAGATTCTTTTTGAGTCGGTGCAAGTGGTGTGGGGACAAGTTGTAAATGCTTATGTCGTTGAGAAGCACCAGCAATTTTTCCCGCATTATAAAATACTAAACCATCAATTTCAGCTAAACAAAACCACATTGCTTGAAAATCTTGATAATTAAGTAAATTATCCTGTTCCTCAAATTCACGAGTCACAATCAACAAGTGATTATCCACAACATTATATTTATTCAACAAACAGAGATGAGTTTCTGAAATATCCCCAACAAATAAATCTTCTTCATAAGGAAGAAAAGGATTGAAATCCTGACCTTTTTTACTAGCTTTATCCTGCTTCTTTTTCGCTTCTTCTTTGCGTTTTAAATTAGATAAAATACGGACTAAAAAATTTACTCCATTATCTTCAACAAATTCGTAATCAGTAGCTATCGATTGCAAAGCACCACATTCAAACCCATGTTGAGTTTGTTCTTTAATCCTCATCCATAAACTTCCCGGTTTTAAGAAGATTTTTTCGTTAATTGATTGCTTGTCTGACATATTTTTATTAATTAAATTATGTATGAATTAAATTATGAATTAAATACTCTACAAAACCAATTGTATAACTCAAAAACAGGGTAATTCCATCAAACCAGTGCGGACAAACTTCGATAAAGGTAGTACTTCCGAAACCGTTAAAAATTCTGTTATATCAGGTTCAGCAAATTACTTCCTGTAGTCTTAAAATATTAGTAATCTTCCATTACCAATTACCAATTACCCGTAGAGAGACGAAGCAAAAGCAACGTCTCTATATAATTATGAGTACGGAATTTTGGAAACTATTGCTGTAACAGCCTTTTACAATCCAAAATCTAAAATCCAAAATCCAAAATCGAATCACTTATCTCGAATCGATTCGTAAATCTCTAAATAATCACTCGCTGGATGATTCCACGAGTAGTCATACTCCATACCTTGCTTCGTCAGCATTCGATATTCGTCTTTATCATTGTGCCACAGCCACAAAGCCCGCTCCATAGCAAACTCTAAGGCGTGAAAATCCATATCATTAAATACGTAACCATTGCGCTTTTCTGGAGGCTTCCTCGAATCATAATCCCTGTCAAACACAGTATTAACTAATCCCCCAACAGCCCGTACAATCGGTACAGTGCCATATTTTAAACCAATCATCTGCGTAAGTCCACAGGGTTCATAATTACTCGGAACTATAATCATGTCAGCCCCAGCATAAATTAAATGGGCTAATTCCTCATTAAAACCAAGTTCTAAATGAACGTCGGGATTATCATTTAAGAAATTTTTCTCATGTTGAAATTGAGCATTAATATCAGCCCCTGTCGCCGAACCCAACAAGACAAATTGTGCATCTTTATACAGCGCATGGTAAATCCCGTGGTGTACCAAATGAACACCCTTTTGAGCATCCAATCGACCAATATAAGCCACAATCGGTTTATCAACCTCCCGTAATAACAGCCTTTCCCGTAACGCTTTCTTATTTTGAGCTTTCGCGTCAATGTTATCTATGCTGTAATGTTCGGGAATATAACGGTCAGTTTCCGGATTCCAAAAGTGATTATCGATACCGTTAAGTATTCCGCAAAACTTATCTTGATGTAAATGTAAAGTATGACTCAACCCGCAACCAACATCTGTATGATGTGCTTCCCAAGCATGATGGGGAGACACAGTAGTTACAGCATTAGAATAAACAATCCCTCCTTTCATCAAGTTGATTGCAAAGGGGTTGAAATTATCCCGCAGTTTATCGTATTGAAAATAATCAGCTTCGCGATTTAAACCCGTAGCTTGGAGTATTTCTCCACCACCCATTCCTTGATGCTTAAAGTTGTGAATCGTATAACAAACCCGCTGATTTCCCATTCCATGATATTTATACATCTCATACAGCATCACCGGCACTAAACCAGTTTGCCAATCATGACAATGAATTACATCAGGACGCTTGTTGCTTTGGAATAAAAATTCTAATGCTGCCTTACTAAAAAATGTAAAGCGCATATTGTCATCATCACAACCGTAATAGCAACCGCGATTAAAAAAATTATCTTCAGAATGGGGTTCGATAAAGAAACAAACTCGTCCGTGTACCCAACCGCAGTATACCGAACAATGTATAGCACCGTCATACCAGGGAACCCACAAATCTCTGTAAGCCTCATGAAGTCCCCAAATATGGTCGTAGCGCATACAATCATACTTGGGCAGAATTAACTCCACACAATTTCCCCGGCTTTCTAATTCCGTACTAAGTCCATAAACAACATCCCCCAAACCTCCAGCTTTTATGACAGGAGCGCATTCTGACGCAATCTGTACAACGTACATCCCTACTCCTTGCTTAACCCGCTTAACAAAAATTCGCTGTATGCTGTTTTCAACAAATACAGGAAATTTACTTGACTAGCAAGATAGTACAAAAAATTCTAATTAACATCCCCCCAACATCCTTAAAAGTCAAATCTAGAGGTAGAGAAGATTATTTTTGTTGTATCCAGATGTATAGTCCTTTATTATCGCCTATTAACCGTATTTTACACATCTATCTGAAGATTAATTTTCAAAAAATGTTCATAAAACTTTTACATCTAAAGAAATATGTCTTAAGATAGGTTACAACACACTTAAATCGAGTTCTGTTTAGCTCACACTATTATCTTTAACTTGTATGGAGAGTAAGCTTCAAGAACTAATTGGTCAGCAAAACGTTTGGCTATTGGTTAAAACTAGTAACGGTTGGCTAAAGAATGTAGATATTTTGGATGTCAATGGTGATACTGTAACCTTCCGTTATGAATCAGAATCGGAAGTGGAGAGAAAAATTTGGGAAAAGACGACTCGAATTGAAAATATAGCAGAAATAGAAATTCGTTTAATGTCAATACCCAAAGATCACAAAAAAGTGCAAGATTTACGACAAAAGTTTTCTAAGCTACTAGAACAGGAAATTCAAGAATCCCAAGAACCCCTAGAATAATTAAGAATTTTTAACATTGAAAAAATAACCAATAATGTAGAGACGTAGCAGTGCTACGTCTCCTTTTAGTTCAATGAGGTGATTCGTCGGGTTTTGAGGTTAAATATCTGTTAGACAAAACAATCATCGCAAAAACCCGACTTCTGTGATTTGGGATCAGAAGTCGGGTTTTTATCTTAAATATCTGTTAGAGGTGAAAAATCAAAAAGTCGGGTTTTTAACTTGGGTATCTCTAACACAACACAATTGCGAGCAAAACCCGACGAATCACCCAAACCAAAGGTGGAAAATCAAAAAGTCGGGTTTTTACCTTGGGTATCTGTAACACAACACAATTGCAATCAAAAACCTTACTGTCCTTAAAATCTAAAATTTAAAATTTATTGGTTTGGTCATAACCAAGAATCACAAATGATTAATTAAGGTTTTGGATAATGGGGTTGTTCAGTAGGAATTGGTGGATGTATATCAAAACTTGTTAACGGTCTATAACTATACTCTGAATCGGATTCTTTTTGAATGTGTTTTTTGATTGCATCTAAATCGACAAAGCAGTCTGCGACATCAATTAAGCTTTCGCTAGTCATTGAACGTAAACTAACTACTTCGACTCTAGAACCTTGGTAAGAAACTGCATTTACTGCATAAGCTAAATCTCCATCACCACTTACTAACACCGCAGTATCGTAGTAAGGAGCTAAATTCATCATGTCTACAGCAATTTCTACATCAAGATTGGCTTTTTTAGAACCATCTGGGAATTGTACTAAATCCTTGGTAATCACGCGATAACCATTGCGACGCATCCACAACAAGAAACCTTGCTGTTTTTCATTAGTTGGATCTACTCCCGTGTAGAAAAATGCACGCAACAATTTGGAATCTTTTGCCAAACAGCTAAGTAATTTAGCATAGTTGATCTCAATCCCCAGTTGCAATGCTGCATAGAATAAATTTGCACCATCGATAAAAATCGCGACTCTACCGCGATTGGGGCAAGTAAAAATCGTACCATCCGGATAAAGATCCGGTGTTTCCATATAATCGTCAGGAACATCCGGGACGCTCGGAACATCAGGGACTATCAAATTTGGTCTTTGATATTCCAACTGCTGTTTGATTGGTCTTTTTGGTTTGTTTTCTTTGGTAAAAGTATTAATAGTCATTGATACCTCTGAATGTCAAAGCAAATAATTTATTTGAGTTTTGAGTTGTCACGTAAACTAGATAAACTGCGGAATCGGTTAATCCTTAGATGGAAATGCCTTTAAGTAATATTGTCTTACTTTACATCTGCTAAACACAATCTAACGGCATATTTACTAATCCTTCGGGAATAATCGAAGCTAGCAATTAGTGTAAAGAAGGCTTTACCTGCCGATTAGAACACTGATATTAAGGTAAGTTGGGTAAGTAATATTACAGGTTGACAATTCATTTTAAAGGTTATAACTCAAAAATGTTGTTTTTGTGGGTATTAATAAAACTAATCAACAAAATCTCTGTGAATATACGGTGATAATTTTACCGACAAAATAGTTAATGATTACGCCTAAACTATAAATAAAATTCATATTATGTGATGTTTATCAACTTTTTTTAACCTTAACTCAGTTTTGTGTAATTAGATTTCGGGAAAAAATTTCCTTGTAAAACATTTATTGATTCGCTTGTTTATAGTAGCTATCCGGCGTATTTTAAAGTTATCTTGAGTCGTCATTATCTAGTAACCTCAAAGTGACCTGGTTCGAGGATTATCTGAGAACTATGTATTTAAACCGAAATAATTACTCTTTATTGTCATTGTCGATCTGCTTCCCCGTAAGCAACCCTGAGATAGAGATAATACCGATTCTGAATAAAATAAAACTTAATATTGCTTAATAATTAAACAACAAACTTTGACATTTGCGGCTAATTATCAACCCAAATATTAAGCTTGAAATTACAAAGAATCGGCAACACCTCTAAATCGTGAGTAATTGAGCTAAATTATCCGAGTTATCTAGGTCTTCCTAAAGTCGTGATATACAAAACGGCTTCCGAAGCAGGAATACCGAGAACTTCATTTACCTTGTCATCAAAAAAACCACCGATACCGCTAACACCCAAACCCAAGTGGACTGCACTTAAATTAAGCCTTTGTCCCAATTTACCAGCATCCATATGTAGATAGCGATAAACGCGATCGCCATATTGAGCGACAGCAGTTTTCAAGTCGGCAGTATGAAAAACGACAGCAGCCGCATCTCGTCCCAAATCCTGCCCTAAACAGAGGTAATGCAACTCTCGGCGAAAATTTTTAAAGCGTATTTGACGTAGTTCTTGGGCTTTGGGAGCGTAATAGTAGCAACCTCTTTCCAATCCTTCCACACCAGAAACAGCGATAAAAGTTTCAATTAGATTTAAATCGAAATAATCTGGAGAATTATCTAAATTTTGGTTGATGTAATTTTGGGGTTGATAAGTAAAATCGAGTACAGCCTTTAATTCATGAAATTGCAGAGTTTCACCATTGAAAGCGCGAGTAGAACGACGTTTGAGGATAGTTTCCTCTAAATCTTCTAGTTTTTTACCCCAGTAAATGGGTTTTGTCGCAGTTGAAACTTTATCGCAAAAACTAAAATTGTATTTATCCTCGATGGACTTGTCTTGCTTGATTTCTGGTAAATTCAACTTACCAGTGGTACCTGGCTGAATCTGCGTCGCTAAATGGAAATAATCGAGCAGTTGTCCGTCAGGAACTTGGGGATAATCGGTTTCGGTAGCAGAAGGTAAAGCAGTGCGGGTACTAGGTGAATGTTGCTCCGCAGCTTGTAAATCGCCTAACGCAACAACTGCGATCGCGCCTTCTTGTTGAGAATCAATGTAAAGTAGTTCGTTAACATCTCGATCGACAAAACCGCCGATTAAATGGGGACGATAGCCGGTGAGTGCGCCAGCTAATTCGATGTTACCCAAAAGATGTCCCGTATCTAGAAAAATCCGACGATAAGCCCTATCTTCATAACGCCAAGCTGAACGATAGAAAACAGAAGTAATTACAATGGCGAGCTGAGTGTTTTCTAAAGAAGAATGTCCTAAGCAAGCAGATTGTAACTTTTGCCAAACATCACTTTCCCAATAGTGCATTAGGGAATGAGTCCGACATTGATAATTGTACAAACCAGGAGGTAAAAACGGCGTACCTTTGGAAATCAAGTACATTTCCGCTGGATATAAACCTCCCGCAGAAGGTGCAGCACGCAGGTACACTGTATTTCCCATCGAAGGCATTCTCGCAGTCAAACCGTAGCTACAAAACAGTAGTCGGGAAAGTCTTTGCCACCATTGAGCTTGGGAATTATTAGCAAATGACTCTGGTTTTTCTTTGATATAAGATTTTAAATCGAAAGTAGAACCAATTTTGTACTCTTTGAATGGTACGGGTTGTTTAGCCCAGTCTAAGCCTTTGTTTTTGGCTGATATGGTTTCTGGGTCATATTTAGTGCGTTCGTGGTAGTGCTGAGCGATTGATTGATGTAATTCTGGCATAAGAGTTTATATACGCTTGTGCTAAAACATATCTTGGCATTCCTAAAGGTCATTATTTCGTGATAAAAAGTACAAAGTTTAGTTATTTTATTGTTTCGTAAACTTTTATGAGTGAGAATTAGGCATAGAGCATAAGTCATAGGGCATTGATTTATCACTTTTATAATTTTTATGATGTTTAATTATTATTTTTGCAAAAACAAATTACCGAACATTTCAATATTTATCAAAGTGTGTCCGGAACTTTTCTTCTTTTGCAAATATATAAATTTAACCTGAGCAATGCAAAATAATACATCAATTCAATTAACAGTTATCAGTCAACTATTCCCAATTACCAATTACCCATTACCAATTACCAATTACCAATTACCAATTCCCAATTCCCAATTACCAATTCCCAATCAATTATTTTCAGGATTTCTTGGCTGTGGAGTTGGTAGTACAGTTCGTGAAGAACGAAATTTACGCTTGAGAAAATAGCCAGCAGCAAACAAAATTAACAAATATGGAGTGTATACGAGCAACCAAATACCTAATTTCATTAATCCTACAGTAAATTCACCAAAAGAACGAGTAGAACTATTCCAGGCATCTTGAATTTGTGCAGGTAATCCAGGTTGATTACTAGTACTTGAAACTGCTGCTTGTAAATTTAGTGTAATTGTAGAGAAAGCAACTTGATTTTGTAAACTTTTTAATTGAGCGGTAATCTGTTCAATTTGTTGTCGCACATTGCTAAGTTCTTGAGCAACACTTAAAATATCTTTCACAGAACCGGATTTATCCATAATTTTGAGCAAATTACTTTCAGTTCTGCGTAAATTGGTTAATCTGGCTTGAAAATCTACTATTTGTTCTCCGACATCTTCGGCGCTAATATTACGACTTTGTACGGTTCCTAATTCGGCTAATTGATTAAGAGTTGTTTCCAACAAATTTTGTGGAACTCGCATTTGAATTGTAGCGCTAGGACGAGAAGCATAGGAACTATCAAGCTGTGTTTCCTCTAAACTGAGTAAATAGCCTTTTTGTTGCTCAATAATTTGCTGTACTGTATTAACAGTTTTCTCGAAAGAATCAACAATTACGGTCATTGTGGCTTTTTTTATTAACTGGGGTTTTTTAGTCGGTAATTCTTTGGTTGTTTGAGCAACATCCGCAACTTCTTGAACTGCATCAGATGAAACGATACTTTGCGGTGAACTAGTTTGCTCATAAGACGCTGAGCCACAACTTGTAAAAATTAAACTTCCTAAAAAAAGGCTCAGAAATAAACTTGCTTTGCTTGAAAAAAATATCCTATCAATTTGTGTGTAAATAATAAACATAATTATCAACATAATTTCAGTGTTAACACTTATTGTATTTCAAGATTAAAGGTCAAAGGTTAAAGGTGAAAACAAAACTTCCTACTCCCCATTCCTCATTACCAATTACCAATTACCAATTATGAATTTTTTGTCATCCTCCTTAAGTAAAAAGTGAAGACGGCAAATTTTTGTGATCAAAAACTAAAATTTTAGCCTTTGGGTGGTTTGCAAATTCCCACTTTACCTGTTAGATGAATAATGACACTGGGGATTTTAATTATAAGTATGAAAACCACGCAAGTTGCAAAAAGCGGTATTTCTGTAAGCGCGATCGGTTTAGGTGGAATGCCAATGTCAGTTTATGACCGTCCGACCGAATCGGAATCAATTAATGTGATTCATCGTGCTTTGGATTTAGGGATTAGCTTTATCGACACTGCCGACTCTTACTGTAAAGATGAATCGGACAAACATCATAACGAGCGATTGATTCATAAAGCTTTACAAACATACGATGGCGATACGAGCCATATTGTTGTTGCGACTAAAGGAGGTTTGATGCGTCCGAATCAAAGCTGGGCTCGTAACGGTAATCCAAAACATCTACGGGAAACGATTGAAGTTAGTTTTGCAGCTTTAGGCGGTAATAAACCCATTGACATTTGGCAATATCATTCACCAGACCCAGATTACACCATCGAAGCATCTCTTACCCCAGCCAAAGAGGCTCAAGAAGCCGGAATGATTCGTGAGATAGGTGTTTCCAATTTTTCAGTAGAACAAATCGAGCAAGCGCGGGATGTAGTTGATATCGTTTCAGTACAAAATCAATATAATCCTTGGCACAGAGAGCCAGAAATCGATGGAGTGTTGGAATATTGCGAAAATCAAGGTTTAACTTTTATTCCTTGGAGTCCTTTCGGTGGTCGTCGTCGTCACGATAATTTAACAGATATTCCGGCAATTACAAAATTAGCCGCAGAAAAAAACGTATCGGTGTATTGTATCGTTTTAGCTTGGTTGCGTAGTAAATCGCCTTGTATTTTACCAATTCCCGGTGCTAGTAAAACCAGTAGTATTGAAGATTCAGTTAAGGCTGTTGAAATTATATTATCCGCAGCAGAAGTTCAAAAAATCGATAGAGAAACTTTATAACATTAGTACTTTTATTTATACGTAAAGGTTCCAATATAAATAAAAGTTACTGTAAAGGTAAGGATTTTTACATTATTTCTTATCTATATTTTGCTGTGGAAATTTTGATAAACTTTCCTAAATAGTTGGATAATTTAACCGAATCAATGATTTAACTATTATCGGTTAAAAATAAATTAATCTTAAGTTAAATTGCATCTGTTTTACTTAAATTTTGTTTTTTTATAGATTGAATTCAAATAATTATGTGTTTTAGATATCATTTTTTGTGTTTGATTTGCTGGTAAATTCAATAATGAAAAATAAAGCCAAAACATCTACTTATGCAACCATTGAGAATCGTATACAATACCATAAACAATAACGAATCTTATCGTAGATTTACGAAAAACTCTTTATTAATGAATTGGGGATGGCTAGCCTCGTTTTTCGTAATTTCTATATTTAACGGTTGGGTAATAAATTTATCTCCGGTAAAGCCAATATTTTTATCTATAGAAACAACATTATTAAAGCAGACAATAGTAATTTATTTCGCGATTTTTCCATTAGCATCTATTGTTTATGTGTTTTTTAAAAGTACTAAATTTTTAGTATTTTCTATAATTGCTTCCCAAACTATTTTAGCTGTTGCTTTATGTTACATAAAACTGCCTAATTTTAGTCCGTTACTTGTTGTATTTTTAGGTTTTAATCTTTTATTATTTCTATTTTTATTAATTTTTGTCTGTAAAACCAGGGGGTTCGTAGCTCCAGCTTTGATGTTATGTTTTGTTACACTATTAATAATAGCTGGTTTTGGTAAATTAGCTTTTCATTTAGTTTGGTATTGCAACTTAATTTTAACTGTTAATAAAGCCGGACGACAGTTACGACATACATTAAATAGTTTTGATGCAGCAATGTTAAGTTTAACCGGAATCGCCGCCATCGGGTTAGCAGTTGGATGGTTAATGGGCGGTGTTGTTAAATAAAGGTTAGAGGTTAAAGGTCAAAGGTTGGTAATAACAACTGTCAACTGTCAACTGTCCACTGTCAACTCCTTTAAATTACGAATTACAAACTAGTAATTAATTAAGTAACCATTTTGCGGTAAGATAAAAAGTCTGCAATTAATCAGGATGCTTATCCCAGAAGACGCAATTATGGCTCGGATGTATTACGATTCGGATGCTAATTTAGACCTTTTAGCAGGAAAAACCATCGCGATTATCGGCTTTGGTTCTCAAGGTCACGCCCACGCCCTTAATCTTAAAGATAGTGGCATGAATGTAATTGTTGGACTGTATCCGGGTAGTAAGTCCGCAGCTAAAGCCGAACAAGGGGGATTGACTGTTAAAAGTGTGGCTGATGCTGCGAAAGCCGCCGATTTTATTATGATTTTGCTACCCGATGAAGTACAAAAAACCGTTTATAAAGAAGAAATAGAACCTAATTTAGAAGAAGGTAATGTTTTAGCATTCGCTCACGGATTTAATATTCACTTCGGACAAGTTGTACCACCTGAGAATGTAGATGTGGTAATGGTTGCGCCCAAAGGGCCAGGACATTTAGTACGTCGCACTTACGAACAAGGACAAGGAGTACCTTGTTTATTTGCAGTTTATCAAGATAATTCTGGTCAAGCGCGAGATAAAGCGATGGCTTATGCTAAAGGTATCGGTGGAACCCGTGGTGGTATTTTAGAAACTACCTTCCGCGAAGAAACCGAAACCGACTTATTCGGCGAACAAGCAGTATTATGTGGTGGTTTGAGCGCTTTAATTAAAGCCGGTTTTGAAACCTTAGTTGAAGCCGGTTATCAACCAGAATTAGCTTATTTTGAATGTCTCCACGAAGTCAAATTGATTGTTGACTTAGTTGTAGAAGGGGGACTTGCTAAAATGCGTGATAGCATTTCCAATACTGCTGAATACGGTGACTATACCAGAGGACCAAGGATAGTAAACGACCAAACTAAAGCAGAAATGCGTAAAATTCTCCAAGAAATCCAATCCGGGCAATTTGCGCGAGATTTTGTGGTCGAAAATCAATCCGGTAAACCAGGATTTACAGCCATGCGTCGTCAAGAAGCCGAACACCAAATTGAAAATGTAGGCAAAGATTTACGCGCTATGTTTAGCTGGATGCAGGAAGTGTAAGTCTCTAGGACAAGGGGACAAGGAGATGGGGGATGGGAAGAAATATTAACTCATAACTCCGGTGGTACTCACTCCCGTACAGACGTAGCAATGCTACGTCTGTACAACTTATAACTCCTAACCTGTTCCCAACTATTTACTTGCCCTGTTCAGTATTTTCTATGGCTTTATTAGTTCGTTCGTGAGGTTTAAGCTTCGATTTCCAAGTGGGGAACAATCCGAGTAAATTTTTATTAATGGTTGTCCGAGTATTGAAGCTTGCGGATTTCATCGGTTCTGGTAAAACGCGATCGCCAATACCGACGAATAGCACGAATACTAAAAGTAATAAGATAATAGAAGGATTTTTAAACATTTTTCGATAAAAGCGTTAAACGTAAATGAATTTAAGTGTTTATTAATTGATGTATTTAGTTTATTCGCTCTTGATTACTTGCTGTAACGGTATATATAAGTAGATTGTGTAATTAAAAAACTATCCACAATCTAATATCAAGTCTGGATAATTAATTATTATTCTCTGTTCCTATTCCCTATTTTTTCGGAAGGTATGTTAAAAACTTTGTATCACACAAAGTCAAATATCGAAATTATAGGGATGAAACCAAATACTGCATCCAAACTCAAACGGATATTCAGGGGATTAAGTGCTTTAGTATTAATGTCGTCAATGGGATTAAACAACCCAGTGAACGCACAGCAGCAAGATAGAGGACTTTTACCTTTTTTTGATAATCAAGATAATCCCGTTCCAGTAAACTATCCACCGGGAGCGAAGTTAGATATTACACCACCAGCACCCCAGCTAAATTCTTTTGATAAAGCAGTACTTAAAACTTGCGGTTCTATAGGTACACGAGTTCAGCCCAGTCAGTTTCAACAGCTTTTATCGAATCATCCAAAAGTATTAGCAAATATTCAACAAGCTACTAACGGTGAATTGCGTCCGAATCGTAAGAGTAAGTTAGATTTTTTACAAGATTTAACCAAGATTTGGTTCAAAAACAAAGGATTTGAACATATATTCTGTGGTGAAATATATAACGAAAATGATATCGGTGGATTGCATTTTTACGGTAGATATTTACAATTACAAGAGCAAAAAATTGGTGGAAGACTTCCAGTAAATCCCGGAAGACAAGAAGTTGTTCCAGGAGTAATTTATACGATGGGTGTAATTATCAAACAACCCAATCGTACTGTAAGAGATCAAATTAAAGGTTATGGTTATTTAACTAATGCCGAAGAACTTTTAGTAGATGTAACTAAAGTATTTAAACAGCAAGGAAATACTGAAGGTGCTTGTATATATCAACAATTAGATAAGAATACAGGAAAAATTTTCCCTACAGTTTTTGTCAGAAAGAATCAGGGAATTATTACTTTTTACCCCGATGCAACTCCGCAAGGGGAACCGTGTAAAGGGTGACAAGGGGACAAGGAGACAAGGGGATGGAGAGAAGATAATTCTTAATTAACTCCTAACTCCGGTGGTACTAACTATTAGTGGTAATTGCTCGGACGAATTTTGTATAATGGGTTTGCGGTTTCTAATTGCGCTGCTAGGCTAATAATAGTTGCTTCTGCGGTGGGTTTTCCGATTAACTGTACCCCTATGGGCAAACCTTTGTCGTCAAAGCCAACAGGAAGCGATATGGCTGGTTGCCCGGTAGCGTTGGCAACGGGACAAGGTGCAATCCAACGAACTATATTATCAAATGTTTCTTCGGGACTCAACGCACCCCATTCACCAACGCGGATGGGTGAATGTAGATAAACTGGCATTACTAATACGTCTATAGTGTCGAAAAACATGACGATTTTTCGCGCTACAATCTGCATTTGGTAAACTGATCGTAGGTATTCACCAGCAGAACAACTTCTTGATAATAACCAGCGATTTAAAGGTTGTAAAATTTCTGCGGGAACTCCACAAGCAGCTACGTTACTTTGCCAAACTATCTGAAATGGTTCTATTAAACCACTCATGTCAGGACATTTTTCTTCTACTGTATGACCGAATTCTTCTAATAATTTAACTGTTTGCATTACCCCTTGATGACAGTTAGCGTCTGCTTTTCCTAATGGAGGAATACTCGTACAAAAAGCAATGTGAAGATTATTTACTTTTTCTTGACAAGCAGCTAAAAATGGTTGATGGGGGTCTGGTAGCCAGTAAGAGTCTCCTGTAACATAGCCAGACATGGCATCTAATAAAGCTGCGGCATCGGCTACAGTTCTGGCAATTGGTCCATTTGTGGCAATTCCGTTCAGGCGATCGCCAACTGGTGCGTGAGTAACTCTTCCCCTAGATGGTTTGATACCAACTAATCCGCAACAAGCCGCAGGTCCGCGAATTGAGCCGCCACCATCGGAACCTTGAGCGATAGCACACAACCCCGCAGCCAGTGCTGATGCAGCGCCACCGCTGGAACCTCCAGAAGTATATTCTAAATTCCAAGGATTTCGAGTCGGGGGAAAACCCGTAGCTTCAGTGTAAGGAAAAGAACCTAACTCCGAACTCGCCGTTTTACCTAAAATAATAAATCCGGCTTGTTTAATTTTGACAACTACACCATCATCAAAATCGGGTACATTATTAAGCAATGCTGCATTCCCGAAACTACAGGGAATACCAGCAACCGGATTCAAGTCTTTAATAGAAATTGGTACCCCGAAAAATAATGGCAATTCCTGGTTTTGAGCCAGTATTTCGGTTTTAACTTTAGCATCCTCAATCGCCTGTTCTGCTGTAACAGTAAAATAACTTCCTAACTTAGGATTAAACTGTTGAATGCGTTCTAAGTATAATTCCACCAACTCCAGCGGTGATACTTCCTTACGACGGATTAATTCGGACTGTTGTAACGCTGGTGCGAACGCTAAATCAACTCGATTCATCGATTTTCACTACCTCAAAAACAAAAATCCCCTGTATGGGAGGAGATCAACTTGAATTATTTACCTTTCTTCGTTGCAATCCTGACATAATCAAAGTCAGCGAGAGACCCAAAGCTGAGATAATCCAGTTTAGCTCAGTTTTTGTAGCAGTGGACAGTTGACAGTGGACTCTTAAGTGCTTACTCTTCCCTACTCCCTGTTGACTGCTCGACAATCCCGTAACCAAGTTTGAATTCCTTGCGCTACAGCACTATCGCTACTTTCTCTTGGTGGTGTTGGTGGTTTTTGTTTAGGATAACCACCAGTTTGAGAATACATCATTGCCATTTGCCAACCACTTTCGGTTTTTGTCAAAAATAGCCAGTGAAATTGTTGTAATTGTACGGCTTTTCCTTTTACATACTGGCGTTCTAAAGTTGTAAAAAATACTTGTTCAACTCCTTTCGTCCCATTCACTGATTTATCAGCTTCATCAGTCCAACTTTTCAAAGGTAACGGAGTAAAATCTGGTTTCCCCGCCACTAACATATAACTATAAACCTGTACAGACCTATCCAAACGGCGAGCGCGTTGAGTAGCACGGTTAAAATAAGCCGGTAAATCCCGCAATAGTTTAGTAGTTAATACAGATAAATCTTGATTAGAACAAAATGATTTCTCCTTAGTATTATTATCCCTATCTCCGTCTAAAATGACCCATCTCTCCTTACCTCCTTCCTCCGCGTTCTCTGCGTCTCTGCGGTTTTTTTTTTCGTAATCTTCTATAGGCAAAGGAATAATAATCGAACTCGCTGCTAATGCAGAATAATTAAATAGATTAGAGATCAAAATCCAAAAGCTAAATACAAGCAATAAATAATAATTTTTCTTTTGAATCATTACATTGAATAGGGAATAGGGAATAGGAAATAGGGAATAGGAAATAGGGAATAGGGAATAGGGAATAGGGAATTGGTAATTCCTAACTCCTAACTCCTAACTCCTCACAAATTTTCTGCCAAGCCAGTGCAGGTTCCTCGGCAGCAGTAATAGGTCTACCAATCACCAAATAATCGGCACCTGCTTGTAAAGCTTCTGCTGGGGTAAAAGTTCGTTTTTGGTCGCCCTTCTCCGCCCAGCTTGGACGTACCCCCGGACAAACTAACAAAAAATCATTCCCACAAACATCTCGTAATTTTGCTGCTTCTTGGGGTGAACATACAGCCCCATCTAACCCCGATTCTTTAGCCAAAAGCCCCATTTGTAAAGTGTATTCTGGTAATTCTAAAGGAACTTTTAAGTCAAATGCCAATTGTTTGGAAGAAATACTAGTCAGCAAAGTAATCGCAATCAATTTTGGTGGTTCTACTCCCGCTTGTGCTGCACCTTCCGTTAAACCTTCCCTAGCCGCTTGCAGCGCATCTTTACCAGCACTAGCATGAATTGTCAGTAAATCTACACCATAACGAGCCGCACTAAGACAAGCACCTTTTACAGTATTAGGAATATCATGAAACTTTAAATCCAAAAAAATTCTTTTTTGACGAGATTTTAACGCTTCCAAAATTTTTGGTCCGCAACTGGTAAACAATTCCAAACCAACTTTAAAAAAAGTAACTTCAGATAACTTTTCTATAAGCGCGATCGCACTTGATTCATCCCCTACATCTAGAGGGACTATGATTTTTTGCATTGGGTAATTGTGAATCGGTAATTGGTAATTGGCAATAAAATCAGTGTAATCCTTTTTAATTGTTAGTTAGGAATGAGTAATTGTTAACTGTTAACAGAGTAATTAAATCAGTGAAATCCCTTCCATCCGTTTCAATCCGTGTTCAGGAATTGGTAATTGGTAATTATTGTATAAACCACCAACAACCAACCACTAACCACTAACTAAATTAATTTGACAAACTTATTTTTACCAAGTTGCAAAACTTTACCTTGCAATTCGGTTGAATTATCAAAGGTTATATCAGTATCAGTCACCTTTTCACCGTCTAAACGCACACCACCTTCTTGAATTTTTCTTCTGCCTTCGCCACTGCTTTTACATAAACCGCTAAGATTGAGAAGATAGAATAGTTTTGCGGGGAATTCAACTTGAGCTAAGGAATATTCTGGAACTTCTCCTGTTTTACCCCCAGATGTTGCAGCTAGTTCTGCTTCTTTCGCCGCTTGTTCTCCGTGATACTGAGTAACTACTTCTTTGGCTAATAACTTTTGGCGATCGCGAGGATTTTCTGGCAGATTGTCCAAAGGTAGCTCTGTAAGTAGTTCAAAATATTGAGATAGGAGTTCGTCAGGGACTCCCTGTAACTTTTGATACTTTTGAGAAGGATGTTCTTTAACGGCTATATAGTTATTCAGGGATTTAGACATTTTTTGAACGCCATCGGTACCAACTAAAATTGGTAACAACAGCCCAAATTGTGGCTTTTGATCGAAGTGACGTTGCAAATCTCGCCCGACAGCAATGTTAAACTTTTGGTCAGTTGCTCCTAATTCAACATCTGAAGATACAGCAACCGAATCGTAACCTTGCATTAATGGATACAGGAACTCATGAATAAAAATCGGATTCTCTTTTTTATAGCGTTCGGCAAAGCCTTCCTTTGCTAACATTTGTCCTACAGTCATTGTAGAAAGTAACTCTAAAATTTGCCCCAAATCCAATTTTTCGAGCCATTCTGAGTTATAACGTACTTCTAGTCTACCTGGAGTGTCAAAATCCAAAATCGGTCGAACTTGGTCTAAATAACTTTTAGCATTTTGCTCGACTTCTGCTTGTGTAAGTTGACGACGTGTTTCTGATTTACCTGATGGATCGCCAATTCTAGCGGTAAAATCACCAATAATCAGTACTGCTGTATGACCATTATCTTGGAAAGCTCTGAGTTTCCGCATTGGTATACTATGACCAAGGTGAATATCCGCACCTGTTGGATCGATGCCAAATTTAACTCTTAAAGGTTTACTTGCTGTTGTCAACAACTTTTCCAGACTCGTGGATTCTTGATCAGAATCATCCCCCTGTGGAAAAATTTCTACAGTACCCCGATGTAGCCAATCAAAATTTTGCTCCATACTCCTAATTTTGTTTTGTTGCTTATAGTGTTGACTTGATGGCGATCGCTCTTAAATAATCTTATGTTATGGCTGATCTCTGATGGCTGATCTAACCGTCCTTATATAATTACAAAAAAACAACTACAAAAAACAACTACAAAAAAACAACTGCCCTGCCTTTATTAATTAGAATTATTATTTATAAACGAGGAAGTGAGATAGCCGTGTCATCTAGGACTTTTGAAAAAAAGCAGCCCAAGGCTCAGGTTTCGTCAGGCTTTGATTTTATCAAAGGAATCGGTCAAGTAGCTGGTGGAACTTTGTTAGCTGCCACTATGTTGACAAGCTCCATTGTAGCCGGAGGATTAGTCGGCTTAGCAATTAGTTTCCGTAATTTACCAGATGTCAGACAGCTACGTAACTTCTTTCCTTCAGAAACAACTTACATTTATGACATTAAAGGGAAACTACTTGCGAGTTTACACGGAGAAGCTAACCGCGAAGTTGTAACTGCGGATAAAATATCTCCGGAACTAAAACGAGCCGTACTAGCGAGTGAAGACAGCGATTTTTATTACCACCATGGCATAAACCCTAAAGGTATAGGACGTGCCATTGTCACGAACTATACATCTGGTGGAGTTAGCCAAGGTGCTTCAACTATCACCATGCAGTTGGTGAAAAACCTGTTTCTTAACCAACGACGGGAATACACTCGTAAGTTAGCTGAAGCTGTATTAGCAATTCGTTTAGAACAAATTCTTTCCAAAAACGATATTTTAGAAATGTACCTCAATCAAGTGTATTGGGGTCATAACAATTACGGTGTCCAAACTGCCGCACGTAGTTACTTTAACAAATCAGCAGGTCAATTAACTTTGGCTGAAGCGGCAATGATGGCTGGATTAATCCAAGCACCAGAGCAATACAGCCCATTCATTGACATCAAAAAGGCAAAATATCAGCAGAAAGTCGTTTTAGGACGAATGCTGTTTTTGGGCTGGATTGACCAAAAAGAACACGATGACGCACTTAACGAAGAAATTAAGTTAGGTAAAATTAAGTCTTTCCAAGGTAGCGCTTTACCTTACATTACAAACGAAGTTTCGCGAGAGTTAGCCAAAAAATTTGGTCGGGATGCATTGCTTAAAGGTGGTATGCGGGTACAAACTACCGTTGATATCAATTTCCAACAAATGGCAGAGAATGTTGTTAAAACATGGCATTCTAGATTGTTGAGTCGTGGTTTATATAAAAACGAAATTGCCTTGGTAGCTGTAGATCCCCGCACTCATTTCGTTAAAGCATTAGTTGGTGGTGTAGATTCTAAAAAAAGCGAATTCAACCGTGCTACCCAAGCTCAAAGACAGCCTGGTTCCGCTTTTAAACCGTTTGTTTTCTATACTGCATTTGCCACTGGAAAATATACGCCGGATACAATTGTGTATGATACTCCAGTCAGCTATCGAGACGGTAGCGGTTGGTATAGTCCGCGTAACTATGACAACAGTTTTGGCGGTGCAATGTCAATTCGTCACGCTCTCAAGTTGTCTCGTAACATTCCGGTGATCAAGATTGGTAAAGCAATCGGGATGAATAAGGTAGTTGAAACTAGCCGGACTTTGGGTATTATGAGTCCAATGGAACCCGTAACTTCTCTGCCTCTGGGTGCGATTGGAATGACACCATTAGAAATGGCTTCAGCTTATGCGACTTTTGCTAATTATGGTTGGCAATCACCAAGTACAGTAATTGCCCGCATTACCGATAGTAGCGGCAATGTATTGCTAGACAATACACCTAAACCCAAACTAGTTTTAGATCCATGGGCTGCTGCTGCCACAATCAGCGCTCTTCAAAGTGTAATTACTGACGGTACGGGTAAAAATGCTGCTATCGGTCGTCCGGCGGCAGGTAAAACGGGAACCACATCTTCAGAAAAAGACATCTGGTTTGTAGGTACAGTACCGCAATTAACCACCGCTGTTTGGGTTGGTAGAGACGACAACAGAACCTTGTCTAGAGGTGCAACAGGTGGTACTGACGTAGCACCGATTTGGCGCGATTTTATGGTGCGGGCGCTCAAAGATGTACCGTCTCAGAATTTTAAACCACCTTCACAATTTCCTCGTCCCAAGGCAAAATAAGTTTTTGCATAGTATAGGTTTGATAAAATTCAGGAGTTAGAAGCATAGCCTTTATCTCAAGGAAACTTTTAACTCTTAATTCTTAACTCATAACTCCTAATTCATAACTTGACTAAGGGTTTCTTTCTAGATCAGCTTTCATCCGTTCCAAAGTCAAATTCATTTGATCGAACATTTGTTGAGGAGTTACCCCAAATTGATTTAATTGAGTTTTGAGTTGTTCAATCGTCATTTGTGCCATAAAATCTTCAGATAGCTCGAAGCGCTTCATAAATACTCGATAGCGCTCCATCATTGCTTCCATCTGACTGATAAAAAGTTTTTTGCCTTCACGGTCAAATTTACCGTAATTATTACCAAGCTGAATTAACGCTTGATAATCTTCAAATAGCTTTTTCGCTTCTTGTTGAACTATGTCGGAGTCAAAGAATCCCATGTTACTTGTATCTAAATGAGTACTGAAATTTAATATATTGTTACTTTTTTTATTCTAATCTACGCAACTAATAAGCGGGAATAAGCTGAAGTTAGATATCAAGTTATCTACTTAGATTCTTTACAAGTCAGTTAACAATGTTTGAGTTCCCTTAAACTGAGTCTATATCAGCTATGAAAAAAAATATTTTTGTGCTTAACTCTATTTTATCGTGAAAAATAAATGTCTTTTGATCGGAAATAGTAGTATATCTTGTTAAGAATAATATTACAGAGCTATCCTGTATTGATTTTTACATGGGAATTCCAAATAATCGCCGATATTGCAGTTAGTGAAAAATTTAATTTATCAAAAGCGATTTCTTTTTTAAATTTAGATAAATAAAAATAAATAAATAATTAATTAATCATTTCCAAAAAATCAAGGAAATTTAAAATGCTCAATTAAGCCGGATATTTTGTTAATATAACTGTCTTGGTTTATCTAACCAAGAACCGGCTGTGTAATTTAATTTGGTAATGATAGATAATTTAGGAATATGTTTACCAAAAACAAAAGCCGAAGTATCGCTGCAATTTTAGCTTTATCGGGTGCCCTCACAATCTCCGGCTTACATAAATTTTATTTAGGACAGCCGTTATGGGGATTGCTTTATGTTTTGCTTTCTTGGACACCAATACCCAAAGTAGCTTGCGCGATTGAGGCTGTGTGGTATTTAGCACAAGATGAAGAAACTTTTGACCGTAATTTCAATGGAGGTAAGTCAACAAAATCAATTTTTACTAACAAAGCTTCAGGAGCCTTAGCGTTAGCAGAAGCTTTACGGGAATTGGATGCTTTACGTCAGGATGGATTAATTTCCGAGTATGAATTTGAACAAAAACGTCGTCAACTTTTAGATAATGAATAACCAACCGGAGTTAGGAGTTATGAGTTAGGAGTGAGCAGTTAATAATTATTCTCCCCCCATCCCCCCATCCCCCCATCCCCATTCCATGAACCCCAACTGGCTACCCCGATTTAATCCCAAGCTGCAAAAACTGCGTCAGCAACTGCTTAATGACCCTTATTATCGATTAAAATCGGGGGAAGAAATTGCGATCGCGGTTCAGCTTGGTATCCGGATTGACGCGAATCAAGCTACTGTTGATGATTGGTTGCGCTTACCGGGTTTGTCTATCCATCAAGCGCGAACGCTTGTACAACTCGCACAGACAGGTGTTAAATTTTACTGTGTAGAAGATATTGCGGCGGCTTTGAGTTTACCGGCACAGCGGTTAAAACCTTTAGAGACGATTTTAATTTTTGGTTATTATGATGACGAATCGTTAGATACTATTACCTATGTTGTAAATCCTAATACCGCAACAGTTGACAATTTATTAAAAGTACCTTTTATCGATTCTTCTTTAGCACAAGCAGTAATAGATAATCGGAATCAGTTTGGACTCTATCGCAATATAGTTGATTTTCAGAAGCGGTTGAATTTATCTGGTGAAACACTCGCTCAGTTGATGTATTATTTGCGGTTTTAAATCGAATCACGAGTTTGAAAAGTCGGGTTTTTATCTCAATTTTTTGATGTGAAAAACCCGACTTATAGAGGTTTGTCAGAAAAAATAAGAATAAAACTATTCCCTATTCCCTATTCCCTATTCCTTACTTAGATAAACCCAATTCTATCAAGAGGCCAAAAGCGAAAAGTTGCCTTACCAATCATATTTTCTTTGGGTAAAAAGCCCCAATAGCGAGAGTCGTTACTATCGTTACGATTATCACCCATCATAAAATATTGATTCGGAGGAACTTGTATGAGGGGAAAAGGTTGGGAGGGTGGTTCTTTTATATAGTCTTCTTCTAATTGTTTAGCATTAACATAAACCTTACCGTCATCAATTTGTAGGGTATCTCCGGGAGTACCAATTACACGCTTAATAAAAGCTTGATCTTCGGGATATCCACGACGCTGTAATTCTGGGGGTGGTTGAAAAACTATGATATCCCCAAATTTGGGAGAATTAAATCTATAGGAAATTTTTTCAACAACCAGTCTATCGCCTGTATGTAAAGTTGGTAGCATCGAATCTGAAGGGATGTAGCGGGGTTCGGCGATAAAAGTCCGAATCAAGAATGCTAATACCAAGGCGATGGTTATTAGAATCAGATTTTCTCGTAAGCTACGCCATAATTTTGATGACGCAACGCTTTTTGCATCAGTTTCCTGAGAACTCATGTAAGTTTTTAGCTCGGATTACAACAATTTGACCAATAGTATAAAGTTTGAAGATGATTGAGATTTTGCAGAGCAGAAATAGTTATATAGCCAACAAATGCTATACAATATTGAACCAACAATGCAGAATTTTGTATCACATTACAACATAATTAATTATTATTGAGATTATTATTGATAAATTTTACATCATAATCAATTATTGCAATTATAAAGCAATATTTTAGAGTATTTTTACTTTTGCTTGTAACCCTTCAAAAGCTTTTTTTAATTAGTTGTGTAGTAATTGAGTTTATTTTTGTGGGAATTGAGACTTTTTCTAACAACAAATACGAGGTTTGTGATTTGATTAGCAAATTTTTCTAAGTAGAAAAATTATAGTCAGTCTTAAAAGTTACTAATACAACTTAGGATGAATCATTCCAACCCCTTTGTTGCAGGTCCGACGTTGCAAAACCCCGATCTGTTTGTGGGACGTGAGCAGGAATTACGGGCTATTGTAAGTAGAATGGGTGCTTCGCAGCCAACAAGCTTAAATGTTGTTGGCTCACATCAGATTGGAAAATCTTCACTGCTGTATTATTTCTTTCTAACTTGGGAACAGCGAATCTCGCAACCACAAAATTATGTGGTTATTTATCTATCACTCAAAAATGCCAATTGTCAGAAAGAAAACAATTTTTATCAAGCAATCGCACAGGAGTTATTGAGTTGTCCTAGTGTGCAGATACAGCCTAAATTAGTGGCATTATTGCAAAAAACACCTCTTGACCGTGTAGCATTTTCCCAAGGGATTAAAGAGTTTAAGAGACAAGGTTTGTTACCAGTTTTGTGTTTAGATGATTTTGAAAGTCTTTTTGCCAATAGAAGAGAATTTGATAACGGTTTTTATGATAGTTTGCGCTCTTTGATGGATGATAGCGCTTTGATGCTGGTTATAGCTTCATGTAAAGAACTTGACGTTCATGGTAAAGAACAGCGATTAGTGTCAAGTTTTTTTAATGTTGGACACGTAATTAAATTAGAAGAATTAACTACAGACGAAGCGATTAAACTGACTCGTTTACCAGTAAATTCTCAATCAAAAAAACCTGCATTAACAGAACAAGAACAAAATTTTGCACAGCAATGGGGTAAGCGTCATCCTTATTTTCTCCAACTTGCTGGCTATTATTTATATGAAGCACGTCAAGCTGGAAGAGATATTGAATGGGCGAAAAGACAGCTTAAAAATCAGGTTTCTAAGTATAGTTCAGAATTAAAACTATCTCGATGGCATAGCTTACCAAAATGGCTATGGAAACTTACACATTTTATTGGAGTATTTGCAAACTTTGTGGAAAATTCCGCTAAAAGTGTGATTGGTATGGTGATAATTCTAGCGGTAATTCTTGTTGTATTCAAAGTAATCGGATTGGATGAATTTATTGAGATTTTCAAAAAAGTTCTAGGTATAGAATAATAGCCATGACCAAACCAATTTCCTTTCCTCAGTTGTGGAGATATGTCGGTGAATGTGTTCGTATTTTGTACTTAGCTTATTTTAAACCTTATACTTTTGCAAAATGGTTGCGAGATATTCATCCGCAATTAGAACCCATAGATAATCCATTTGTAATGAAAGCTGAATTCCACAGCAATCCTCGTTTGCATCGTTATGCACAACAGGTTTGGTGGATAACTGCCATTGTACCCACTTTAATCGTATTACTGGCAGGGTTAATTTACACCAGAGTCAACATAGATATATTGCCAAAAAGCTTCCTGTTTATACCTGGTTGGTGGATTGGTTTGTGGCTGGCTAGGGGTGGAAATAAAAACTTAGAAAAGTTATTCGAGTGGTCTTTTTGGATTTGTTTTGTAGTCGCTTTTATTAGTATTTTGATACCAAAAGAAGCAAATTTATTAAATCCCCTAATTGATGACTTGAAACAATCTGAATATTTAATATTGTTGCTGAAATCAACTGGATATTTAGCATTAGGAATTTGGTTGGGAGTGGCTTGGGGTGTTTCTTTGGGAATCCGTTGGGGTGTTGCCTGGATTATTGCATGGATTATACTTTTAGGGTTTTTATTTGTAGGCTCACCACAGACAGCTGTGGTTCTGGCTGGGACTTTATTTTGGCGATTAGCTTGGCTTTTAGCGTCTGGTGTGGCTTCAGGTGTAGCTGTTGGGGTTACAGCTGGTGTCGCTTTGGGTGTAGTACCTGGCTTGTTTAATGATAATAATCATAACTGGGCGATCGCGATCGCCATATTTTTTATTTTAATCCCAGTATTTTGGTGGTTAATAGAATTGCTATGGATAACTGGTATATATATTTTTTCTGAATTAGGATTAGGAAAAACAGCACCTTTACTAAGATTTTTTCCACCTTGCAACAATGAACGAATTATTTTGCCTTTACCTTTTATGGTGCGAATAATTGTCAAAGCTCACAAAGAAGAACCACTTATGACTAATGACATGATTAAATATTTAATTACTTCTACAAACCAACAAAAAACAGCGAACAAAGCAATTATACAGATTGCTTTAGATTATCTCAATAAATGTAAAACTTTACGGGATATTGCAGAAGTAATAAATCAATTAAATTGGATTCCTTCTGATTTTTCCAAAGAAATTGATTGGGTAATTCGTCGCTTACTTGATATTAGTCAAGATGTCCGCAAATCATATAAAGAAACTTCACCTTATCTTCAATACAAATTTTTAGAGAAACCAATTGCTGCATTAGAATCACTTTTAAATAGTATTTCTTCGATTAACAATCCTCAGATGGCTACTAATGTGGCAAGTATTACTCAAAATTGGAAAACAATTTTGTTGACAGCCCAAAAGACATTGAGAGAGCGTGCGCTAGAATCTAAAGAAGTCCGACAAGTTTACATAGCCGGAAATGCTTTAGAACCCAACACAGCAAAGCAACGCTTCAAAGGACGGATTGATTTATTTCGCGCAATTCAAACTTCGGCACTTGAAGTCGATGCTCCGGTATTATTATTATATGGTGGGCGACGTAGCGGTAAAACCTCGGTTTTAAAATACTTACCTTATAGAATCGGAGCAGATTTAGTACCTTTATTAGTAGATATACAAGGAACTGCACAGGCAATAACTTTAACAGGTTTTGCAGAAGATTTGGTACGTCAAATGACTGAAGCTGCAAGGCGATTACCCCTACCTTTAACCTTACCTGTTCCTAATCAAGAAAAGCTGGAAAAAGATCCATTTATCGCATTGCAGCACTGGTTGGCAGATATAGAAACAACTTTCCCTCAAAAGCGATTTCTCTTATGTCTAGATGAATATGAACGGCTAAAGGAAGTTATCGAAACAACAAATAGTCGAGCTCCGCTAAATTTTTTCCGTCACATTCTACAACATCGTTCAAATTGGATTTTATTGTTCAGTGGTTCCCATCATTTAGAAGAACTTCCTGATTACTGGAGCGATTATTTAATTAGTACTCATGCTTTTCTAATTACATATTTAAGCAAGTCAGAAGCTCGCGAATTAATATTACACCCCATAGAAGATTTTGCTGATGATATTTATGAAGATGCTGCTGTAGAAAATATTATTTATCTCACTCATTGTCAGCCCTTTTTTGTCCAGCTAATGTGTCATGAATTAGTGGAAATTATTAACCGCGATATTAGAGAAAATCAAAGAAATACAGACAAATCAAAAATCTCTCAAGCAGATATTGAACGGGTGATTCCTATAGTGCTTAAACGAGCCGATCAGTATTTTCGGGAATTACGAAAAAGTTTTACCAATGATGAACTAAATTTACTTTATCGTTTAGTTGAAGGTGAACAACCTCAATTAAAAGATAAAACAGATAAAATGATAGTGCGTTCGTTAATTCGTAAAGAAATTTTACAAAGAGAATCGATTGTTGTTAATGGTTCGCAAACAATCCGTATTAGTTTTCAAGTTCCTCTTGTGCAAAAGTATATTCAAAAATTGGTCGAAGATGAAATGTAAGTTGACGCAAAATTTATGTACTTGTAGGGGAGAAATCGATTATTTGGGGAGAATTTCAATTTTTCAAGAACATATCGTAGTAGTCTATGTCATTGATGAAAGATGGATACTTAACATAGATGTTTTGATTGATTTTTTAAGTCCTATTTATCGGATTTGTGCTTAAGATCCGGAAATTTGATTCCCGGTTGGTTTTGCGAATTACCCAACATTTAAACCAATAAAAAAAATCATGGGCAACTTATAACTGAACAAATCAGCTACCAATTACCCATTATCTATTATCCATTACCCATTACCTACCACTAGATTAACAAATCAGATAAATCTGTTGCAGATTGAAATTTGGGAATATTTTCTCAATTTTGCTCAGTTTTCATATATATGACGATTTTTAGCCCCAAATTATTCGAGACCTGATCTTTATATTTTGTTATTTTAACTGTAAAAATGTTGTAAATTAAACTTGCTTAAAAAATAATAATGTTTTTACCGATTAGAAATGTAATTAGGTTATTCTGGGATGAGAATAAATTAGACGGTCTCAAAGGATGACAAGCAAGGATCACTCAAAAGAAAGATATAAATCGTTTTCACTCGATGACTTTTGTATCTAAGGTTGGATGGCGGACGGTCTCAATCATAAGATAATCGAAAATAGATATAAATCTTGATTTACCGTACAGGTCTCAAAATAAATTCTATGTCATATCTATAAAATAAATTTGAATGCAGCATCTGAAAAATCAGCAACCGAAAACAACACCAATTTATCCAAAATATTACAAAAAGAGGTTTAAAAATGATCACAATACAGAAAGTTTGTTGTCCTAACTGTGGGAGCAAATGCGAAAGACATCATATTTCTGAAAGCCAAATATGTCGGACTCAATGTGCAAATTGCGATTATTTAATGATTAACTGTACCCGTACCGGAAGAGTCATTGAAGCATATGCACCCGGTATTTACGCAAATAAGTAAAAAAAGGGCATTGTTAGGAGTTGTAGAGACGTAGCATTGCTACGTCTGTACGGGAGTTAGGAGTTACGATAAGTATCAATTTCTCCGTGTCAACTGTCAACTCTCTCCCAATCTTATTTTTGATTTGCACGTAATTGTCCACAAGCAGCGTCTGCTTCTAAACCACGGGAGTAACGAACGCTGTGGGCAATATGATGCTTTTCTAAAGCTTGTACAAAAGCTTGAATGCGCTCGTAGGTGGGACGCTTATAGTCTGCTTCTGGGATGGGATTATAAGGTATCAAATTTACGTGACTTTGAAAACCGCGTAATTGTCGTGATAGCTGGTGAGCGTGTTCTGGAAGATCGTTTACACCAGCAAGCAGAATATACTCAAAAGATACACGTCGTCCGGTCATTTCTACATAATCGCGACATTCCGCAAGTAACTCTTCAATTTGATATTTATGAGCGCTGGGAATAATGTCTTCTCGCAATTCTTGATTGGGTGCGTGGAGACTTACAGCAAGAGTGATTTGGAGACGATGTTTCGCAAGGTGACGAATACGTCCAGGAATACCCACCGTAGAAAGCGTTAAGTTACGTTGTCCGATTCCCACATCTTTATTAAGGCATTGAATCGAGCTTAAAGTATTCTCAACATTTAATAAAGGTTCACCCATACCCATAAACACGATATGAGTAACTCGGTGTCCAAAGTCTTCCTGTACAGTTAAAACTTGATCTACAATTTCGTGACGAGCTAGATTGCGCTTGTAGACTCCTTTACCAGTAGCACAGAAATCGCAAGCCATCGGACAACCGACTTGAGTAGAAACGCAAACCGTTAACCGTTCTAAATCTTCTGAATTGTCTGCTTGTCGATTATTTTTCCCCCATTTTTTAAAAGTGGGAATCCCAACAGTTTCTACAATCTCTCCATCAGTTAGTTGTAAAAGATATTTTACGGTACCGTCGGCAGCCGTAGAACGGTGATGCAAAATCGAACGCCCTATTGGGATTTCTGCGACAGATTCCCGCCACTGTTTGGAAAATACAGTAATATCAGTCAACGAACGAGCGCCTCTTTGGTATATCCACTGATGCAACTGTTTTCCTCTGTAGGCTGGTTGTTCTTGTTGCTGCACCCAATCGGTTAGTTCTGATAAAGATGCTCCTAACAAAGGAGGGATCGGAATTTTTTGGATCTGAGGAACAGGGGGTTTAGATGAAGAAACTACAGAATTAACAGACATAGTGGAATTGCGATCGCTAAAAAGTCATTGAATCTTTATGGTAGAGTATCTGACGTTTTAATTAACAAATTAATATCATTAAATATCTAATTGTTAAAGGTTAGTAGTTGCGCTGTTTGCGCTTTTTCAAGGGAAAATAAAGGTTTTACAAGTTTAATTATTATTTAAATAAATAAATATAAATAAATAAATAAATAAATAAATAAATAATCCAGCAAGGTTTTTCAAATCGTAATATTTAACCAACCGCATAACGGTTAAATTGGCGTTTAAAAGAAGAATGAAAACCGATAACTATATCTGAAATCGGTACACCCATTTCAACCAGCTTTTCGGCAACAGAATCTTCGGTACCGTTATATTGAATCCAGATTTTACCATCTTGAATATCAAAGTGCATTACAGGACCAAATACCCGTTTATCTCCTTGCCAACCTACATAAGCTAGTTGATAATGGTCATTTTCTTGATCAAATATTAGCTCTGCCTTTACTGTATCAGTGGTAGTGCTTATTTGAGCGTGTTCTGTTAAAATAGTTTTGACAAATTCTCGATATTGTTCTAATTTATCCATTGCTCAATATTCTCCAATTTAGGATTGTAAATTATTAGCTTCACTTGATAACGTTTCAAAGCGCGTTGGATAAAAGAAAGCTGAAAAAAATCCCGATAAGTCTCAACAGGAACAGCTAAGTAAGCGGATCATGAGTAATCTTCCATCCGTCTTTGATTAAGGCATTTTTAACCTGCCGATGGAAAACATCTTTAGCCATTATGGATAACTTTTAATCGCAATAATCCAAGAAGATTTAATTTTAATTATATTTTAGCGAGCGGGTGTGTCGATAAATTAACGATACAGGCAAAATTTTTGGGAGACGTAGCACTGCTACATCTCTACATCAAAACGCCAAAAATTAACCAAAAGTACTACCATTCCAGCCCCACATGGCACCTTTAGCATCAGCAAATTCGATATAAATACGATTTGTCGGTACACCAAGGGTTTGATTAATTTCTTGACAAAAGTCCTGACTCATGGATTGTGTTTGTTCGGGCTTCATCGTACCGACGCTTTTAATTTCAATATAACAAGCGGGTTCAGAAGTACCAGCGAATGTCATCGGCACTTCTGCTTCAAAAGCCGTCATTACATAAGATTCGGGTTTTCCGGTATGTTTGGCTAATTTAGAGGATAAAGTTTTTAACATCCCCTCTAGTTGAGCTTTTTCGGGAGTAGATATAGAACTTTGGACTTTAATTAAAGGCATGATTGGATTTTGGATTTTGGATTTTAGATTTTAGATACTCACCATGTTAATTTTAAAGGGTTTGTGGGGAAAAATTCGCTTCTTTGAATCAAGAAAATCAATCTTGTTACTATCAGTTCAAGTTAGTGCTTTCAATAATGCTTGTAATTTAAGTTGGATTTCTGCAAATTCTTTTTCGGGGTCGGAACCTGGTACAATACCGGCACCGGCATATAGAAGAGATGATTTTGTGTTGTTGTCAATCAGTGCCGAACGAATTCCCACGACAAATTCACAATTACCTTGAGAATCTATCCAACCCAAGGGTGCAGCATATAAACCCCTCTCGAAGCTTTCATAACGGCGAATTTCCATACAGGCAATATCGGGTGCAACTCCGGCTACTGCCGGTGTAGGATGCAGTTTAGCGACTATTTGTAAAGGATGCACGTCGGGGGGAACTTTGGCGATAATTGGTGTCCACAAATGCTGAATATTTGACAATTGTCGCAATCTAGGCGCTAAAACTTGGGGCAATAAACCTAGACTGAATAACCTTTGAGTAATAAAATCAATTACTAGGGAATGCTCGTGTCTTTCTTTTTCGCTGTTGAGTAGGCAATCGGCATTTTTCGCGTCTTCTTGGGGTGTTTTACCTCTAGCAGCACTTCCAGCTAAAGCATCTGCGATTAACTTTTGATTGCGAATCGCAATTAATGTTTCTGGAGAAGCACCGATAAAGTTTTGTCCTTTACCGTTACTTGTGGAAAAAATACAGCAGTTGGGATGTAATTGTCGGAGATTATTTAATGATTTGAATAGATCGAATGGAGTACTTGATCTAATATTTAAAGCATCCGCTAAAACAATTTTACTATAGTGACCTTTATGAATACTATCTAAAGCTGATAATACTGATTGTTTGAATTTTATTGGTTTAGTAATCGACTTTTTCGTAAATTCGGGTCTGGAATCATCTACATTAAGAAAATGGGATTTTAATTTGTTGATAGCTGTAACTTTCTGCCACAAATATTCTAAAGTTTTTTCTATATTTAAATCCGCATTCACTAAAATATTTGCTACTAATATACAGCGGTCATTTTTACGAGTAATTTGCCATTTTGGTAAAAAGATTGTAGCCGCAGAAAAAGGATAATCTTGTTGAAAACAGGTTTCAAAAAAACTAAAGCTACAAAAAAATAGGGGTTTACTTAAAGAATGATTTGTATTGCAAAAACTACTCCTATCCCGATCTAAAATTACTAATCTCTCTTTATCTCTTTCCTCTGTATTCTCTGCATTTCTGCGGTTTTTGTTTTCTCCCTGGAGGGAGACGCTGCGCGAATGGTAATCTTCTAGCGGGAAGGGAGTAACTATTTTGCTCAAACAATCCTTGATAAATTTTTCAGCTTGAGCAAAACGTTCTTTACCTGCAAATTGACATTTTGTTACCGCATCAAGAGCCGCTATCGCCTCTTTTTTACTGGGATTTTCCCAGTAGAAATTAAGCTCATTAGATTTGGATAGTTTCTGGAAGATAATCAAAGGATCTACCGAGTCAATCTCTAAGGTAATGCTAGCTATTTGCGCGTAACTATTCTTAATGCAAGATGCTCGATTATTTGTCAGAAATTGGTATAGTCCATTATTATATACAGAAAACTCGGCAGAACATGGTGAAACTGTCATATTTCTAAAAATAGTAAATTTTTTTGAAGTTCTCTTCCTAAAGCATCATGAATCGTGGTCGTATTTCTACAGGTAGCACATTCAGATGCAGTTTTACTAGCTAGCTGAGGAGACATATCAACGGTGATGTAAAAAACCTCCTTAACTTTGAGCGTTTGTAGATTTTACAGTAGCTCTGGCTCTAAATACAGCCCTGTTAGGTAAGGGATGTAGGAAAGAGAGATAACTGGTAAAACAGAGGCTATGATGAATAGGCTTGCTACTTTGTGTTGGTAGACAATTTGGCAATTTTATTGATTGCGAGTGATGACTACAAAGCTGATTTTATATCCCAATAAAAAGTTATGGATGGCGGCGATTAAACCGCCAATGTATAGCGTTGCGATTATGCCCATTTGGGTAGGAACTGCTGTTGCTTTTGCGGAAACAAAGGTGCTTCATGCAGCGGTTTTTTGCACGTTTTTAGCTGCGGCAATTTTGATTCTTGTCTGGGAAAATTTGAGTAATGATGTTTTTGATTCCGATACGGGAATTGACATTAATAAACCTCATTCTTTAGTGAGTTTAACAGGCAATAAACAATTGATATTTTGGCTGGGAAATTGCTTTTTAAGTCTAGGTTTGTTGGGAATATTAGCAATCAGTTGGTGGCAAAAAGACTTGACTGTAATTGGTATTATTTTACTGTGTTGCTTTTTAGGATATCTTTACCAAGGACCTCCTTTTCGTTTGGGATATCAAGGTTTAGGGGAAATCCTTTGTTTTTTCGCTTTTGGCCCTTTGGGAGTATCAGCAGCATATTACAGTCAAACTCAAAGTTGCTCTTTGATGAGTTTAGCTGCTTCGTTAATCGTTGGTATTTCCACAACTTTAGTATTGTTTTGTTCTCACTTTCATCAAGTTAAAGAAGACTTAGCAGCAGGTAAATTTTCACCTATTGTTCGTTTGGGAACTCAAACAGGTTCTCAAGTTTTAAATTGGTTAACCAGCAGCATTTATGTCTCGATATTGATATTTGTATTTTGCGATTTTTTTCCCTTATGGACGCTTTTAAGTTTATTAAGTTTTCCTTTCGCTTTACATTTATGCAATCATGTCGGACAATATCACAATCAACCTTCCGAAGTTAGTAACTCCAAATTCATCGCGATCGCAGTACAATTTTGGTGTTGTTTGTTATTAGGATTGGGTTTTGTTTTGTGAAATTGGTAATGGGTAATTGGGAATTGGTAATTGGGAATTGGTAATTGGTAATTGGTAATGGGTAACTGTCAACTGTCAACTGTCAACTGTCAACTCTTTTACAAATTTGAATTTCATGTTTATCGTCGAAAATTCGTTACTCCTTTAAATACGGCTCATGGTATTTGGGAATATCGCGATGGTATTATTATTTGTTTGAGTGATGAAATGGGAAAAATGGGTTGGGGAGAAATTTCTCCTATTAGCTGGTTTGGTTCAGAAACTTTGGAAGAAGCGGTTGATTTTTGCAAACAATTACCTCAAAAGATTACTCAACAAGATATTTTTTCGATTCCCGAAAAATTACCCGCTTGTCAATTTGGATTTGAATCAGCACAAGAAATGATAATACAAAATAATTCTGCTTGTGTGTTTTCTCAAAATCTGATTTCTAGTGGATTATTACCTGCTGGAAAAGCTGCTTTAAATCAATGGCAAGAACTATGGGAAAATGGTACAAATACTTTTAAATGGAAAATCGGTGTTTATTCCATCACTGAGGAATTATCTATTTTTGAGTTACTTATTCGAGAATTACCAACTTTTACCAAACTGCGATTGGATGCGAATGGAGGATTGAATTATGACGATGCTGAGGTTTGGCTACAAAAATGCGATGATATTGATTTAGAAATCGAATTCATTGAACAGCCACTTTCTGTAAATATGTTTTCAGAAATGTTGGAATTGAGTCGTCGTTACAGCACAAAAATAGCTTTAGATGAATCTGTAGCGACAATTAAACAACTTGAAAACTGTTATCAAAAAGGTTGGCGAGAAATTTTTGTGATCAAAGCCGGTATAATTGGTTCTCCATCACGTTTACGCCAATTTTGTTCAACTCATCAAATTGATACTGTATTTTCATCGGTTTTTGAAACTTCTATTGGAAGAGAAGCTGCATTATCATTAGCTGTAGAATTATCGCATCAAAAAAGGGCAGTAGGCTTTGATGTTAATCATTATTTTGCCGAAGATGAGAAAGTGTGTTGGGAACAGTTATGGAAGAAAAATTGAGATATTTTGTAAATAATGACTGTTTAATTTGCGAAGATAGTCATTTATTTTCCCAGTTAATCAACACATTTGATTTAGATATAATCCATTTTAAACAAGCACATTCTTTTCTACCAAAAATCATTTTAAATGAACGTGAACCAGTGCGTTTTTTAGCCGGTTTTTTAGCTGCTTGTAAAGCAAATTGTCAGGTATTTCTGTGCAATCCTGATTGGGGAAAACAAGAATGGCAGCAAGTATTTGATTTAATTAAACCTGATATCATTTGGGGAGTAGTGGGAGCATCTTGCTCCCTAGAAAATAATTCTTACTCCCTAGAAAAATCTTGCTCCTTAGAAAAATCTTGCTCCTTAGAAAAATCTTGCTCCTTAGATAATTCTTACTCCTTAGAAAAATCTTACTCCCTAGATAATTCTTACTCCTTAGAAAAAGCTTGCTCCCTAGAAAAAGCTTGCTCCCTAGAAAAATCTTGCTCCCTAGAAAAATCTTGCTCCCTAGAAAAATCTTACTACTTAGATAATTCTACTAATAAAAAAGCGGGCAAGATGCCCGCACTACAAATTGATAATCCTAACACCAATTCCCCATTACCCATTACCCATTCGCCATTACCCATTCCCAATTTCCAATTTTCACATATAATGATTCCCACAGGTGGTTCTGGTGGTAAAATAAAATTTGCCGTACATACCTGGGATACTTTGACGGCTTCGGTAAAAGGATTTCAAAAGTATTTTCAAGTAGATAAAATCAATGCTTTTTGTGTATTGCCGCTATATCATGTTAGTGGTTTAATGCAATTTATGCGCTGTTTTATCACTGGTGGAAAGTTAGTTATTTTAGCTTTTAAAACCCTTGAAAATAGTAAAAAATTCGATATTACTCCCTTGCTGCTAGAAGATTACGGAAATAAAAACCCCAGAGACACTTTTAACACAGAGGAAAGAGGTAAAAAGAGATTAATCATTGTAGACTGGGATAGGAGTAATCATCTAATTAATAACTTGAATTTTTTTATATCTTTAGTTCCTACTCAGTTGCAACGTTTACTACAAAAATCAGATTTAATTCAATGGCTGAGTAAATTTAAAACTGTGCTTTTAGGAGGTGCGCCAGCTTGGAATGAGTTATTAGAAAAAGCTCGATTTCATCATATCAGATTAGCCCCTACCTATGGAATGACGGAAACCGCTTCCCAAATTGCTACTTTAAAACCAGATGATTTTCTCAAAGGTAAAGTTGGCTGTGGTAAAGTTCTTCCCCACGCGAAAGTAAAAATTGTTGGGGAGAAAGGAGAGTTTTTAAAAACTAATCAAGTTGGTAAAATTAATATTCAAGCCGAGTCTTTAACTCTTGGTTACTATCCTCTGAATGGTGAAATACAAAGTTATTTGCAAATAGATGATTTGGGTTTTTTAGACGAAAAAGAGTATTTAAATATTGTCGGAAGAAATAGCGATAAAATAATTACTGGTGGAGAAAAGGTTTATCCCGCAGAAGTTGAAGCGGCAATTAGAGCTACTGGAATGGTGGCTGATGTGTGTGTAATTGGTTTGTTCGATACACATTGGGGACAAGTCGTAACGGCTATTTATGTGCCAAATAATTCCACAATTTTAAATGTTCATATTAAAGCTTTAATCCAGGAAAAACTTACTAATTATAAAATTCCTAAATTTTGGATTTCTGTTGATTCATTACCTCGTAATTCTCAAGGTAAAATTAATCGTCAAAAGCTTTATGAAATTGCTGTTTTTACGGAATTATCAATGCAAACTAAAATATAGGGAGACGTAGCAATACGCCCCGTCTCTACATTATTAATGTGTGTTGCTATTAACGTAACTTTTCCAAACATTTGACGATTTCTGCTGATAATCCTTTCTTTTTTCTGTTTGTTGCATCAATACAAACATGACGAGTGATTGCTTTCGCAACTAGTTTATCATTTATATAAATTTGATAATCAATTTCAAACTGTTCAACACGAATTTTTGAAGGAGTTAAACTAACAACTAATTTATCACCGCAATACATCGGACTCATGAAATCAACATTAGCATGAACGATGGGAAAGGCAGTAGATGGATTTGTAAAAAATTGCTTAATATCAATTCCTAATGATTCTAAAGCTGCTTCGTAAGCTTCGTGACATATACTCAAAACATTCGCAAAGTAGACAACCCCAGCAGCATCGGTATCTTGAAAGCGAATTGTGCGATTATAAATAAAAGACATTGAGAACAGTTGACAGTTGACAGTTACAGATTACCAATTACCCATTACCAATTACCAATTATAAATATCATCAGAATTTGGATTAAGATAAGGACGTTCTAAATCAACTAATTTACAAGCAAAATGCTGATGAATGATGTCTACTTTTTCTGATGGTGAATCAATACCTTTTTCCCATGCTGTAAATAAAGCGTTAGCAATAATTTGACAACGATTTACACCAAAACTTTGTTTGTTAAGGGGTTTTTCTACTGGTTGCTCGGCTAAACTTAATCCTGGTGCTAAAAATTTAGTAAATAACGGTGTTTCTAATTGAAAATAAGATTGATGTTCTGTGTAAATATTTTTAAGTAATTTTTGTATAATCGGATAGTCTTGACGCTGAAAATTAAGTATCCCCGAATCATAACGGGAGCAACCTAAAGGATGATGGGGAACTTGAAAACTAAAGGGTATTTCCCTAATGTTTAGTTGTTGTGTTATGCTGTCCATTAAAGCAATGGCACCTTGGGGATTTAAGTTGAAAAATATACTCGTATTTTCATCATCGCTTAAGTTATTTGATAAATCATTTTGGTGTTTTTGACCTAAGTTACTCACTGCTAAATAGAAGCCGTTATTTAAACGGTTTTTTGGTAATCGGATAGCAATTAAATCATCAATTCTATTGGTAGAAGTGTTTGATTCTAAATGGTTTTCTTCGACGTGTAACGTCAAACCACCTTTAGTTACAGCCAAACTGCCATCTGGTTCAATTCGTAATATTTGCCAATCACCATCGCAATAACCCTTACCATGATTATGTTCGTGTAACCGATTGTAAAATTGCCAATCGATTTCAAATACACAATTGTTTTCTAAATCTTGATGTAATAACAAATTGGGATTAGTAATATTTGCTGCTAATACACTTTGTAAAGAATTATTGTAATAAATGCCGTAGAGAAAGTTTCGCAGTAATAAAGTCAGGTATTTGTCTTGTAATACTTTGGAACTTTTTTCTAGTGTTTCTACCATCAAAGTAGGTAAAATAAAAGATTGATAATCAGAATGAATAATGCAAAAGTTAGGTTCTATTTTGATTTTAGTAACAATATCAAAGAAGGTATTTAATAACGATTTTTTGTTATAAGTTATCATGATGATTTTATCTGTATTTATGTATGAATAGTAAATGATGAAAAATAAATGCAACCCTTCAGAGAAAACAAAAGTTAACAGTAACCATTTTTGATAGATTACTGTTAACTATGAAATTTCAACGAAGCAACCTCCGATTAAATTACAAATTTTAGAATGATAATCCAAAATCTAAAATCCAAAATTGATTTGACTAACATCCGCGCAAACGGTTTTTTTCGTAATAAAGGGGAATTAAATTGTTTTCCCTTTCAGCCGCATTAATTTTGGCAGATTGTAGAAAAGGTTTGAGAATTTGAAATTCGGATTTACCAAAAATATCCATTACATATTCGGAGGTTCTGATTAAGATATTTTTGGCGAATTCCAAAGTAACTAAACTAGTATGATGTAAGTTTTGCTGGTTGTTAATTTGACTCTGAATTTGATTTATCAGCCCCAAACCGGCAAACTTGACAATCGACTGGATGAAATCTTTACGGTACTCTAAAATCATTGGGAAAGCTTTGAGATAAGCTTCAGTTAAAGCCAACATCGAAGGTTGAAGAATCTCCAGCGGAATAGCCGCTAATTCCCAAGATTCCTCTAACTCCAAAGTCGAATCTACAACTAAACTCGATAACCAAATCTTCAAGTAACCCGCCAGCAGAATTCCCAAATCGTAAGCAGCATCTCCCCAAGCACAGGCTTCCCAATCAATCAACTTAACTTCTGGATTATCCAACTGCTGCCAACGAGAATGTACTAAAATGTTTTCTAGTTTCAAATCGTTGTGAGTTAAACAACAAGGATTAAATGAAGACGCTAAATCGGCGATCGCGGATTCTAAAATGTCATCACGCTGATAACGAGAGTAAAACGCCAGCCCCGTAGTGCTGACTTTGCCAAAAATCTCAGGTTCAAGGAAATCTATGCCCTGTGCCGGATTAAAATACTGATAGCGAATCTGCCCAGCTGGAGCAGTAGCCATAAAATCACGGTACTTTTGACGTTTAAAAGTGGCACGGTGCAGTGCTGCTAAGCTATCGCCAATCGAACTTGCTAACTCTGGAGGAAAGTATAAGTTCTGTCTGTAATAGCTTTCCAGCCCTCGGTATTCCCAAAGGTAGTTACGCACGAGAATTGAATTTTCCTCGTCGTAATGTATTAATTGTGGAGATAACGCACTTGTATTGCCGAGAACTGGAAAAGATTCAAGCAATTGGTGAAACAGCCATTCATTAAAGAATTCATGGGGGATACCATTGACATCTTGGGCTAGTTCTTGTTTAACCAAAAGCTTGCGATTTGAACCCAAAGTAACCAGTATATTTAAATTCTTACGGCTACTACTGTGTGGCAAATCTGCATCGGCGGTTGCGCCATCTTCTGAGCTACTCAGATCCGCTTCTTGCAGATACTGGATAACGTTTTGAGAAGATAGTGAAAATTTCATTTATGTCTTACTTCCTTAGATTCCTTTAAAATCAGCTTTTTTTTGGTTTTGGCTGGAATAATGACAGCATTCCCCAATGAAGTCCGTTTTTCAGAGAATCTCAAAAAAATTAGGATGAGTACTCTCTATTCATATCGGATTTTACTGAGAAAAACCTGCCAAAATGCCAATTAGTTCTTTACTATTGCTTCAAGTTTCACTTTCATTGCACGGTGAAATCTTTAATATTAATTCAAATTTTTACTTCCGCGAATATAGATATTTGTGCTTTAACCTTTTAATGGCTGTTCTTTTCCCAAGATTCCTTTTTTGAACAGTCAGCAGATTCACAAACATGAATATAATTATCTCTTACAACAGCTAACACTCACACAGTACAACAGCTTTTATCTAAATTCCGGAAAAATACAATTATTTTTCTTTACTCGTAGTCTAATAATTACCTTGTCAAACTATCAACAATCCTAATCAGCCCAAAATCTACGTAAAACCCTTAGCTTTCTGAGAGAACATTTAACGAAATATTTATTTTTTTTATCTTACGCAACATTTCTACACAATACCTCCACAGCGAATTACTTGAGGCTTTAAACTTTTATCTTTTATATTTATAGAAATAATTCTTAATATCAAAGGTCAACTGTCCACTGTCAACTAACTCATGAATAATCAAACAATTATTGCCCAGGTTCAATTTCTCCAGCGTCAAGCAGCTTCTCTGTTACTTTACCAATCTGTATTTGAAGGGGAAGTAGGTAAAGCATTTCTTGATTTATTACAAACAATACGTTATCCCAATGCTGAAGGGCGGGATTGTCTTCAAGCTTACGGCTATTTTTTCAAGACTTTGGCACTTAGGAATCAAAATTGGGAAGAATATTTGATTTGTCAAATTTTAGTAAATGATAATCCTTTCAGCACTCAAGCCCAATTAGCATTAGAAAGTTTACCTCCGGCTTTAATTGCAGCAGCGAAACACGATTTACAAGCTTTGCAAAGTTTCCATGAATGTAGTGTTGCTTGTCTAAGTGAATGGGTGCAGTCTATAGCCCGTCTACCCATATTGCCAATTGTATGGTATACAGAACAGCAGAAAACAGAAGCGAGTGAACAACTACCAATAATAGAGAAATTGAGAATTTTACCTGATTGGCGTGATGCTGTGGAAGACTTAACAGCATTTTATCGAAATTACGGTACGGGTATTTTTGCTGAGTATAAAGCTTTTCGCTGGCAACAGGGTGAGTTTATTGGTATCCGCCACGCCGATCCAGTAAAATTAAATGAATTAGTTGGTTATGAATCTCAAAAACAAGCTTTAGTCAAAAACACGGAATTTTTATTATCAGGACAACTGGCGCTGCACGTTTTACTTTACGGTAGTCGCGGTAGTGGCAAATCTTCCTTAGTAAAAGCTTTATTAAATGAATACGCTCACCTAAATTTACGCTTAATAGAAGTTGCAAAATCCGAATTAAAAGACTTACCACAAATTGTCGAGCTTTTATGGAATAAACCACAAAAATTTATCATCTTTGTTGATGACCTATCCTTTGAAGATTCCGACGACACTTTCAAAGCATTCAAAGTCGTCTTAGAAGGAAGTTTAACAGCGCGATCGCAAAATGTGGTAGTTTACGCAACTTCAAATCGTCGTCACTTAATTCGGGAGTTTTTCGCGGACAGACCCCAACCCAAAGATTCCGATGAAGTGAATGCTTGGGATAGCGTACAGGAAAAGCTTTCATTTAGCGATCGCTTTGGTTTGACATTAACTTTTGAACCTGCTTCCCAAAATGCTTATTTACAAATTGTTCAACATCTGGTAAAAATATCTCACATTGAAATTAGTACAGAAGAACTAAATCATCAAGCTTTGCAATGGGCAACTCGTCATAATGGACGTTCCGGAAGAACAGCAAGACAATTTGTAGATTTTTTAAAAGCGGAAAAAACAATTGCTCAACATGAAAACTAAAAATAACAGGTAGCTTAGCTTCCCGAACCAACTAATCCCGATTTTTTTAATAATCTTTTTAGGTAGATATATTGACTTATTAGTTAAATTTTTATACTCATATTGAAGTTGTATTAGCAAAACAATTGCATCAGGGTTCTGATAATCCGGATGTGAATGGTGATACAGCGGCAACATATTTTGATAAATGAATTATGCTAAAAACAAGCAATATGCACGACTCTATGGTCAGCAATCGATTTATTATAGGTATAGTTGCCTTTGGGGTGAGTTTTGGGTTAACTTTGGTGTTCACCTGGAATTTTTATAGTGCCATTTTTACGGGCATCATAACTATACTTGCTACATATACGGCGACATTTATCGTAGATAAACGACGTAGAAATTATGAATTATTAGTTTTAGATTCTTTTGTCAAACGAATCAAAGAACTGGAAAATATCCAACATGGTATGACAGTAGAAGTTGCTCAATTAGAAAGTCATCGTCGGAATTTAGTTACTGAGTCAAATCAACTACAAAACCAAATTGGCGATCGCCGTAATCAAAGAGATTCGGTAAATCGAGAATTAAGCACTTTTGCGCTTCAGAAAAAACAATTAGAGTCGGAAGTCATCTATCTACAGAATGAAATCAAAAATATAGAGAAATTGAAAGAAGAAGCAAATAACTCTTTTGCGAGTGTTTCAGCAGAAAAACGGCGTTTGGAGTTAAATTGTAATGTCTCGAAAGCTGAAATCACCCAATTGCACGCTACAATTGGCGAACTTCTTCAAGAAAAAGAAGAATTAGAAAATAATTTAACTTTACTATCGAGACTCAAACCGCAGTTAGAAGAAAAATTATATGAATTGCGAGTGCAGCTTCAAGAATTAGAAAGTGAAGAGAAAAAGCAAAAAGAAGTATTATTTAGGAATAACGAGCAACAAGAAAGATTAGAGAATAAAATAAAGTTATTAAAAAGCCAAAAAGTAGAAGAAAAAAATGTTTTAGAACAATTACAAGGACAAACTTCATTACTCCAAGAAGAAAGAGACTTGTTACAAAATCAAGTTTGGGAATTATTGCAACAATTAGAAAATTTGAATCAGCAGCCATCATTTATTGATGTAGGGCAGTCAGAAACAGAAGAATTTCCTTTTGCTGATTTAGTCGAAACGATTTCCATTGAGCTAGAAGAGACAGTAAATAATATATCACCAGAATTACCCGAAGAATGGACGGATTTACTAGACAACTTACCACTACATGAAATTCAGGTATTAAAAGCAGTATTAGAACAAGATAATCCTAATTCTGTGATTAAAAAGATAGCCGAAGAAAACATTACCATGCCAAACTTATTAATTGATGCTATCAACGAACGTGCGAAAGATGCCATTGGTGAATTAATAATTGCAACTGCTGATGATATTCCTCAAATTTATCAAGAGTATCAGCAGAATATTCAAGAATTGATTGCAATATCCGAACAAATAAAAAATAAACACGCTTGATCTAATTAAGATTGCTGAAATTATTTTAATTATTATAAATCCTTTTTTAATTCATCCTATTTTATATTAATCTTGAAACAGATAAATAATGTAGAGAGAAAGTGTATTGCTAAGTCTCTAATATTTTGAGTTTACTACTAGTGATGTGTTATATAGTAGCTAGCAGCATAAAATTATGGGAATAATTCAAAACTCCCAAAATCCAAAATCCAAAATCAATAATCCCAAATCCAATGACAAAGCCAAAAATATCTAAAAAAGTATCTACAGCTTTGATAAACTCTTTAGGTGCGGGGGTAGTACCCAGAGTTGGATTAGAACATATCGCAGTAGGTAGGGAAAAAGAATTAAATAGCCTATTACAAAACATCGAAGATGTTGCAGAAGGAGTTGCAGCATTTCGATTTGTAATTGGTAATTATGGTTCCGGAAAAAGTTTTATACTGCAACTTATTCGTAATCGAGCCATGGAATTGGGTTTTGTTGTTACTGATGCCGATTTATCTGATAAAAGACGATTAGCAGGAACTAATAATGAAGGTTTGGCTACTTATCGAGAATTAATGAGTCGTCTGGCAACAAAAACTCGTCCCGATGGTGGTGCTTTGGTTTCCATTTTAGAAGGATGGATTAATAAAATCCAGCAGGAAGTAGTTAAAGAAACTGAAATGCGTCCAAATGATCAAGGTTTTGACGATACAGTAGAAACCAAAATTAGAGAAGTAGTTCAATATATAGAAGATTTAGTCCACGGGTTTGATTTTGGTAGCGTAATTGTTGCTTATTGGAGAGGATATCGTTTGGATGATGATGATTTGAAAAATGCAGCATTGCGGTGGTTGAGAGGAGAATTTAATACCAAAACAGAAGCGAGAACGGCTTTAGGAGTGCGAGTAATTATTGATGATGAAAGTTGGTATGATTACCTGAAATTATGGGCTAAATTTATTGCTGAAATTGGCTATAAAGGACTTTTAGTATTATTAGATGAAGCGGTGCATTTATATCAAATTTCACCTACAGTTAGTCGCGAGAAAAACTACAACAGACTGTTAGGAATTTTCAACGATACAATGCAGTGTAAAGCCGAACATTTAGGGGTATTTATTGGTGGAACTGTAAAGTTTTTAGAAGACCCAAATCGTGGTTTATTTTCTGATTCAGCTTGGCGAAGACGTACTAAAGAAAGTCGTTTTGTCGCCAAAGCAGGAGTACAAGAATTTAACGGTCCTGTAATGAAATTGAATCCTTTAAGTGAATCAGAAGTTTTAAGATTATTAGAAAATTTAGCTGATATTCACGCGATTAATTACAGTTATAAAAAAGCTTTGACTAACAAAGATTTAAAAGAATTTGTCCAAGAAATTATTCACCGTTTAGGGGCTGAAGCTTTACTTACTCCCGGCGAAATTGTTCGCGATTTTATCAGTATATTGAATATTTTGTATCAAAATCCTCAAATTACTTTGAGTAAGATAATTCATGATTCAGAATTTCAACCTACTCAATTAGGAGCAAATACAGAAGTTGATCAAGATGATGTTGCTGAATTTACTTTGTAATTTGTAATATCCTCAAACAGCTAAATTTGATTGATTACTTCGGAGATTTGTAGCTATATTTGATTGCATATTCTGTTTATCTCCGATTTACTCAGTTTTAGTTTATACGAATTTTTTCAAATTTGATGAAGGTATTGTTTGAGAAACCCGGTTTCTTAATTCTCAGAGATAATTTATTACTGCTATAACAGTTATATGTACTTGAAAAATAGTTGATTCAAGTTGATGCCGCTTTGTTGTTTTGCAATGCTGTTTAAGTAATTTAACGAAAAAAACTGTAGAAGTTTTAATATCGCAAAAAATTTCAATTGAGAAAATTAAATTTAGAAAAAGATGAAAAGCGAAATTTTAGGTTCTCGTTATTCTATCCAGGAACAATTGGGGAAGAAACCTGGAAGATACACGTATTTAGCGCTAGATAATCAAACTCAAAATTTAGTTGTCGTCAAATTGCTCAAGCTTGATAATGATTTTGAATGGGATAGTTTGAAGCTGTTTGAACGAGAAGCGCAAATCTTACAAAATCTTTCTCATGGTGCAATTCCCCAATATCTCGACTTTTTTGAGGTTGATTCACCCAATAGTAAGGGTTTTGCTTTAGTTCAAAGTTATATTAATGCGAAATCTCTTGAAGAACAAGTTAAAACTGGACGTACTTTTAACGAAGCAGAGTTAAAAGAAATTGCCGAAAAGTTGTTAGATATTTTAATTTATTTACACCTTCGCAATCCCTCTATTATTCACCGCGATATCAAACCCAGCAATATTTTACTGACAAACCGTTCCGGGAATAGCGTTGGTGAGGTTTATTTGGTAGATTTTGGTTCGGTACAGAATATTACCGCTGTTGAAGGTGGTACTTTAACGGTTGTGGGAACTTATGGTTATATGTCACCAGAACATTTCGGTGGGCGTGCTATCCCGACTTCTGATTTATACAGTTTGGGAGCAACTTTGATTTATCTCGCAACTGGAATGCATCCCGCAGATTTACCTCAAAAAGATTTACAAATTCAATTTGAAGATAAAACACAATTAAGTCAGCATTTTACAAGTTGGTTGAGAAAGGTATTAGAACCAAGTCAAGAAAAACGATTTAATTCTGCTCAAATAGCTTTAGAAGCTTTACAAAAACCAGAGACAGTTAATCTAAATTTTGCAAATTATGTTGCGATTAAACCAGTTGATAGCAAAGTTATATTAAATAAAAATGCTCAGAAAATAGAAATTATTCAACCAGGAACAGGGTTGATGTTTAGTTCATTAGGAAAATTCATCAAAAATATCTTATCTAATATTGTTACAATCATTTTTATTCTGGTTTTTAGCAATGTTCCCTTATTCGGAACAATTATTTCACTAATACTTATTTGGTTGGGAATTGTCCAATGGACAGATTTTTTCTTTGAAGTCTTTGGAAAAACTAAATTAATGATAAATAGAAAAAAAATTTATCTCAATTATCAACTTTTTGGTATGAAGTATGAAAAAAATCAATCTTCTTTACGCAAAGATATAATTAAATTGGAATATATTAATTCTTTCGTCAAAGAAGAAAAAGACCTTCAAGGAAGAACTTCCTACAAAGAAATTCCACCAGTAATCATTATTTGGGCTGGAAATAAACAATATAAGCTTACCCGAATGACTCAAACAGAACTAGATTGGCTACTCAAAGAACTTAGCGACTGGTTAGAACTACCTTTTCAACGTCGGATAATTCCTGTAGTTAAATCCAATTCATTTTAGATGTTAGATTTTACATTAAGATCAGAAGTCGAGTTTTTAGAATAAATTTCTGTAATCACAGACAACCTTTATAAAAACCCGATTTCTGTGATTATCCAACTTTGGCAACAACATCGGGATTGTTTGCCAAACGTCCATCTTCCATGTATATAATTCTATCAGCGATATCAAGAATACGGTTATCGTGAGTAACCAACAAAATTGTACAGCCTTTCTCTTTCGCAAGAGTCTGCATCAATTCCACCACATCACGACCGGATTTTTTATCTAATGCTGCTGTCGGCTCGTCAGCAAGGACGATTTTCGGTTCAGCTACTAAAGCTCTTGCGATCGCAACTCTTTGTTTTTGTCCTCCCGATAGGTCATCTGGGTAATAATTTACACGGTCTCCCAATCCTACTGCTTCGAGCATTTCAATGGAACGTTTTTTCATTTGGGCTGGGGAAATACCTTTGTGTACTTCCAAACCCATTCTCACATTTTGCAAAGCTGTTAAACTACCGTGTAAGTTGTGCGCTTGGAAGATATAACCATTAGTGCGTCTCGCTTGCGTTAACTTTCCCGCACTAGCACCGCATAACTCTTGTCCCAATACGTATAAACTACCAGATTGAGCAGAGCGCAAACCTCCCGCTAAGGTTAACAGTGTAGTTTTACCAGAACCCGAAGGACCTGTCATAATGATAATTTCACCAGCATTAATTTCTAAATTGATATCAAATAATACCTGCTTGCGGAGTTTTCCTTTACCGAAAAAATGGTCAAGATTTTCAATAGAAATTACAGAAGACATGGGAATTTTAGATTTTAGATTTTAGATTTTGGATTAAAAGAATTGTAGAGACGGGGTGTATTGCTACGTCTGTACCGGACTACCGGAGTAATGTAAATATCTCCCTATTACCAATTACCTTCTTAGAACATATCAGCAGGATCTGCTGACTGGACTTTACGAGTTGCGATCGCGCCGGAGATGGCACACATAATTACGGTTAAGATAAATACGGTGGTTGCTCTTGCTATGGTCATGGCAATCGGTAAGTTGGTGGCTTTTTTGGTTAGTTGATAAAGTCCCAAAGGTAGCAGTGAACCTGGGATAAAACCTAGTAGTGCTAAAATCAATGCTTCTTCAAATACTACACCTAATAAGTAAAAATTACGATATCCCATTGCTTTAAATGTGGCGTATTCTTTCATATGAGCATTGACATCGGTAGAAAGAACTTGATAAACAATAATTACGCCGACAATAAATCCCATTGCAGTCCCCAAACCAAAGATAAAACCGATGGGAGATTCTGTTGACCAAAAGTTGTTTTCAAATTGGATAAATTCTTCATGGGTAAGAACTTTAATATCGTCAAAATCTCGAAATCTATATTTTAAATCATTTGCTATTTCTACGGAGTTATAGCCTTTTTCTACATTAATCAAAGCGAGATTAATACTGCTGGCTTTTCGTTTGGGAAATAATCTTAAAAAATTATCCCCGCTAGTAATTAAATTACCATCCGCACCAAAGGAAGTTCCTAAAACAAACAGTCCTCTCAGGTTTACACTCCGTCCTTCAATTTCTGTATTAGCGGTTTTTCCTTGTTCAATTTGAGCTATAACTTCTGTATATTTCCCTTTGGTTCCTCTATCAAATAAGTAAGTGTCTGGTAGCTTAATTAATGGCAATTGTTGCTTTAATTCTGGTAAATTTAAAGCCGATTTATCCGGTTCAATTCCTAAAACTTGAATCGAAGTCTCTTGACGAGTTTGGGGATTTTTCCATTTCACAACATTGACATACATGGGTTCTGCTGATTTCACCCCCTTTATATCTTTTGCTTGATATAATCTTCTTCGCGAAAATGTCGATAAACTTTGCATATTTTTAGCTTTAGGACTAATCAATACAATGTCTGTATTTAAAGACCGATTTAAACGAGTATTACTATCAAATAATGCTCCTTGAAAACCAAGCTGCATGAACATCAAAACATCGGCAAATGCAATACCAGAAATTGCTACTAATAATCTACCTTTTTCATGATTTAATTGCAGCCATCCTAAAGGAGTCCGCCGCTGTAATTGTTGAATAAATCCAATCATAATTAATTTTAGATTTTGAATTTTAGATTTTGAATTTTAGATTATTAATTTACGTAGTGCGTTACTGAGTTTTTTCAATTTTAAATTAGGATTCCTATAGTTGATATTATTGCTCAATTCTTACTTCAACTTGCAAATTAGTAAACTTGCTTGCTATCTCCTTAGATTTATTATCCAAACGTATACGAACTTCTACAACTTTTGCATCAATATTCTCGCTGGGGTCGGTATTTATAACACTTTGACGACGTATTTTGGAACCAATCCAATCCACCGTTCCTTGTAATTCACTTGGTAAAGAATTACTAGTAATTGTCACTTTTTGTCCGATTTTTACTTTACTAATATCTGTTTGATAAACTTCCGCATTCGCATACATCTGAGAGGTTTGTCCAATCTCGACAATCCCGTTATTTGAAACAACTTCCCCCCCACGAGTATGTATTTCCAACACTTCACCAGCTTGGGGACTCCTAACGTATACTTGTTTGAGCTTCTCTTTAGCTTGATTTACAGCCGCTACAGCATCGTTAATCTCGGCTTCTGCTGCTTGTACGTCTACTGAACGCACTTCCGAAACACTGTTTAATGTGGCTTCCGCTTCGCTAATTTGCTTGCTTCCGGTACTGTTTATCCGTTTTAAAGCAGTTTCGGCTTCGCTAATTTGTTTGGTTCCTGTCGCTTCAATTCTTGTTAAAATGGCTTTTGCTTCACTAAGTTGTTTCTGGGTTGTTTCCATCCCTAAACGCTTGCTATCAAAAACCGAGCGAGATATAGCACCATCGTTATATAGTTTTTCATAGCGTTGATATTCGGCTTGTGCGTTTCTCACTTCCGCTTCAATTCTCTCAATTGTTGCTTGTTGAGCCGCAATATCCCCTTCTAACTGAGCCTTTAAGCGGATAACTGCATCAATTTGACCAGCGCGATCGCCTTCTAATTGTGCCTCTAAACGAGCGATTGTCGCTTTTTGAGCCGCGATATCACCGCTTTTTGCTCCCGCTCTCACTTTCGCTAAGTTAGCTTGAGCAATTTTTACCTGTTGTTCGGCTTTAACTACATCTGCTTGCAGTCTATCTTTGTTATCGAGAACTGCAATTATTTGTCCAGACTCAACCTTGTCTCCCTCCTTAACCAAAAGTTGCTCGACTCGATTTTCTTGACTTGATGTCGGTGCGGAAACTTTAACAATCTCTCCTTTAGGTTCTAAACTTCCTAAAGCCGTAATGATGGTAATTTCAGGTATCCTAATTTCAGCTTCTTTTGCTGCATTAATTTCCCCTGTCTTAAATTGCCTGTAAGTCGTTACACCACCAACAGCAATTGTTGCGGTAATTAACACCATCAACAACTGCCGAGAATTAGGTTTAAACGAGAATCCGTTGCTATTAACTGCTGTATCGCGCACCATTGGGTGTCTCCTGGATACGATAAACAAAAAATGTACTAATCGGTTTAGCTATACCTCTAGACTAAACTGTATAGTACAATAATGTCAAGGGGTATTTAACCCAATACGGTTCAGTTAAAGCCAAAAACCTTGATATATGTAGGTTGGGTTGAGGAACGTTCACCGCTAGGTGTGCCGGAGGCACAACCCAACCGAAAGGCGGGTTTGTTGGGTTTCGCAGAGCCTCAACCCAACCTACAATTTTCCTTAACTGAACCGTATTGGTATTTAACCAAATTCCCAATTCCCAATTCCCAATTCCCAATTCCCAATTCCCAATTCCCTATGAAAGAATCACAACTATCCGAAAAAGCCGAAGTTATTTTAAAAGGAGCAATACAAGAATTTTTAATCCATGGCTTTGCAGCTACAACCATGGATGGAGTTGCAGCCACAGCTAAAGTATCTAAAACAACGGTATATAGCTATTTTCAGGATAAAGAAAGTTTATTTTTAGCTTTAATTGAGCGATTAATACAAAAGAAATACCAAGCAGTATTTAATCCCCAAAAAGCTCAATCAATTCATGTAGAAGCAAGCATTCTTCTGCATCGTTTAGCAAATAGTATGCTAGAAGCGATGATGGGCGACCAAGAAGCGCTAGGATTATTAAGAATAATTATCGGTGAATCAGGACGTTTCCCCCAATTAGCCCAAGCTTTTCTGCGTAACTTTCAAAAATCGGTTTTAAAAGATTTAACCCAATTATTCGAGTCTCGTACCGAGCTAAATTTACCCGATGCAGAAGTAGCAGCCAGAATATTCATGGGGACATTTATGCACTTCGTGATGACAAGTGAAGTGTTACACGGTAAAGATATTATGCCAATCGAACGAGACAGGCTAATTAATAACTTAATTTATTTACTAACGAAGAATCAAACCATTACAGCTACAAAACATAAGTCTAACAGATGTAACCGTAGCGATTCAGGTAAATTCCAGCCAGATTACAAATCCGAGCCAAAACGTTTACGTTCCATGAGACTTACCGATACAGCTTGGGAAAAACTAGCGTTAATTGCAAAAGAAAATCAACTCAGTCGCAGTGAAGTTATTGAAATGTTTGCTCGTGGTGAAGGATTGGAGGTTAAGGAATAACTCTTGTATATACATGGCAATAATACAATTTCAGCTTTTGATGATTTTGTATATACACGGAAGAGTTGACAGTTGACAGTTGTTATTTTCCACCATCCACTAACCACCATCAACTATCCACCAACCACTACCCATCCATAGGTTATAACCAACATAACAAGGGTTAAAGGCATTCCAAAACGTAGATGTTGCCAAAACGATAAATTATACCCTTGAGAAGCGGCTGCTTCTACCATGATTAGATTCGCAACCGAACCGAACAAACTAAGATTTCCCGCTAGAGTTGCTCCAGCAGCTAGCAATATCCAGCTTTGAGTATCATTTTCAGAAATAAAAGACTGAAGCAGCATTACTGTTGGGACGTTAGAAATCATGTTGGAGAGTACAGCTGTAACTGCTAACAAGCCAACGGGATGAGTTATCCAAGTAGCGAAAGAATCTAGTAACTGGAGGGATTGTACGGAGCGGGTGAGAATAAATAGCCCGGAAAACATCACTAATAAAGACCAATCAACCTCTTTTAAAATCCGTTGGGGTTTGATGCGACGGGTAATTAATAAAACCGCAGCAGCGACAAATGCTGACTCTGCTAAAGGAAAACCAATTACAAATCCACTCAGTAATATTACTGTAATAAATAAGGTTTTAATTAACAGAGGACGGTGCAAGCGTAAACGTGGTAATTCTGGTGGGGGACAAGGTACAATTGATCGCACTTCTGGATATAACAAGTACAAGAAGCCGATTTGTAAACCAAGTCCGAAAATGGCAATCGGTGCTAAGGTTTGAGCAAAGTTTAAATAGCTGATTCCGGAAAATGAACCCACGAGAATATTTTGCGGATTACCATTTAAGGTTGCTAACGAACCAATATTAGTTGCACCTGCGATGGCAAGTAAATAGGGAATAGGATTTAATTTTAGCGATCGCCCCAACTGCAATGTTAAAGGAGTGCTAACTAATGCCAAGGTATCGTTTAAAAATAGTGCCGACAAAAAACCAGTGCCAAAGGTTAATACCCCCAGCAAACCCAGAGGACTACGGGTAAGTCGTAGTAAATATAATAAAGCTAAATTAAAAAAACCAGCGTAAGATAAATAAGCATTAATTACCATCATACTCAGTAAAAATACGATAGTACCAGCATCAATCGCTTGCCAAGCTTGATTTAAACTCAAAGTTCCCAAGGCAATTAAACCCGCAGAACTAACTAAAGCAATTGTGGCACGATTCATCCGTAAACCGGGTACGTATCCGAATCCCAAGCCCAGATAGCTCAGGACTATTAATAAAACTTGAATTAATCGCAAAAGGTCAAAGGTCAAAGGTTAAAAATTATTCTCAACTGTCCACTGTCCACTGTCAACTGTCAACTGTCAACTGTCAACTGTCAACTGTCCACTGTCAACTGTCCACTGTCCACTGTCAACTGTCAACTGTCCACTGTCAACTGTCCACTGTCAACTGTCCACTGTC
>JACYMD010000137.1 GCA_015272215.1 Rivularia sp. T60_A2020_040 | reverse complement strand
TGTAATATTTTTAGTCCATTTTAATGGACTTCTGCTATCAGACTGGGACTTGCAGTCCCAGGTGGCTGAAGCTAGAATCCCCCGGATTTTATCCGTGCGGAGTGTCAATAACATAAAAATTTACTCAGTAAATTGGTAACGGGTAAGACGTTTAACTGTATTTACATCTAAACCCAACTCCTGAGCAATTCCGCTCTCAACTGCACTGACATCTATAGTTGGTAATTCAATTTCTAGGGTTTTGACTGCTGAATCTGCTGTTTTAATGCTCACTTTCGTAAATCCTGTTTGCTGCTTAATTTCTGCTTCAATAGCTAATACAGCAACAGATAGTTGAACTACTACCTGGTGATTTGCTTCTAAATAGATACTGGTGTCATAACCATAACTTAACATCTGGTTAGCCACGCTTTTCCCTCCTAGCCAAATGCTTATAGCAATCACAGGTAATGGCAACCAAAATTCTAGCCCTAAGCTAACAAGCATGGATGTTTTACGACTTTTAATTAGATATTGCCAGAGAATAATAATCGGATTTTGATTACGCATATTCAATAATTGAACTACTCTCTATTGAGAAAAATATGCATTATTATAGAGAAATCTTCTGATTATAATGTATAAATTTTTAAGACTTAATATGAAAATTTTGATAGTCGAAGACGACGCGGAACTATTGGAACCATTAAATACAGTTCTTTCAAGAGCAGGATACATTGTAGATGCGGTTAGTACCCATGAAACAGCTAGCTGGTTAATAGCTGAACAAAATTATGATTTGCTGATATTAGATTGGATGTTACCTACAGCTAGTGGGATTAATTTATGTCAACAGTACCGTCACATGGGAAAAACCTCTCCCGTACTCATGGTGACAGCAAAGGACGGTATTGTAGATAAGGTAAAAGGGTTAGATGCAGGAGCTGATGACTATCTTGTCAAACCTGTAGATATGTTGGAATTATTAGCAAGAGTGCGAGCTTTAGGAAGGCGCGCGCCTGTTTGGCAAGACCAAATTTTACAATTTGCCGACTTAAAACTGAATTTAGATGCTCACACCGTAGAAAGACAACAACAAACAATCGAACTATCTGTGCGTGAATGTCAGTTATTAGAATACTTCTTGCGTCATCCTCGTCAAGTTTTAAGTCGCTCACAATTAGAACAAGCTTTGTGGACATGGGATACAGAACTAGGAAATAATGCCATCACAGTGCAAATTCGCCGGTTACGCCAACGTCTACAAAAACTAGGAGTTGATCACTGGATTGAAGCAGTTTATGGGTTCGGGTATCGGTTAATACAGGAAGTCGGGAGTAAGGAGTAAAGAATTTGGGATTTCGCAGTGGCAAATTGAGATTGTAAGTGATGGAGGCAAAATTAATATATATTGTCCGAAGCGGACACGCTCCGCGTTAGCTTGCTTCCCCGAAAGGGTACGCAAGGATTTCAACGTTTCGGAATGTCTAATTAATCAAGGCACAACTACTTATGTAATTTAATCCAAAATCCAAAATCTAAAATCCAAAATCTAAAATCGAATGACCAACTTATTTCATCGCAGTCGCCGTAACTTAGCACGTTGGTTTACCCTGTCAATGGGAAGTATTTTGGTGGTTTTTGCCAGTATTATTTATGTTTATATTGTCAAAGACCGTCAACAAGTTTTTGATCAAGAACTATATGCTAGAAGCCGTGTTATGGCTGCTGGAATTCGTTACCGATTACATCAAGGTCAGTGGCGAATTAAACTCGATGATGTGCCTTTTCTCGGTAGTAATACTTTATCAATCGGAAGTTTAGAAAATAAAATCGCCTATGCACGTTGGTATTCTCCAGAAGGAAAGCTGGTTCGGTTTGTCAAGGTACAACCTAAAACACCATTTGAGATTTCTTCAGGGTTTACAACAATAAAAATAAATTCGTCAGAATCTAACAGGTTTAATTCTCAAGAAATATGGCTGCGTCAAGTGACTCTCCCGGTGCTACAAGATGGGATATTAATTGGTTATCTGCAAATTGCTTCTCCGTTGACTCCTGTTCAAGAAACCCTCACTCAACTGTGTTTTATCTTAGCTGTGGGTGTACCGTTAGGAGTAGGTGTAATTGGATTGACGGGTTGGTTTTTAGGTGGTTTGGCTATGCAACCAATTCATGATTCATACCAAAGGTTACATCAATTTACAGCTTATACTTCCCATGAACTGCGAACTCCATTAGCTAAAATATTAAGTCATGCTCAACTAGGTTTGATGTATATAGTAGAACCTGACCCTGAAACTTGTTCTCGATTTCAAACTATTATTAAAACTACTAAATCTCTAAGTAATCTAATCAACGACTTATTATTTTTGGCTAGTCGGGAAGGCAAATTCGATCCCAAACTTTTACAGCAATTTGATCTGGTAGAATTACTCAATACTTTGGCACAAGAAAAAGCTCCCCGTTGTGAAGACAAAGGGCTGACTTTGAAAACTGACTTTCCTCATGAATCAGTAAAATTATTGATAGAGCCAGATTTATTGTCTCAAGCTATACTTAATTTGTTAAATAATGCGATTAGATACACGCAGCCTGGGGGTACTATTGAGCTACGCTTAGTTTGTTTTTCCGATTACATCTGTATTGAATTAGAAGACAACGGTATAGGAATTCCCAGTGAAGATTTACCTTATATTTTTGAAAAATTCTATCGGAGTCAGGTTCATCAAGCACCCATTGGTTTTGGATTAGGACTGGCGATCGCTCAAGAAATTGTCCACGCTCACAAGGGTAAAATTACTGTTACTAGTACCTTGGAAAAAGGTTCTTGTTTTCAAATCAAATTATTTACTGAACTGAGTCACTAAGTAAATTCACTGACTATGGATTTAAAATAATTGCCATATCTAGAACAAACCCAGGTAAAACCGCTTCACCATCAAGTTGAGGTGGGTGTTCAAAAGAGAAATGCAAAACCTCTACATTTTGTCCGAGGCGATAAATTTCGACTAATGGAGTTTGCGGATCGATTAACCAACCTAAACGCGCACCATTTTCTTGATATTCCCGCATTTTCCCACGTAATTTAGCTAAATTATCAGTTTCTGAACGCAGTTCAATCACAAAATCTGGACAAATAGGGGGGAAACGCCGTTTTTGATCTGAGGTTAAAGCTTCCCAGCGTTCTAACCTTACCCAAGCAGCATCAGGACAGCGATAAGCACCATTGGGTAATTTAAACTCGGTAGAAGAGTCAAAAACTTTACCTAACTTGGTTTTGCGGTTCCATAAATTTAACTCTGTGGTTAAGTCAGAGTTTCTAATTCCGCTTTCTCCACCTGTTGGAGCCATGATAATTAATTCTCCTGTTTGGGTGAGTTCTAATTGCCAAGGTTCATTAGCAATACACAGTTGATAAAATTGCTCATCGGTTAAACCCACGACTGGAGGTATATTTAATGTGAGGGCTTCCATAATAATTTTTGGCAAGTGTTAATCACATATTATCATGGGTAAAATTCCCGCAGTTTTAAATAATATTTAGAGCAATAAGCTGTTATTTTTCTGTTATATTTTTCTGTCAAACTCTTCCTATTCACCAAATATAACCATCAGAGAAAAGCGATGTTACGCAGAGTATTTTTAACTAAAACCGTTGTTAGTGCGATCGCAGCCACCCTTATTTTACCCGCCGCAGCTTTGGCTGAATCCTCAGAGAAGGAAACTAAAAAGGAAAAAGGTCACAAACATAAGTCGAAGCAGTCCAAAAAGCACCCCAGCAAAGAAAAACCACCTACAACCGAAAAAACTGTAGAGTCGGAAATCAAAAGTGTCGAAACTGAGATAGTAACAGAATCAGAAACTGAAAAAATTAATCCTGTAGAAGCATCACCTGCTACAAATATCTAAAATCAAATTACTTGATTACAAATTACTTATTACTTATGAATTGGACTGCTGCATTACCCACCTTTTTCATTACCCTGCGGGAAGGTGTAGAAGCTGCTTTAGTCGTTGGTATTGTTTTTGCTTGTTTACAGCAAGCACAAAAACAGGTTTTAAATCGCTGGGTTTACCTAGGAGTTTTGAGTGGTATTTTAGCCAGCTTTGGCTTTGGTTTGCTGATTCATTTAGGACTCAAAGGATTGCAGACATCTGACCAACTTTACGCACCTGTATTCAAGCAATTGTTTGAAATGGCACTGGGTGTAATTGCGATCGCAATGCTGAGTTGGATGTTGATTTGGATGACAAAACAAGCCCGTTTTCTCAAAGCCGAAATTGAAGGTTCTGTCAAAAGTGCTTTAGGACAAAATAATCAAGCTGGTTGGGGGATTTTCAGCTTAATTTTTATTGCTGTATTTCGGGAAGGTTTAGAAACAGCTTTGTTTATTGTCGCTAAGTTCCAAGAAGGCTGGATACCCGTATTGGGAGCTATTTCTGGAATCGCGATCGCAATTGTCATCGGGATGCTGCTATTTAAATGGAGTGTCCGTATCAACTTGCAGCAATTTTTTCAAGTCATGGGCGTATTTCTACTATTAATTGTCTCTGGATTAGTAATTTCTGTCCTGCGCCATTTAGATGCAGCTGCGATCGCCTTTAGCTACATCAACCCTGAAGCCTTGGGAATATGCGGAAATGACAATACATCTTGTCTTCTCGGTCCGCAAATGTGGGATTTATCCACCACCTTACCCGACCGTGAATTTCCGGGGATTTTACTCAAAACCCTATTTGGCTATAGGCAAAAACTATATCTAGTCCAAGCTATAGGCTATCTCAGTTTTTGGGCGATTGTTGGAGGTTTGTACTTCCGCAGTCTCAGTCAACCTACACCATTAAAACCAGCAAACAAAATTAATTAACCAACTGTTTGTAGTTGGGCTTGGTTCCCTTGATTTAAGCGATAAATCCCAACTACGAATCCATCAAAACTAATGCTTCAGACTGCTAGTACTTTGTCCCATTAAATATGACTGGTTTTAACCGCAACCCGTCGGGGGTTATAAACCCCCGCTCTTAAGCAAAAGTCCTATGAATAGGACTAATACCCAACCTATCAAAACTTATGGGACAGACCACTGGTACTCCATGTCATTAATTTTGAAGGGTACCCAACTTCTAAGTTTATTCTCTCTTTTTCTTCCTCTGCGCTCTCTGTCTTGAAAAGTTGTTCATGGGGGAGACCCCCAAGACCACACTTTTCGCTGCGCCTAGTAAGGTTTTATTTAACCCCGCAAAACTAATGCGTCAGACCGCCAGTCTAACAACATTTCACCGTTTACCCACAGGGTAATCCAACATCCGTCTTGGAAAGTTTGGTGGAAGAATAAATCTCCCACCAACTTTCCGCAAAATCCAAAATTGTCTGAGAGGGGGACCGTTTAATCATTACATCTTAAGGAGTACAAAACCATGAAGCAATCAACATTCATTTTCAATCTGAGTTTGACAACTATGATTCTGGGGATACTATCTCCATCAGCATATGCCCAAACTCTTTCCAGTGTTGCTTCTGCGGATAGCCCGATCCAACAACCGCTATCCTTATCTGAATGGACTAATTATTCTCATGATGCTGATGCTTTGAAACCAGACGATTCCAAATCTGCCCAAATACCATCTTCTGACAATACATCAGAAAAAAAAGAAGATGAAATAGAACCCGATATAGAACTTCTAGTGACAGGAGAAAACGACAACCCGATTGAACAGCGTTTGGAAGCACCCAATCAGGTAATCATTATTGACCGCCAAGAAATTGAGCGATTTAATGATGCTACAGCCGGAGATGTATTGCGTCGCTTACCAGGAGTCGTGATTACAGGACCCTTTGATGAAAATCGGGATGTCAGACTGCGTGGTTTTGCTCCCGGATTTACGCAAATTTTAATTGATGGTCAACAATTACCCGGTAGCCGTGACAATCGTCAACTAGAAGTCAACCGTATTCCTGCTAGTGCGATTGAACAGATTGAAATTATTCGTACTCCCACAGCTGGACAAAATTCCCAAGGTGTTGCGGGAACTATCAATATTGTTCTCAAACAACCAGACCGCCCTATTGGGGTTTTAGATGCAGGTGTGAGCTTCTTAGAAGATAGACAAATTTTAGGCGACCTCAACTTGCTTTATGGACAAAAACATTAACTTAGGTGAAAGTCATCGTTTGAGTACTGGTTTTGAAGGTAGTTTTCGAGATAGGGATGCCGGATTTGCTGACAAGGTAGATGTGAAAGCCAACTATGAACTAAATGAACAACTATTTAGTTTTTATGTTCAAGATGAAATTACACTTTCACCGAATCACTTACTCACAGCCGGTCTACGTTTAGAAAATATTACCAGTAATGCCACCTCTAGCGACGGCATAAAAATTAGTAACTCAGATACACAATTAAATCCCTCTCTTAGCTATCGCTATCGCATCACCCCGAACACCAATTTCCGCCTTGGTTTAGCCAGAACTATCAGTCGTCCAGCATTTAACAATTTGATTCCCTTTGTTAATAGTAGAAGGGGTAATATCGATCAACCCGATGAGTTAGGAAATCCCCAACTTCAACCGGAGACTGCTTGGGGTATTGATGCTGGTGTGGAACAAACTTTTGGTAATAACACTGGTGTGATTGGTGTCAATGGATTCGTGCGTTTTATTGACAATTTAATTGAAACACAAATTACACAAGACTCCGATAACCGTTTTCTCCAGCAACCCGTCAACATTGGCTACGGCAAAGCTTATGGTGTAGAACTCGATGTTAAAAGTTCTATGGCATTTATTGGCGTACCTAATCTTAATCTTTCCAGTAACTTTTCCCTTTTAGGTTCTCAAATAGAAGATAGTTTGACTGGTGAATCACGTCCTTTTAAGGAACAACCTAATTATGTGATGAATTTGGGATTTGATTACACCATTCCGGAGTGGAAAATGACCTTTGGTGTCAACTATAACTTTACCCCGCAAATTGAGGGTCAAGAACTTGCAGGTCAAAATACTAGAGACAGAATCATTAGACCATTATCGACTATTAATGCTTTTGTTGCCTTTCAGTTGCAAGAAAATCTCAACCTGCGTTTTTATGGACGTAATATCGGCGGGATAAGTAATGACAGAATCACCAGAACATTTGATCGACAAAGTAATTTTGTTAGCGAACTTGTAGATTTACAAACTGCGCCTGCAATCTATGGTTTTAATCTTTCTTGGAACTTTTAACTTGAGAAATTAGGGGCTTTTTTATCAGTCAAAGTTACAAAAATAGTAGGTTGGGTTAATATTTTTAAAAACCAACATCAAGATATCGGTTAAGTTTTCAATATCTATGTTTGCGCTTAACCCAACCTACATTTCTATATTCAGATTCAAATTTTCACCTAATTGGAAAGGGATAAACCCATATCAATGAGTAAATTTGGCAAGCAAAATTTAATTCTGGGAGAAAATACTTGGCTAAGTTTAACTAGAAATATCTTGTTAGTAATTTTTAGTCATCGTTTCTGGTTAGCTGCTTCTATTATTTCCACAATTATTTATGCTGCTTTAGAACCTAGTTTAGCCTGGATTGGTAAAACTTTCGTTGAAAAATTACAGACAGATGGTGATGCTATTGGTTCTTCCTTGATGGAATATGCTTTAGTATTTGGTGGCTTGATTATTGGTTTGGGGGTAACTAAATTTGGCAATCAAGTCATCAATAAAATCTACGAAAGTCGTCTAATTATTGCTTTACAAAGAGCTTATTTAGAATTACGAGGAAAAGAACGTGGTGCAGAAGATGTTTCACGTCTTTTGTATGATTGTGAACAAGCAAAAAAAGGTTTAGATATTATCTACAAAGATTCTTGGAAAATAGTTTCTCAAACAATTTCTGTAGTAATTTGGCAATTAACATTAGCTCCTAATTGGCTACCAGCGTTATTTTTAACAGTGATTCCGCCATTATTTTTAGTCTTTACTTTTGGTCGTTTAATTCAAGGTGCTAGTAGAGAAATTCTGGGTTTACAGGGTAAAATTGCTAACTCTACTGATAGAAATAAATTATTAGAACTTTTTACTCATCAAGAAGCATTTTTTCGTCATTCTTTACGTTTAGAATTCTTTAAATCAGGGGCAGAAGTGCTAATGGAATTACTCACCTGGATTGGTTTATTATTCCTTGTGATGTTAGCACTGGTTTTTGATATTGGTATACTGCCTCGGAATATTCAAGCCGGAGATTTAGCACTATTCGCAGTCAATTTAAATCTATTAGCAAAACCTCTAGGCGAAATTGTCAAAGTGTATAACAAAGCTAGAGAATCCTATCCCGCAGTTGTGAGAGTTTTACAACCAAATGCTCAAAAATAAACCTCAAAAAATACCATTCAAGCACTTAATTTCCTTGTTTAAGGACATGGTGCAAATACTACTACTGCATCCTTTCTGGTTAGCAGCTTCCATCGTTTCCACAATTTTAAGTGTAGCCTTCGAGCCGAGTTTAGCTTGGATAGGTAAAACATTTGTTGACCAACTAAAATCGGGTGAAACTGTTCTGAATGCAACTTTGATGAATGATGTACTGATTTTTGCCGCAGTATTAATCGGATTAGGAATCCTCAAATTTGGCGACAAAATTCTGAATAAAATTTACGATTTACGCTTAATGATTGGGTTACAACGTACTTATTTACAACGTCAACCACAAGACTTAGGAGGAGAAGATATTTCGCGAATTTTATATGATTGTGACCAAGCTAAACAGGGCATGGATATTCTTTATAAAGACGCTTGGAAAATCGTCACAGGGACAATTTCTGTGATTGTTTGGCAATTAACCTTAGCTCCAGAATGGTTGCCTGCATTAATATTTGCCGTCTCACCACCAATTTTAATTGTCTTTGTGTTTGGGCGTTTTATTCAAAAAATTAGCCATAATTTACTCAATTTACAGGGTAAAATCGCTTCTTCTACTTCAGACAATCAAAAACTAGAATTATTTGCTCATCAAGAATCTTTCTTTAAACAAACTATTAGATTAGAATTTGTCAAAAAAGGTGCAGAAGTAATCATTTATTTACTCACTTGGTTCGGTTTATTACTCTTAATTATTTTGGCTTCCATATTTAATTTTGGTTTGCTACCCAGGCAAGTCCAAGCCGGGGATTTGGCTTTATTCGCAGTGAATCTAAATCTTTTGTCAAAACCAATTGGTGACATTGGCAAAGTATATAACAAAGGGCGAGAAGCCTATCCTGCCTTATTACGTGTCCTTCAACCTGAAACTAAATCTTAATCAAACCATATACTCACAAAAACTCCGCGTACCTTTGCCTTAAAAATAGGAATTAATTAATATGCAAGCTAACATGATTCGTAAAGTTGCTGATAGTAACCCCGATGAATTAATAACTAAAACTCCAGTTTTTATTTTATATAAACGGTTATTTACTTATATCTGGCAACATAAACTACCATTAATTGCCGGATTAAGTACCATTGTCGGTCTTTCTTTTTTGCAAGTACTCATTCCCCAAATTACCCGCTATACAATTGATGTCTTAATTCCTCAACAAAAATTTAATCAATTACCTTGGGTGGGTGTGGCAATTATTGGCATTGCTTTATTATTAGGAAGCTTGAATTATGCCCGTAGTTACACAATGGCTTTAGTCGGACAAAAAACTATTTATAATATCCGTTATACTCTCTACGAACATTTACAAAAACTGTCTTTAAGTTACTACGAAAATAACCGCACTGGCGCAATCATGGCGAGAGTTACTCAAGATGTAGACTCTTTACAAAACCTGATTATCTCAGATGTGGCAGAAATTATTGCTGATACTTTTGCCTTTTTTGTAGTCGTTACTTATCTTGTTTACGCAGATTGGCAACTCACTTGTATGGTGTTAGCAACCCTACCATTAATGGTGTATCTAACTCAGTTATTTGGTACAAGAATGCGGGGTGCTTATCGAGATGTCCAACAACGAGGTGCAGAAATTAATAATCATCTCCAAGAAACTCTTTCTAATATTAAAGTCATTAAAGCTTGTGCCAATGAAGGTTACGAAGTCGATCGCTTTTCTGAACGCAATCGAGAAAATATGCAAGCTAATTTGCGGGTGGTGCAGTTGTGGTCGGTTTTTTCCCCTGTTATCGACTTGATGAACCATCTGGGATTAGCGATTGTGATGGTTTATGGTTCTTGGGAGGTAATGCAACATCGGTTGAGTATTGGCGAATTAGCGGCTTTTGTGGCTTACCTGAATATAATCAATCAACCAGCGAAAAAATTTAGTCGCCTCTTAAATGTAATTCAAAAAGCTGCAACCGCTTGTGAACGCATTTTTGCAACTTTGGATACCGAACCCGAAGTTATGGAAAAACCTGATGCGATAGCACTTCCTACTATTCAAGGAAATTTCTGTTTTGAAAATATCACATTTGGCTATAATACCAATGAACCAGTCTTGCAAGATTTTAGCTTAGCGGGACTTAAACAAAAATTAAGCCCAAATAAACCCTAAACTGGCTTTGTAAGCAA
>JACYMD010000087.1 GCA_015272215.1 Rivularia sp. T60_A2020_040 | reverse complement strand
CTTTACCTCGAATAATTGGACGGATATGTGGTTGATTTAAACTAACAATACGGTCATCAATAGTCTTCTTTCTATTTTCGTATAACCATAATTGTTGACGATAAACTTCGTTTACTACTAGCAATATAGTATAGTATATTGTCTGTTACTTAAGTTATAAAGAGTAGCTCCTAGTATGATTAAATCCTCAATATGAGATAAGTTCCTCTTGATATATTGGAGTTGTTTTTTATCGCTTTTGTTCTTTCTTTTTGGTATACGCGACGTGTTTTTTGCACTCTAAGGTAGCTTTTTCTAGCAATTTTACGATAAGTTCTTGGCTTTTTATCTAGTTTTTCTTTGACCTGTTCATAAAGATGGTCTATAATCTTTTCTGTCTGCTTCCTGGCTTGATTTAATAGTCCCAAATCTGTCGGGTAACTAATGTCACTTGGCGCACAGGTTGCGTCTAGTATGAGTTTTCCACGATTTTTTAACTGACTTACTTCGTTTTCTTCTTTTTTTTTTCGACAGCGAAGGTAGAAGATGTTTCTTCTAACATCTTCTTTACCATTTGTTGATTTATTTTGTTTACTAGTTCTACACCGATTCTTTGACGAAAATGTACTATCATAGATGCATCAAATGGTGTGTTATTACTGTAGGATGAAATCCCTAAAAAATACTGTAAATAAGGGTTTTCCTTGATTTGTTCAACTGTTTCTCTGTCACTTATTCCTAGTTTTTCTTTAATGATTAATGCCCCTAGTGCCATTCTAAAAGTTTTTGCGGGCGCTCCCATATCCTCTGAAAATAATGTTGCATATTCTTCTTCAAAGTCTGACCAAGGTATTAAAGAAGCCATAATCACCCAACGATTATCTTGCGACAACTTTCCCTCAAAGGGGAGTTCAAAGTTTGCTGATGATATTTGAGCTTGCTCCTCTTTACGGTACATATATACTAAGGCACGCGGAGCGTGCTACTCACGGTAATGCAAGGGTTTTGAGATATTTTAGATTTTTTTCTTGCACCTGAACATATTCCTTGAGGCTGATAATGTATGCTGCATCACCTTTTTCTATCTATTCAGTAAGCCCTATCTAGATGGAAAGCTCTCAACTTGAATGGTACGCAGAAGCAGGAAGTAGAAAGAATTGAAAAGCAGTTAGAGAAGCTTATCGAAGCAAATGCTCAAATTGTGACTTTAGCTAACCAACTGCAACAAGGAACGATTGAGAAAGTATTAGGTAAATCGGATTTAGAACTTGGATTGGAAGCGCTAGGGAAAATTAAGTTTTAGGTGTAAACTGCATCTTTAGATTTGAGTAATTACTGCTTCCACGGAATATGGTAAAGCTGCGGACTCCTATTTCATGGGGAAATAAGGTAGGGTTTTTTCTCAAATTCTTCTTTGAGTAGTTTTAATGCTCTTGCTTCATGTGTACCTAAAAACTTGTTTTTAACGAATTTTGGATTAGTACAAATGGTAGTCTACTAAGATTGTTGAAAGCAGCATATAAAGTTTTTTGTAGAAATGAAGATTAGTTTGATGCTACTGCATTCACCGTCAGTGCAGCGATCACAATTCCAGATTCCCTTACTTCCAGTACTGAGTCTTAATTACTACAGTTAACGCTAACTCATAGCTGCTGGCAACTAGCGTTAATGATGGTGTAAGGGATATAGAATCGCGGAGATTAAAGAAATTTAATGCACGGTTGAATATTCTGTATTGCTTGTATATCAATCTTTTTATACAAGATTGCAATGCATTAAGCGCACAATTGCAACCAGTTGACCGCAGTTGCACAACGTAAATTGGTCTTTCTAGCTGCCAACTTTTACGCCAACTGCATCAATAATGCGAAGTAGCGTAGGTAGTTTGAATAAATCTAAATATAAATAATATTACTTAAGTAGTAGTATTTTTTATAACTTAATCTAATTCACCTTCTTTTTTGAGCCATTCTTCGATAAGTTGCCTAGTAATTTCGCTCATTGGGCGATCGCGTTTGGCGCAGGCGACTTTAAATTTACTTTTGAGTTCTTTCGGTAAATACATACTTAGTTCAGCGTGACCTTGAGGGATACGTTTGGTCATTGGGAGTAAAGCGACTATTGACATGACAACCCTTTATTGTCGCACGAAGAATTTTTAAACCCTACTAAATACGTGCATCGCCTAATCGCCTGATACGTGGTAAAGTATATGTGTTGATTCGATAAGTGATTAGGAGAATGCCTGATACGGCTGACTTTCGGGGTATTTATCAAGGTGTGTTGGGAAAGAGCGTTTCAGATTCACAATGGTGGCGGGTACGTCGTATGTTTGAGCGATCGCAATTACCAATTACCGCAGAAAATCTGAGAACTTTTGCTGCACTCAAGCGCGATTGCCCCAGGTTAAAGATTGCGGTTAAGGATTTGATTGAAATTAATAGTCAAATTAACAGCTTTGTATTGGGGGCGGTGACATTCAAGGGATATGAGATTGAACAAATTATTTACCGAAACTGGGGAATAAACCCACACCAAACTACATTTTGTAGGTGGTTTAGTGAGATTGGCGGGTTTAAAAAGCATAAAAGTTACCCTGCGGTTGATATAGCCCATGTATTTATCTGCGCCAGGGTTTATCTATTTAAACAACGTCAAAATATTTCACCTAAATTTACATCGCGTTATTGATAATGGACACAGCAAATGATTTTTTATTTCTAAACGAAGATATGGCGAATAAATTTAATCCCTTTTATGAAGGACAATATTTAGTTATTCAAACCTTACCGCGCAATATCGAGTTAGGTGTAGAATATCGCAGCGACGATTATTACAAAGCCAAAAGCAGGTGCGATATCGAAAACTTTGCCCACGATTACACATCGTTTGGGTTGAGAATTTTTCATCAAGGTCAATTGTGGAGAGTCAATTGTAGTGGGGAAGCAACCGTATTATCCAAGCAGCAAAACTGGGATGTTCATCCCGATTATTTGGCAGTACATTACAACCAAAACAGCGATGGTGAGATAGTAGTTCACGAATGCAGTTACCCTTACTTTGACTCATTAAAATTAACAGTGAACCGATACGGTGAATCTGCCGAATATTGGCAGCCGTTAACCTGTCTGCAAAGCGATAACGGCAGGGAGATTGATAAGTGTCCTAATTGTGGATACTCGCTAATTGATGACCAGGATGAAGAAGACGAAGATACACCAGTTGCTTGTATTGGTTGCAGTAACTATCACGGTGAACTTTATGGAGATGCCCAATTAATTTGTGCTATCCATCCCTACGGTTGCAGCGACCAGATATGCCCTGATTTTGAGGACAATAAGAATGCATAACCACGTTGAGAACATACGCAAACAAGCCAAAAAGCGCGGTATTAAACCAACAACCGCCATTATTAAAAGTGCGATAGCACTCCATTGCCCCAATAATCAAGATATTGCCCAGAAACTGCCTGAAATTGTCGCAGAAGTAGTGCGGTTGTGTAGTAAGGAATTAGCAACTTGTGATGATAATGCGATGGTTCACCAATCGGAGCCACTGATTAATGTGCCCTCAAATGATGGTGATATTGACGACGTGCAAACCCAGGCAATTGTGCAGTTGGTAAAAGAATTAGGCGATCGCTTTACTGAAGATGACGTTTTAGAGATTAAGCAGCTTGCGTGCTTATTATCTACCGATGTTAAAGATACCGAGTCCCTAGTTAACTCGCTCATCACTGCTTACTTGCAGAAGCGAAACTCAGTATTAAAAGGCGCTTTGACCCAATTGGAGAGGGGACGCAAGGCACAGAACGAAGAAATGTATGGAGGTGTAGATTCAGACTTTTTTTGCGAGCGAGATCGAGAGTGGCAGCGATTTGGTAAGGAATTACTCGGATTATTCAACTAAACCAGTAGTCCAACGGGTTGAATCCAACTCAATCAAAGTTGAAGGTATTTATTTGTTGGTATTTGGATTGTGTTTATTACCTTGGTTAATTCAATTATTAACTAGTTTTAAACCATTAACACCTCGCCAACAGCGGCTCTTATTAATTGAATCGGGAAACATTTGTTATTTACGTTGTAAGGATAATTGAAAAATGAAAGCATCGCGTTACGTTAAAGACCATGTATCGGGCTATGGTAAACAAATCAAAAATGCTACTAATAAAAAATTTGGTATCAACAATTCCCTAATTATCCGCGCCGTTAATGGTGACGATAAAGCCCTCAAACAAATAGGCGATTTAGGAAAAACGGGCGAACGGTTAGCTATGGCTATGCCCAGCATCCGCGAAAACCTTAAAGCCTACATCGAAGGCATTACCGAATACAATACTGCACTGGCTGATGTCTATAAAACTGGTGGTAAGGGTGCGATCTGCTTGCAGCAGCGCTTCGCTATCGCAATTGATAAAGCATTAAGCGATGTCACTTTAGAAAATACTCGCTATGGCAACTTAATTGAAGAGTACAAAACTAGTTTATTTGCCAAGCTCGAATCAGAAAATCAACGCCATGAGGACAGTTTAGACGTAATTTAATTACAGGCATGGGTAGATGCTCAAATGGCTACGGTCAACGCTAAAGCAAACTTAGAAGCTATCAGCAATAAACCATTTTTATCGCAGATGAAAGCCGATGCTGATTATGAAAATAAAATGATTTTGCATCTACTAGAAAATGGCTCGGACAGCGATTTAAGCTTGATTCCTAAAAAACATTATTCTACTAATCCCCTAGTAAAGTTTTGGAATCAAATTAGAGAAATTTTTAGTTGATGAGTGGACTAATCTTTCATTTAATAAGCCCCAACCAAAGACACAGTATGCGGTTAGGGTTTTTCTATTAAAAGGATAAGCGTATGTTATTAAATGATAAAGACACGGAACAAAAATCGGATAATTATCCAGTCGAAGCCGATACAGAATTTACCTTAGATGAAATTGAAGGAATTCAAAATTATAAAGAACAACTCAGTAAAAAGCTAAATAAAAACCGCTCGGTACTCAAAGGTTTAGAAGTTGGTTTTTGGAGTATTACCAGTTATTCGATTGCTAGATTTTTAGTTTTAACTAGCGGAACCAGCGGGGTTGGTCTGGCAATCGCCGCGAGTTTTTTGATTAATAACATTGTTAATCGTGACTGCTTAGATAGTTTCAATTTCGATCGAAAGAACGGTGAATTCGAGGTTATTGGTATGGGTAAATTAGTTAAGTTTGGATTTAGCACCCTGGTAGCATCATTTGTAATTTGGAATGCCACTGGGGATTTGTTGAGGATGGTTGATAATTCTAAATCGACCTATGACGCATTACAAAATCAAGTTGAAGAGTTTAATAAATTGCCCGATAACCAGCAGCGAAATATCTTTATTGTTGGTGGAATTGTCGGGTTAGCAGGGGTGTACGTTATAGTTGACTCGTTAAGGACTAGAAGATGAAACCTCAAGGGGCTTTAACTGTTTTTGGAGTATCTGTAGCACTGTCAAGCGCTTTATTTTTAGGACAGTCCGACCGACCATTTACTTTAGTAGCGGTTAGATTCTGCCCTCAAACTGTTAACAACGGGCAAAAATATGTTAAAAGTTATCAAGATTCTCAAGCTGAATTAAATTCTAAGTTTTGTCGGTACGAACATAAATTACTCAAGGAGGTATGGGATAGTAAACAGTTTGAGTCATCGCTACCGATTCCAGAAACATCGATAAAGTTAAGAACTATTCCGGCAATAAATTCTAATATCGGTTGGTTTTTAGTTGCTCCAGTTAGTTTTGGATTGGCTTATTTAAGTTGGGCGAAAAAGTCCGAACGCGATGAATTTGCGTCACATTTTGAGTTAGAAAATTTTAAAACTCAAATTAAATTAACTGGTGTCAGCGTCCGCAACGAGCGCGATTTTAAAGGAACTTCGATTAATTCTAGTTGGGACAGCCAACGTGTAGCGAATGGTTTTCTTTCAGTTGATGCTGTTCAAGACCGTTTGAGACGACAAACAGAACTCCAAGATAAAACTCACGAATTAGCTTTAAAACAATTTGCTACTGCTCAATCTCAAGAGGATAAACTGACCTCTGAAAACCAAAGAGATAAACACAAAGCAGACAAGGAATCCCACGAAATACGCGCTCTTGTGAATCAAACCCAAAGCGCGATACAGCAAACCGAAAAAAAAGCCGAATTATTGCAAACGCTCAAAAACTATGAGGGCGGCTGGCTACACGATATGGTCATCGGTCGGATGCCAATTGTAATTTATGGTAAACAAGGTGCGTATAAATCATATACTGCGGCTTGCTTGGCTTTACTCAAGGCTTATTTCCAAGATGCAAAGTTGGTAAGTATTTGCGACCCCCATGCCCATCAAAACCAGGATGAATCTTGGCGTTATTTAATACCAATGGAACCGGAAGTATACGGTGCTCATGAAGATTGGGAAGAATATGCTCAAGGAATAAACGATGCGTTCGATAGATGGAGCGATCGCACTCTTAAAGATAGTCCAATTATTTCCATCTGGGACGAGTTGACAACGATGGGGGTAAAGCTGCCAGGGCTTGCACCCGAACTGATGCCCAAGATTATCTCGGCTCCCAGGAAAGCTAATGATAATACTATCTGTATTACTCATAGTCTCACCAATGCGGGATTGGGGGGAGTTGCGGGGATGTCGGAAGCCATCAAGGAAGGAACGCTGCGACTCAAATTAAAGGCAAATGCGTTGCAGCAGCCGTTATTTAAAGGCGTGTTGAGTGGGTGGGTGGATGGGGAGGGTTCGGAAATTGATGAACTACCCGTAACGTTACCGGAGTGGTTCAGGGATGCAGAAATTTATCAAATAATTAAGGATTAAATCATGAAAATAAAAAAGTCAGATATCGTTGAAATTTTTACAATGTCCTGCGGCTTTAGTGGGGCGATCGCAGTCATCGTTGGTGCTACTCTCAGTGTATCTGGATTTTTAGGAATGGGTACGATTTATTTGGGTAAAGTCCTCAATCCTCAACGTCCTACTTTACGGCAGATGATACTGTACGGCGGCATTTCAACAGGTGCGGGGTTGTTTGCGACGGGATTAGCGATGGGCGTTGCTAAAACGGTTGGGGAAAGTTTGGCAGACGAACCAGCATTTACCGACGATGAAATTGCATATTTTAAGAAAATCAAACCTTGTAAAGAATGCAAATATTTCCACGGAGTTAACTATAACAGCGTTGATTTAATTTGTGCAATTCATCCATATGGAGTTGACACAGATACTTGCCCCGATTGGGAATCAAGATAAAAGATGCGAGCATCAAGTACAACTTTCCGAAATCGTTTAGCTAGGCGCGGTAGTCATTATTAGAAGAACCGATTATAAAGAACAAATATAACCCTCTTTTATCACTTTTGTGGGAGAATAAATAGCAGATGAGTTGAAATACTTACAGACACTATGGTTGAGCGTCGTCAACCCAAACCCACGGTAGATTTTATAGATGAGTACTGTCAGTACTATAGAAACCTATTTTCAGATGTTAGAGGATTTGAAGCTTTCAAATATCTACACATGGGGATGATATCTGAAATTAAACGTAAAACATTACCGGCGATAGGCTGCGCCGACACCGGAACGGTGTATCGCCAAGGTTGTAGGATTAGATAATCATCAACCATTACACCATTTTTTAACTGTTTCACCTTGGGAAGTAAAAGTTCTAAAAAAACAAAGATTACAATTAATTTTAAATATACTTTCTGGTCGTCCAATAATTTTAATTATAGATGAAACAGGGGATAAGAAAAAAGGTAAAAGTACTGATTATGTCAAAAGACAATATATTGGAAATTTGGGAAAGACGGAAAATGGAATAGTGGCAGTAACCGCATATGCTGTTTTCTGCGGAATGACGTTCCCATTAACTTTTGAAATATATAAACCAAGAGAAAGATTAAAAGACGGCGATAAGTATCTTACGAAACCAGAAATAGCTGGTAAAATGATAAGAGAATTGCAAAAATTAGGGTTTAAATTTAATCTTGTTCTTGCAGACAGCTTGTATGGTGAAAGTAGTAAAAATTTTAGACAAGTATTAGATGAATTGGACTTAAATTATCTTGTAGCAATACGCTCAAACCACAGAGCTTGGATGCCTCCCAACAATGGGATACAATATTTAAAGTGGCATAAGTTTAAACGTGTATTTTCTGATTTAAATAGAGAAAATAGGTATGTAAGAGAAATTATTTGTAGTAAACGTAAAGAAATTAGGTATTGGCAAATAACTACCGACCCAGAAGAACTCCCGTCTAATACTACCTGGTATGTTATGAGTAAATATCCAGATATTACACCAAGAGAGGTTGGTAATTTTTATGGATTAAGAACCTGGGTTGAATATGGTTTAAAGCAAAGCAAAAATGAACTGGGATGGGCAGATTTTCGCGTAACTAGTTATCCACAAATTGAAAAATGGTGGGAAATTGTTTGTAGTGCCTATCTATTAGTTAGCCTTCATAGTGAACAATTACTAAAACTACCGCCACAATCAAATTCCAAATTCTCTTCACATCCCTGGTGGAATGATAAAAGTGGTTGGAATAATATTCTCAACAATATAAAGTTTAATTCTTCAACCCTTCGTATTATTTAATTTAATTAAACCTTGGCTAAAAGTTTTTAAAATACCTGAACTATGTCAAGGCTTCTTGAAGCTTCAAAGGCTAATTAATTATTTTACCGATTCAATTTTCAGTCAGTTGGATTATTGGGATTTCTATTTTTCCTCTGCCTAGAGTGATAAAAGAGGGATAATTAGCCACGGGGACTTACCCCAACATTAAAGCCCGGTCAATTGCGAATCGGGCTTTTGCCATATAAAAGTGATTGTATAATTCTTGCGTAACATATTTTACTTGTCTTTACTTCCGTCATGACTACAACGTCTATTCATACGGTGATCGCAGTCCCGTTGTCGGCTTCGCCTTCCATTTATGGAAGTACCAAATCTTAGACAAAATATGCCTTATTCAAAAGCCAGAGATATATTAATAAATTCTGGCTGGCAAGCAGTAGACCAATCCCATAGTAGTGCCAGAACGGATCGGGTGGATTCTGCCAGTTGAGCAAACGTCCGTAACGCTCACTTGATGAATCAACAATGTAGGTTCGCACATAAGTTGAAAATTTCTTAACGAATTTATAGGGATTCTGGCTCACGTTGTCGCGCATAAAGTGAAAAAAAGTCGCAGACAAAGTGAAAAATTCCAGCACAATTCGCGCATAAGTTGAAAATTTCTGCGATTACCCTCATAAAAGTCGCTGTCCTCTTATAGGATAAAGCTTTGGCGCAATATTATCGACGGTGGTGCTGCGAGCTTACCACGAAAAATAAGGGTTACAGACACTCGTTTTCATCTCCAGCGCAACAAATTTTCACTTTATGCGCGACATTTTCAACTTATGCGCGAACTTACAACAAGACGAGATACTGCTTGTATTCTCATGGTAAATAGTGCGATAATGGTTATTTCCGCACTATTTCTATTTTCATGAATCTTACCCATTCCCCGCACTCAATTACTATTGATAGCGACCCAGATGTTATCGAACAGTTGCTCAGCGATACTCGCTCGGACAATACTAAGCGGGCATATGAAAAGGATATGAAAGATTTTTTTCTATTCGTCGCGGGGTGTTTACCATCTCAGAAGTTAGTATTGGAGTTTTTGCGATTAGAACAACATCATGCGGTAGCTCTAGTTTTGAAGTACAAAGCGCATTTAATAAGAAAAGAATTATCGGAAGCAACGGTAAATCGCAGGTTGAGTGCAATAAAGTCACTTGCATCGATGGGGCGTAAATTAAATTTATGTAATTATACCCTGGAAGATGTAAAGGGGGAGAAAGTTGAGTCATATCGCGATACAAGTGGTGTTGCACCAGAAGATTACGCAAAAGTGCTGAAGTTAGTTGATAGAGATACGCTCAAAGGTAAGCGGGATTATGCAATGTTGCGTTTGTTATGGGATAACGCGCTGCGGAGAAGCGAAATTTGCAATTTAAATGTAGGTGATTTTGACGCGCAGATCAGTACGCTATCTATATTAGGCAAGGGAAAGGGTACGCAAAAAGTAACTGTTGATTTGAGTCGTAAAACGGTAGAGGCAATTGTAGACTGGTTGATTGCTTCTCATAGGACGAGTTTTACTAGAAAACCTTTATTTATAGTACTTGCATATAACGGGAATCGTAAACGTTTAAGTGGTGAAGCAATTCGTCGGTTGGTTGATGAATTATGTAAAAAAGCGGGAATAAAAAAGCAAATGTCGCCTCATAGAGTACGGCATAGTAGCATTACTACGGTATTAGATAATAATAATGGGAACTACCGAGCAACGCAAAGGTTTAGCCGACATTCTAAACCAGATACGGTTATGAAATATGATGACAACCGGCAGAAGTTACAAAAGAAAATGACGGATATAATTGCCGATCTAGTTTAATTTTCAAAAAGGAATTGAGTTTATATTGCTCAAATTATTTTGTTAGTTGGTTGCAACTTATCTCCCGTTACAGTTTTCGACTTCACGGGAGTCAAGAAAGCTCCATTGAGATAAGATAATGCAGTTTACTTTTCCCTAACGCTTCTAACCTAAGTTCTAAATCCGGCGTAAATAATAATGAAAAGTATTTGAGAAGAATTCCAGGGCAAACGCAAGAAAAATGACATGATAATATGCTATTGAAATGTAGTTA
>JACYMD010000059.1 GCA_015272215.1 Rivularia sp. T60_A2020_040 | reverse complement strand
TACTCTCAACTTCCAGACTTTTGATAAAACTCAGATTGTTTCCGTTTAAAGTATAGTTCACATAAAGTACCTTTAGGAGATGCAGACTGTCGCTTAAAAGTACCAGATAATCTCTGAGCTAAATCCTTACATTGTTTTGTACCTTTACTTTCAGTAGATGAATTAATACCACATCCATTATCTTTAACGCTCAAAGTATACCATCCATCGTGATTTTTCCCAATAACTTGGATTCGTTTAGCTCCTTGAGCGTGTTTTCCGATATTACATAAAGATTCTTCCAGAAATTGACAGAGTTCTCGTTTTTCTTCAATATTTAAATATTCGTCGTCTATTGGCTCAAAAGACCGAGTTTTGACTTTAATCCCACTTAAATATTTCAAATCAGTTCTTTGCAGAGTACTGGTATATACTTCATAAAAAAGTTCATTAACGGGATTGTTTAAATCCAGAATTAAACCGCTTCCTAAACGCAAAATATCTTGATTACTCAGAGCTTCTCTTTTCATAAACTCACCAATATCTCGAATTTCATGATTGAGTTTTTCAAGTTGTAAGAGAAGTTTTTCTTCTGGTAATTCTTGGGTGCGTAGATGACTTAAAGCATCAGCTAATGTTTGTAAAGGACCATTATGAATTATGGTAAAGGTATGTTCAATAGTACGTTGTCGTTCTTGGATTTTAGATTTTAATGTTCTATTTTGTTGAAAAAAGGCATTGAGTACAACACCGTTAACAACTAAAATTAATAAACCTGGGACTACAGGAATCCATAATCCCCACCACACCAAGAATAAATAACCGGCTGCAATTAAACAAATACTACTAACACTAACAACTAATAAATTATTCCATACTGATTGAAGAAATCGACCCATAATAATGGGAACAAAACCCCAAATAACTATCCACAAATATTCCCAATTATCTGACCAAGTTTGTAACAGAGGTCGTTCATTTATGACTGCATTAATAATTTGGCTAGTGGCATGAGCGTGATATTCAACTCCATAAATTTCTCCATTCAATTTTAAGCCAGAAATAGCAGAAGTATTTGTAATATCTCTAACGGTTGTAGCAGTCATCCCAATTAAAATTATTTTACCTTGCAGCCAACTTGGTTTAATTTGATTATTTTTAATATCGTGAAGTGATAAAACCCGAAATCTTTGTTTCCCATTACGAAAATTCATTAAAATTTGGATTCCACCATTATCTGTATCTATATATCCCCCTGAGTTGGAATCGAAAATAGGGAGTTCTGTAGAACCAAATCGTATAATATCAGGGTTATGAAGACCACTTTCTATAGGAATATTTTTAGCAGATAAATAAGTGGTTGCTAAACGTAGAGATAAAGAGAATTTGTCTTGTTTTGGATTATTAGGATTATCAGGACTAGGAGTCATTAGTAAATAACGTCTATATTTACCATCTTGATCTGGAATAATATCGACAAAACCAACTTTTTCTTTAGATAAACTAGCAGGTGGAGAAATTTTATCGGGATATAAAACCTTATCAATACCAATGATATTTTTACTGTTTTTTAATACTTGATGTAACTGTTTACTACCAGGCTCCACTGGTATATCTTTAAAAATATCAAGACCAATCACACTGGGTTTGTAACTTTGTATTTTCTCAATTAGCGATGCAATTTCTCTATCTGGTATTGGATATTTTCCTATTTTTTGAATATCATCTTCATTGATACCAACAATCACAACTTTTTCATCTACAGGTTCTGAGGGACGTATTTTTAAAAAATTATCAAGTAGCATCCATTCTAAATTCTGTAGCGAACCACTCAAACGCACAAATATAGTAATCAGAATAAGTGCTATCCCCGGAAGTGCTGCACCATGCCAAATAGAGATGTTATGCTTGATTATCTGGATAGGTTTTTGCAACATTTGAACTATGATTATTTATCAGTTGTGAGTTAATAGTTAGTTGTTAGTTGATAGTTGTTGGTAGTTGAATAATCATTACCCGAAGCATAGTTACTGTTAACTGTTAATTAGTCAATTAATCCTTCTTCTCTGGCTCTAATTTCAGTTTGAATTCGCATATTTTTACCTCCTTGCTTACAATCATCAGGATAAACATTTAAAGCATCTTGAATTTTTGTCCAATATGTACGCACTGTGCGCTCGTGTAGATGCATTTTTTCAGAAATTACTTTATCTTGTAATCCCTCTTCAAATGCTAAACTCAAAACTTCCAGCCATTCTGGTTTTAATTCCAATCCAGTTTTGATATCTTTTGTATGAGTTGCTCCCTGCATTGCTAAATTTACACGAGTTAAAATCTCTTGTTCAGAAAGTCCTTTATCTGCAATCACAAATCCTCCTTGATGTTCGTCTATTTCATATTTAATTCTGACCAGTGCTTTAGTATAACTACTTTGCACCATGAAATTTAAGTCCGGATATTTATTTAATAAATCTTTAATTAATTGAATGCCCGTGTCGATGTTAGCAATTATTCCAGCTTTTTGTGGAATGGATAAGTCTAATATAATTAAGTCAAATAATGAATTTTCTTTTTTCTCTTCTTCTATTTTGTATAAAGCATCTTCTGCTGTGTTAGCAATCAAAACCTCCGTGTCTGGATATTGTTTATGCAACATATTAAGCGTTCCAGATATGATTAAATGATGGTCATCTACTACAAGAATTTTTTGCATAAGTCTTCATCAGAATTTACTTTATATTCACTACAATCTGTTGTTTAAAAAAGTAAAAATTGGAAAGTTTTTTTACTTTTCGTTAATGTTTTTAGAGTTGCTAATTAGACATAAATCTTAACAGGACTTAATTTTAGTCAAGTGTGAAAAATTAAATACAGTGTTATTCTACTAGATTTGAATTGACTAATGAATGCACAAAAGTGTATCTTTTGGAAATTCCCGGTGTTCGAGTATTATCATGAGTATTAATTCAGTCCTATTTATAGGACGAGTACTATAAAAGCGGGGAATTTCATTCCCTGGCGGATTGGATACCCGCCGATCAAAGTTGCTGGGCAATTTACCACGAGGGAGCTAGTACTTCACCATATTAATTTTGGGGAGTTCTTATTGTGACGATTGAAGCGGGAATGAAATTCCCGCTCCAATAGCACAAGTCCTATGAATGGATTAAAAAGTCAATCAGAAAAATCAAAACTGAAAACTATCTGAGTTTAAATTATCTGTTCGTATATCTACAACCATCGTACTGGATTCGGGGATGACATCATCATTAAAAAATATACTTGTTTCTTGTGGAGAAACACCAAGGTAATAATCGTTTGAAGAGCCACTTAGTGGAATAATACTCTCATCAAACTCTGTATTTACAATGTTTAGAGTATCATCCCATATTCCGCCATTCAGAATATAATCTTCATTGGTGTCAATTATACTTTCGTATCCACCGTTGATAAAGTATTGAGTTTTATCCCATACTGCTTGTCCTACCTGTTTTCCCAATATTCCTCCGTTAACATCACCATCAGTAAAATGAATTCCACCGTAGAGACGAGAAATACCAGCTTCTTCCGCAGCTTCACTGAAGGTATCCCACTCTAAAGTAACTGGTTGCGAAGGAGTTTGACCTGGTTCAAAACGAGATGCACCCGTGTTAAAGCTTACAGAAGCACCAAATTCATCGCTACCTGTGAACAATTGTAATATCTCTGCACCCGCAGCGCTAAAGCCACTGTGTCCGGAGGTATATTCAGCAAAAGGTGGTGAAGGATTTCCTCCAGGAGTTTGAAAGGTAAGGAAATCAGTTGCTAATATTGTCTGAGTTCCTTCTCCTGGTTTCCATGCGTCAATTGCAAACCCACCGAGTTCTTGATTGAATTCCCCGATTAATCCCAGTTCCCCCAATTCCCGAATTGCTCTGACTGGACGAGTATAATCATAGTGGGTTTTGGCTTCCCAAGTAGCGATACCTGCATCAAACACTGCGTTACCCAAACCAAAGAATAATTGAGCATCTTGATCCAGGGTATTATGATCTCGTGCCGAGGCGAATTGTCCAAAAGTCATCCAAGTACCGGGAGGAAAGGAAGTTCCACCACCCATTTCCCAAAACTCTGCAACTAATTTTTGCTCGTCGGTAAGGTTAGCGCTGATATCAATAACTTCTTGTACTTGAGCGATAAATTCGGGGTTAATTACATCTCCAATCAGATTTTTATTGATATCTAATACAGAGCCATCTTCAAGGGTAATTGTTTTCTCTTTTAAATTTACATCTCCATCTACCAGCAAAAATGGTTTTGGTGCTTCTGGACGGAATTGCTCACCAGATTCTAAAGCAAAAGGTGTAACACTACCCCATTGAGGTGTCAGAAACTGTTGAGTAGATGCTTCTGTCCCCGGTTGTGCATCAATTGGTACTGTTTCTGGTGTCCAACGTTCGATATCGACAATATCACCAGGAGCATTAACGGCTTGATAATTAGTGGTATCTGAATAAGCAACCCCATCAGTTCCATTTGGGCTGTCAGCTAACTGGTTAGAACCATCTTGATGACGAAATGCCAATAATTCCTCTGCCATTATATTACCAATACCAGCAGCCGTGGTAATATCGGTAGTATCATTGCTCGTATCTAAGCCCAATTCACCCATCAATTGCTCAAAAATCTCTGTTTGGGTGGGGAATAGGTCGTTTAAAACTCGATAAGCAGCATAACTCATTGCTTCCGATTTATTCGCGTCAGTAATTTCCGCATCGGGACGCTGCAAATAATCACCAAGTTGAGTTGACATCGCTGTGGGATCGTATGCTGACCAAGCGTTGTATGTAGCAGTATGCAACATTGCATAAGCACGAGATGCAACTGTCGGACCTGGTGATGTATTAATTACAGCTTGTTGAACAGCTTTGTCCCACATTACGGAAACTGTTGGAGTTTCGTTGTCAACGGTTACTAATTGAGTATTTGGGTCAATTTGAAGTTCAACTTGATTAGGAAGTTGTTTTTCCACATTGTATTCGTGAGTGCAGTTGGTATGATTGTATAAGTTGGAGTTTTGCATTTTTTTGAGTTAATTATTGAGTTAATTATTGAGTTAATTATTGAGTTGATTTTGAGTTAATTAATTATCGGAAATTCAAGTGTCAAATTGTCATCTTGCGTTGCTTTTTTGGTGCGTCCAAGTATGATATATTAGCCTTCGATAACTACATTTCCATCAGCTTTAGCTACACAAGTAAGAACATAATCCTCTTCACAATTAAAGTCTTCTTCGTAATAGACATCTCCAGAAAGTTTGCGTAACTTGCATTGACCACAAGCTCCCATTTGACAACCGTAGGGTAATGTTATCCCTTCTTTTTGAGCAGCTTGTAAAATAGTTTCTTTAGCATCGCAAACTACTTCTTTTTGAGATTTAGTAAAAGCTACAACATTGCTTTTTTGGGGAATTGGGGCATAAGACTTAGAGTAAAAATGTGTTGGAGTATCATCAGCTACTACTAATTGAGGTTGTTTTTGCTGTTTATTTTGCTTTTTAGAAGAACCAAAACTTTCTTCATAGTAATTTTCCATGGGAAATTCTAACTCCCTCAATATTGCTTTAACGTTTTCTCGAAAGCCATCGGGACCACAAACATATACAATACGTTCTTGAAAATCATGGCTAATCGTCTTGATCATCGTCTCGTTCAATCTGCCAGTATATCCCAACCAATTTGGGTTATATTGCATACCAGTTAAATTAATAGCTAGTTGAAAATTGGGATGTCGGTTAGCCATGAATTCTAACTCGTGACAAAAAGCGATATCGTTAACAGTTTTAGCGCTGTGGATAAAGACAATATCGGCATTTGGAGTTGTATCACATAACCATCGAGACATTGACATCATTGGTGTGATACCGCTACCCGCAGAGATAAATATAAATTTACGATTGGGGTTATTTTGAATCGTAAAATTACCAGTTGGAGGACTAATTTTAATTTGATTACCAACAGTAAAATTATCGTGCAACCAGTTAGAAACTAATCCAGGAGGAGCATCGGGTATATCATTTGGAGCAGGAACTCGTTTAACGGTAATTTCTAAATTATGGGGACGTGAAGGAGTAGAAGAAATTGAGTAAGGACGTTTGATTAATTTACCATCAATTTCTAGTTCTAATGTTACGAATTGACCTGGTTGATAATTAAACATTGTCGGTGGAGAAGTAATAAAACAAAAGGTTTTAACATCATGTGTTTCTTGAACTATTTGGGAACAATTAACTATTAATTCATCCTGTTTACCCGAATTTATCTGGTGATAATTATCAGTAGTTTGAGGTTTTAAAAACCAATAAGGCTCTGGTTTTTTTATTTGTTCTTCTTCAGATAGAAACAATAAGAAAAAATCACCAATTCTGAGATTATCACCAGGCTGTAAAATGCAGTTTTGATTAACCAACACTTCTTGATTATTCAGCCGCGAACCACTAGTACTAGCAAGCTCGACAAAGTAATAATTTTGCTGAAAGGAAGTAATTAAACCATGTACTCGACTCACTCCTGGTGTATTTAAAACTAAATCGCTGTTGGGATGTCTACCAATTAAAAACAATGAAGGTTTGTCTGTAGAAGCAACAAGCTTTTTTTCTTCTAAGAAACCGATTTTGGGATTAAATGCTGTGATTTTCATGATTAATTAAATCCTTGTGAATAGTTAACGACGATGAGTTTTTAAGAATGTGGTTTGTGCAGGTTCAAAGTTAAAATTAGCAGGATTATTCATCTGATTTGGATAAATTAGAAATGGTTGTTCGCTGCTGATTTCTGATAGTATGGAGAAATGTTCGTTTTCACTCAAGGCTAATTTCTGACGTATTTCCTGTAAAATTTCTAAACTGTCGGAAGAAGTGAAGTTTTTTTGTATTAATCCTTCTAAGAGAATTGATTTATAAATTTCTAATCGGTCTGTTTGTCGATATTCTGGTAAAACCGAAGCTAGGATAAACAATTCATTTGATGATAATTCATCGAGAGAACGTCCTTTTAAGAATTGAGAATTATTAATCGATAACTTAGACAATTGACGACGGAAACTATCAAGATTACTATCTCTTTGATACTGCTCAAAACTACGTCCCCAAGTCCGAACTAACCACATGGTACTAACTATTACGACCAAGGTGTTAAATAATAGTTGTACTGGAATCGGTAATCTTAAAATTTCTGGTCTTCCACCGTAAATAAAGAAACTGTTGAAAGCTATAAAGGTGCAAATCGTCAGCATCCTGTGTAAAACTTGTTGCGAATTTATCCGGGAATTGTGTTTTTTGAGATAAGCACGGTAAGCTTTTTCGATTTTACTTAAACTCCAGTAACTTATCGCAACTGTCAAAGCTAATGTTAATGGAACTGCAATGATTTTAGGTATATTAATTGGCTCGTTAAATAAGTAAAAACCTGGTTTCCAAAGTGTTGATAATTGATTTTCTTCGTGTGTCCAAGCACCGGAGAAGTAATAATCAAAGTTGCCGGCGTATAATCTGTAGTAGACGAAATAACCGATTACCAGTCCTAAATAACCGTACTGTACAAATCTGCGTCCTGGTTTTTGTAAGTCATTCCAGTAAGATTTTTCTGCGTCAATGTCCATACAAGCAGATTTACAGCCGATACAAGCGCTTTTTTCCTGGTTTGTAGTTGTATCTACAGTACGACACATTGATTGAGTTATACTTTGGGGAGATGCAGATATCGCATTACTTCCTAATAAACTACGCGGACCAGTAAAAACAGTTTGAACAATGCTAAATGGACAAACATAATGACACCAACTACGACCTCCGTATAAAAATACTACCGTAATTGCACTTGCGATCGCAGTCAATAAAAACAATCCCAAAGCCAGACGTGTTGAGTTGATGAACAGGATGCGGAAGTTTAAGCCGATAAATAATAAAGTAAATTGAAGGTAAAAATGGTTGCGCGTCAACCAAGTATTTTTATTGATATTCAATCTGGGTTTTAGTCCTAAAGCGCGAGGAATTTGAGAAAGAAAGTATAAAGGACAAATCCGCCGCCAAGTTTCGTGTCCACAAACTAGTACAATCATGATGGCGCTGGGTACAACCATTCCCCAAAATACTCTTGCACCAATGGGATAAGGTTCTTCTTTTAAGGGCTTTCCTTGTACAAGAACTTGTGGAAGTGAGTCGCGGAAGGGAGATAAGAAGTTAGTGGGATTAGTTAAATGATGGGTGATGGGGTCGTAAAATAGAGAGAATATTAACAGCAACCATCCAATTACTAGCACCCATCTGATGGTATGCATTGTTTTTTCAGATACTTTACTCAGCATTTTACCTCTAAAAGTAAACTAGTTCCTTAAGCAAACAAATTGAATTTAAAATTAAACTAACTGGTTATTTTTCCTTGAGAAAAAACCTTAAAATATCAATATGACCTTTAACCTTCGACCTTTAACCTTTAACCTTTGACTGAGGTTTGAAAAAAAGTCTTTCTTCATTTCCCCTGCCCTTTAATAAAAGAATAAGATATTTACTCAACAGAATAAACTACAATTTATGGTGTCTTCAATACATCTTATTGAAGCGGGAAAAACACAATTCTGCTGTTCGGATTACAGAAAACTGTATGGTAATGCTAAAAAATAACCGCAGCTAAAAAGTGCGGTTATTATCGGGGTTTTCGGTTGATTTCAATACAGATAAAATTTGTGTACTTCACTCAATTCAAAACCGTTTTACTAATTCCAAATTTAAGATCAATTCACTTCCCACACTCCCGACTAAGTATACGTCGCCCATTCGTCAAACGATAAACCCCCGATGGTTCAACAATGGGGTCTCCCATTTTCCAGCGACGACGCGGTTTTTCAGATATACTATTTGGTACAGATTGCACTCCAATGGTAGAATAGCTAGAAGGTACTGCATCACCGGGACTATAAGGGAAACCTTGACTACCAGTAATAAAGAAAGTACCGTTTGTTTCGCGACTTCTGACTACGCAACTACTTGCAATTAAAGCTTCGCTATCGATGAGGTTTTCTGGTAGTTCTATAAGGCTATTTTCAATAGTGCTATTATCAGGTGCATTAATAGTCGTTAAACCTTGAACACCCAATTCGGAACTGGCTGTAATATCGCTTTGATCAGTTTGCTGGGTGCGGGGTTCGATACCAAAGATACCGAGTGAGTTAATTTCAATATTACCACCCCTACCTGTAAAAGCATTAGCGGTGATGTCGCTGTTTTCTTTGGGTATGGCAACGATAAAACCATTAGGGGCATTAATTTCAATATTACCACCATTGCCGGGAGTGGATTCTGTACCCGCAGAAGTAGAAATTTGACTTTGACGACGCAATAACAATGATTCATTGAGATTCAAGGTAATATTACCGCCATCAGCATCGGCTTTGGTTTCACCTGTGAGTTTGCCTTGATTCTCTAATTCAATTCTATCGGCTGTGATTTCTAAGTTACCTGCTGTACCAGTACCCTCGCTGCTCACTGTAATGTTGCTTACAACAGGAATATCCTCACCAAGAATACCAGTACCCCAAACTTCTACAGAATCCTTGGCATTAACCGTTAAATTACCACCAGGACCTGTATTAAAAGTGGCAGCTTGAACTAAGCCTCCATTACGGATGACCAACTTGTCAACATTCAAGCTTAAGTTTCCTGGTTTTTGTCCAGTACTTCTATTATTTGCTGATATTTTACCGCCATTTTCTACCGTTAGCAGTCCGGTAGTAATATCTAATTGTCCGGGGTTGCCAGTGGCTTCTTCACCTTCAGCGGTAGCAAAAATGCCACTGCTACCACTTTCTAATGTTGCGGTGGGTGAACTCCCGGTAATTGTAATCAAATCTGAGGCTGTGATATTTACATTTCCTCCATTACCATTTTTACGCCCTGCACTAGATATCTGCGCTCCTGATTGCAGAGTAAGTTGTCTAGTTTCAATTTTTAGAGTTCCCGCATTACCTCTATTCCCGGCTCCACTTGCCACTTGAGCAACAATTCCACTGGGTAACAAATTCCTCTTTGCATCTATACCCGTACCCTCAAGTTCTATAGTATCCGCATCCACTGAGACATTACCTGCATTACCTGTACCACTTGTTGAGGCATCAATAACGGCTCCACCTTTAATACTTAATTGTCTAGTTTCAATGTTTATATTACCACCATTACCTGTACTATTATTAGTCCGAGTAATCAAACCAGTGAGAGGAGAAGTGTTACCATTACCATCGAGTTTTATCGAATCTGAAGTCACTTCCACATTTCCTGCTTTAGCTTCACCTCCAGCCAAAGCTTGGATTTTTGCACCTCCACTTAATTCCAAAGACGAAGTTTCTACTTTCACATCTCCCGCTTCACCTTTACCTTGAGCCAATATTGCGACTATTGCGCCCCCATTTAATTCCAAAGATGGAGTTTTCACAATCACATTTCCTGCTTTAGCTTCACCTCCGACAATGGATAGAATTTGCGATTTTTCACTTAATTTTACCGATTCAGAGCCATTAATTTCTACATTATTCCTTGAAGTTGAGTTTTTTGCATTAGAAAAAATGAATGAATCCGTGAGATTTATATTCTTACCCTGTACTTGTATCGCATTACCACCTTCACCACTGTCACCAAGACTAGCCTTGTCAAGAAGGGTAATATCTCCAAAGTCTTTTACACCTGTATATCCGAGTTTATAACCAGTTTCTATTTTATTGAGACTGACGAAGCTATTACCCGCAACACTACCTAACTCAATTCTTCCTTCTGTAGCTGTTAAATTACCTCCTTCTAGAGAAACATTACCTCCTACCAATCCAAGAGTTTTAGTAGCTCGAACTTGAAGTCCAAAAGGTGAACCAGCAAGATTGGATTTACCATTAGGACTTACCTGAGAGCTATTCTTAATTTCTCCCGGATTTGAACCAAATTGAAGCCCTAGAGGAACACTGACAGTCAACAAAGCTGAGTTTTGAGCATTAGTAACGCTAAATTCGGTTCTATCAGCAAATTTAATGCTATCTGCCGTACTGCCAATAAATGAGCCACCGATATCTAAACTGGCATTTTGTCCGAAGATGATACCATTGGGATTGATAATAAAAAGATTAGCATTACCTTTATCATCTGTAGTTCCATTGATAAGTGTTTGAATAATACCGTCAATATTAGAAGCTGATCCCCTTACCCGGGTAATAATGTTCTCAATGACTGAATCATGTTCAAAACGGGCAGTATTACCGGATTCAATCGAAAACTCTTCAAAACTGTGGAACAGGTTCCCACCATGCCGGGTACCTTCTTGAATTAGTCTAAGGTTTCCTTGGGGTGTAACAACAGAATTGGTTGGCAAAGTATTATCGGGAATAATTTCTGCCCCAACTGGAATTGAAGCAAGCATCAAGGATAATACAATACTCCCGCGAACAAACCCAAACTGGAAAGTAGAAGTTTTCATCGAACCTCCTCAGACTTTTTCTATATTACAAATTATCGATAAACATATTCGCTGAATTAGTTATGAATCTTTATTGTTTATCCAAGTTTGATATAAGAGCAGAATATATCGTTATTAAGCTGGATGTTTATTAAACTTTGTTAAGTCTAGTACTCACCATGTTAGTTATTAAAGTTATTAAAGGTTTGTAGTAAGAGTTTTAACTCTTATATTGAGAACTAAAGTCCTGACTACAAACCAACAAAATTAATGAAACTTAAACCAGTGAGGAAAGAACTTTTCCGCTAAATTTTCCAATCTCTTGCAACAAAACGAAATCCGATTTTTTAATTGTCGATGCTACCTTGAAATTTTTTCACACGTCGATTTCGCTGAAGTATGAATAATCCACCAAAAGCACCTGCAATTAACAAACCATTATATCCAGTAGGTTCTGGTACTGTTACTGCACCTCGATTAAGTTCTCTAACCTTTACTGAAAAAGGCACGCTAGCTGTTGCTTCAACACCTACACCAAATAAATCTACTGTACGTCCATTTATAACTTGATCGGGATTGTCTAAACCATCTCTAGAGTCACGAATTAAAACTCCGGGTACTGTTTCTGTTCCCGCATATCTTACAACCCCTTGCGGAGAACTAACTAAACCTTCCAAACCACCTGGTTGCATCGGCGATGCATTGTTCTCATCATAAAATAACGCTAATTTTGCCTGTTCGTTCGGGTTTAAATGGTTTGTGAGATCCACTACATAAGCAACAATAGGTTCTTCTCCATTTGGAATTTTAGCAAATACGTCATCTCTGGTAATTCTAAACTCATTCAAACCCAACTTATGCAAAAATCCTTGCAGTTCACTCTCTTCATTAAATAATTCTCGTTGTTCTATCCTCCCAATCGCAGATGTGAAAAGCGTCGTACCATTACTTGAGTTTGTTAAGGAAAAATCTTCAATAGCGTCGTCAAAAGATTTATCTGTCACAATATTAAATGAAGCCCGCAACTGTTGTTCCTCATCCTCATCCTTAAAGTCGGAATTACCAGAATGCTCTACCACAAAAAACTCATTTAATAAACCCAAGTCCACCTGAGCCTTGGCAGACTCTACGGAGAACCCTAATGTACTCACCAAAACCACAGCTGCTACTGCCACTTTTTTTAAATTTAAACTCATAGAATTCCCTGTTTGATTACTTTTTAATTTATTTTTGAGCTAAACTCTTTAAAGCCCAATCCGATTGGGCAACTTTGAATAATAAAACTTTTCGCTATTTAACTCTTTGAGTTAATCACAAAAACAGTGTTTATACTGTAGCTTTACCCTATCTTTATGAAAGCTTTATAATGCCTAAAATCAGTTAACAGTTAACAGTTAAGTAAGCTGGCACAAAAAAAAATAACGCTATATAAAGAAATGTAAATCAATCTGAAACTCTCTTACCCTTCGACTTTGCGAGCGGGTAACCTCACATCTTGCACCCTACGCATAATTAACTAGATAATCAAAAATATAAATAAAAATATTACTAAAATAAAAATATAATATTTTAGTCCATTTTAATGGACTTCTGCTATCAGACTGGGACTTGCAGTCCCAGGCGGGTAAGAATGAAGTCAAACAATCAGTAATTATTTTGAGTTAGGAGTTTTGATGGTGCAAGATATGAATATATCCTCTTACCTCTGCCTTGTCTCAATGATAATTTTCTGTACCGACCTACCTATATGATCAAAACGGTTGATAACGCAGCGTAAAATAAACACCATTTTCTTGTAATGAGTCGCCTTGCTCTCTAACTGCTATTAAGGGAATACCGTAATCTAATTGTAAAAATAAGTCTGTTCGTGGTTGCCAGGTTAAACCTAATCCTAAGCCCGCAACTGTCTGTGGGTAGAGATTTTCTGCTTTATTATTCCAAACTGTACCGATATCAAAAAAAGGTCTGATTTGTAACGAGTTATCTGATGTGAGGGGAAGACGTAATTCTACTGAACCAATAATGGCATTATCCGCCACAAGTTCGTTTTGGCGATATCCTCGCACGGTATCGACTCCACCTAAACTAATTTTTTCTAAAGGTAGTAAACCATCGGGTGTGAGTTGAGTGTTGATTTTGGCTACTATTAAGCTTTTGGGTGACATTTGCTGTACCCATTGAAATTGTCCCACCCAGATAAAAAATCGTCCGTCAATACCACTTTCGTTGATGGTAGCGTCAAATGCATCAATACCGAAACTAAATTGCGATCGCGCTGCGAGTACTTGTTTGGCATTTCGTTGTAGCCACTCTTGAGAAAAGCGAATTGCTGTAACTTTAGATTTACCATCTTCTGGTCCTTCTGAAAAGGAGAAGGGTTCATCATCAAGCAAAAATGTTTGAGAGCGACGTAGATCTAAAGATAAACCAAGAGCAAATTCTGTATCTGGTTTTTTGACTAAAGGTTGTCGGAAACCAAATGATAAAGATTGTGAATTGCTACGAATACCCAAGTCAGCAAATTGCTCTTCAATTATCTGGCTACTGTTGTTACTGTAACGGATATTAAATGTACCGTCTCGGGCATTTATTGGTATTCTATAACCTAAACCATATATATCTAGACCGTCTGTCAAACCGTATTCAGCGGATAATTGGTCGCCAAAACCTAATAGATTATTATAACTAGCAAATACTATACCTTGCAGGGAACCGATAGTAGGAGATTGGTTATTATCAATGACAATACCTGCGTTAAAAGCAGGGGCTTCTTTTAATTGCAGTTGTAAAATGTTTTTACCGGGGCTACTACCTGCGATTAATTCGGCGTTAACTTGTTGTAATAAAGGATCAAGTTGTAATAGTTGCAATGCCGATTCTAAGCGTTTACGGTTTAAGGGGCGTTTGGTTGCTATTCTAAGACGACTGCGGACATAATTTGTTTGTAGTTGATTAAGTCCGTTGATTTCAATTCGTTCTAATTCACCTTCTACTATTTGGATTTCTATAATCCCACTTTCTAAGGGTTGGTTATTTAAAATAAATGCACCGGATGTAATATAACCGTTATCAATATAAAGTTGGGTAATAGTAGAGCGTAGTTGAACTAAATCTTCAAAAGGGACAGAGCAAGTTTGTTGAGAACATTTTTCATATTTTTTAATCAGTTCGTTAATATCATCAAAGAGAACAGTATTACCTAAAACTTCAAGTTTCTTAACATTAATTCGTTCGTTAATGGGAGTAGTCGGTGCTGTCGGTGTATCGGTGGCAGGTATTTGTAAAGCAGGAGGTAAAGAAGGTTCTGGTTTAGAGGGTAGAGGTGTTTCCGTCGGTTTGGGGATAGTTTGTTCAATTCGTTCGGGTGTATTTGGAGGAATTGTGATTCCATCGGGAGGAGTTGATTGAGCGCGAGCTAGTTGTTTGAATGGTGTGAAACTGGCGATGATTATGCTGAAAAACAATAATCTTATTATTTTCATATTTTTTGGGGGAATGGGGAATGGGGAATAGGGAATAGTTTTATAACCGAGTGGTAATTAGATAAATAACGAAGGTTTGACTATTTATAGCAGATTTCAGTTGATTCCAATACAACCTCACCCCCATCCCCTCTCCGATGTCTTGGAGAGGGGAGCAGTACGGCGGTTCTGGTAAAATTTGTATTCCACTCAAGTGAAAACCGCTGTATCTAATCATTTCATACACTCCCGACTAAGTATACGTTGCCCATTTTCCAAACGATAAACTCCTGATGGTTCAACAATGGGGTCTCCGATTTTCCAGCGACGACGCGGTTTTTCAGATATACTATTTGGTACAGATTGCACTCCAATGGTAGAGTAGACAGAAGGTACTGCATCACCGGGACGATAGGGGAAACCTTGACTACCAGTAATAAAGAAAGTGCCGTTTCTTTCGCGACTTCTGACTACGCAACTACTAGCAATTAAAGCTTCACTATCAATTGGGTTTTTTAGTAATTCTGTAAGGCTATTCTGGATATCGCTATTATCTGGAGCATTGAGATTAACATTTCCCGCAACCCCTAATTGCGAACTGGCTGTAATATCGCTTTGAGCAGTTTGCTCTGTGCGGCGTTCGATACCAAAGATACCGCGTGAATTAATTTCAACATTACCACCATTACCCGTGAAAGCATTGGCGGTAATATCGCTGTTTTCTTTGGGAAAGCCAACTATAAAGCCATTAGGGGCGTTGATTGTGATGTTGCCACCATTGCCACCTTGTTGAGCAGTACCTGCATTGGTGGTGATTTGACTACCGCGACGGAGCAGGAGTAATTCACCCACGTTCAGGTTGATGTTACCACCGTTACCAGATGTAGATTCAGCATTTAATCTACCTTGGTTATCTAGGGTGATTTTCGGTGAGTTGATTTCGATATTACCTGCTTCGCCGATTCCCGTACTTTGAGCAGATATTTTGCTACCATCGGTTAGCTCGAAGTTGATTAATGAGTTCACTGTAATATTACCTGCACTAACCACTCCTAAAGTATTAGCGCTGATAAAAGCAGTATCGGTTAACTTAAAAGTCGAAGTGTTGATTTGTATTATCCCTTCCGAATCGCCAACTGCAAAAGATCCCGCTTCGCTAGTTGCAGCAGAACTACGGGAGCCGTCTCTAGATTTGCCATCAAAGACCACCTGATTCCTGGCATTTACTTGAATCCTGCCCGGATTTCCTAGTCCAAGAGTAGAACTAGTCAGTTGAGCTCCTTTGGTGAGTTCAAAAATACTGGTATTAATCATAATTCCTCCCGAACTACCCACAGCGTTCTGTGTGACCTGATTAATTGCAGAACTGGGGTTTCCTGACTTGGATTCTCCATCAAAAACTACACGTTCACGACCAGTAATTTGAATTGCTCCAGAATTTCCCTTTCCTAAGGTACTCGAATCTAGAAAAGCACCATTGCTGATCTCAACGTTACCCCCTTCAATGACGATTCCGCCTGAATTACCTATAGCCTCCGCTGTTAACTGACTAATTACAAAACTGGGGTTTCCTTGCTTGGATTCCCCATTAAAAACCACACCCTCGCGACTAATAATCTGAATTGCTCCAGAATTTCCCTCTCCTAGGGTACTGGCATCCAGAAAAGCACCATTACTCACCTCAACGCTACCCGCTTCAATGGCGATTCCGCCCGAATTGCCCACAGTTCCGGGTTTAACTTGGCTGAATGCAGAGCTTAAAAAGCCTCCGCGAGATTCTCCATCAAACATTACCTTACCATCAGTAGTAATTTGGATTTTGCCCGCATCCCCTCTTCCTAGTGTACTGGCATCCAAAAAAGCGCCATTACTCACGTCAACATTATTACCTGCGTTGATTTCAATTCCTCCCGAATTGCCTACAGCGTTCTCCCCCACTTGGCTAATTGCAGAACTGCGGTTTCCTTGCTTGGATTCCCCATTAAAAACCACACCCTCGCGACTAATAATCTGAATTGCTCCAGAATTTCCCTCTCCTAGGGTACTGGCATCCAGAAAAGCACCATTACTCACCTCAACGCTACCCGCTTCAATGGCGATTCCGCCCGAATTGCCCACAGTTCCGGGTTTAACTTGGCTGAATGCAGAGCTTAAAAAGCCTCCGCGAGATTCTCCATCAAACATTACCTTACCATCAGTAGTAATTTGGATTTTGCCCGCATCCCCTCTTCCTAGTGTACTGGCATCCAAAAAAGCGCCATTACTCACGTCAACATTATTACCTGCGTTGATTTCAATTCCTCCCGAATTACCCACAGCGTTCTGTGCCACTTGGCTAATTGCAGAACTTTGGAATCCCAAAGCAGATTCTCCATCAAACACCACGTTACCATCAGTAGTAATTTGGATTTTGCCCGCATCCCCTCTTCCTAGTGTACTGGCATCCAAAAAAGCGCCATTACTCACGTCAACATTATTACCTGCGTTGATTTCAATTCCTCCCGAATTACCCACAGCGTTCTGTGCCACTTGGCTAATTGCAGAACTTTGGAATCCCAAAGCAGATTCTCCATCAAACACCACGTTACCATCAGTAGTAATTTGGATTTTGCCCGCATCCCCTCTTCCTAGTGTACTGGCATCCAAAAAAGCGCCATTACTCACGTCAACATTATTACCTGCGTTGATTTCAATTCCTCCCGAATTACCCACAGCGTTCTGTGCCACTTGGCTAAATGCAGAACTTCGGAATCCAAAGGGAGCGCCATTAAAGACGACTCTATCTGTAGCATTGATTTGGATTCTACCAGAATTTCCTTTGCCTAAAGTACCGGCATTAAGTTGACCGCCATTTTTTACTTCAACGCTATCGGCGCTAATCTCAATTTGACCGGAGTTACCTGTAGAACCAGCTTCCACTTGGTTGAATGCACCACTGAGAAAACCGTTCGAGATTCCATCAATGACTACTATTCCAGTGGCATTAATTTGAATATTTCCCGCTTGACTCTCAGCGAAACCCAAACCAGGAGCTATCCCAGCAAGTAAGCTGCTTCCTTCTATCAACTCAAAATTGCGGGAGCTAATTGCAATACTTCCACCATCGTCAGCAGGTACAACTACCTTTGCGCTATTACTTAAGGCCACATCACTTCTAGCTACACCATCGGGAAAACTTAGGCTGAGATTATTTCCGTCTGTATTCAACCCAACTGTTCCCAAACTTGCTAACCCTCCTAACTCAACCCTCCCACCAATAGCAGATACTCCTCCTTCTTCTCCACCACCATCAATACTGAGGTTCCCCCCTAACAACAACAAACTTTTTCTATCCCCTACCCGTAAACCTCTCAAACTATTTCCTGATAGATTTTCACCTGCGGGTACAACACTTGCACTTTGAATCGATGCTGTTTGCTTAATTTGACTGAATAAAAAAGCCGAAGGATTAACGGTTAATAAAGGTGTGGTTTCGGGATTATTTGCACTAAAAAATCCTTGTTCACCAAACTGAATTCCATTGGCAGTAGTCCCCACAAAGGAACCATTGATATCTAAACTGGCATTTTCACCAAAAACAATTCCGTTGGGATTAATTAAGAATAAATTTGCATTACTAGGGTCAAAATTTCTATTCGATATCGTACCCAAAATTCCTAATATTTCTGAAGGATTATTTCCCGTTACTCTGGTTAAAACGTTTTGAATATTATCATTAGGAACAACAAAATAAGCTCCTCTTCCTTCCCCGACGTTGAATTCTTGCAAACTATGAAATAAATTTTGACCCCGCTCTGCTCCACCTTCTATCAAGGTGCTGGGGATACCATTTCTATTTACATTATTATTATTAATTTGTGATGATTCAATACCTAAAGTGTTATCCGGTACAATATTGCTTTGAGCAAAACCCGGTTCTATTGATGTGACGCTGACACTCAAAAATCCTAGTAATACTTTTAGAGAAAATGTCCATAAGCTATTACAGTTAGCATCCTTCATTTCAACCTCTTATGCTTCAAACAGCTAAAACTCATTGAAAAGTATAGAGAACTACATTTTTCGGAAGTTTTTTCAATCAAACAAGTAATATTATACATTTTCGTACTAATCTAATTAACATAATTATTTTTTTCTAATCTTCTGCATATCGAAAAATTGATGATTATTGAGCTATTGGTGACAAAAAATACTTGTAATCTCGCTATCAAACCAACTGGAGTTAATCATGTCAAAGCAATACCCAACAAAAAAGCGTCGCATCTTAACAGCTTTTTTTATCGTGAGTTTTATACTTACATTTTTACTCAATCATGTTTTTATTGCCACTAACCAAATAGCATTTGCTACGGTTGCTAAAGTACAAAATAAAGATACTAATCAACTGGTAGAGAAAGGAATTGAATATTATAACAATGGGAAATTTAGAGAAGCAGTTCAAGAATGGGAAACAGCTTTAAATATATACCAAAAAAACCAACAACTTCCAGAACAAGCAATTGTTCGAGGAAATTTGGCTAATGCATTTGAAAAACTTGGTGATTTAGAGGAAAGTATTAAACATTGGGATGCAGCAGTAAATTTATATCAAATAGTTGAAAATCCTCGCGAAACTGGAAGAGCGCTCACACAATTAGCACAAGCATATAGTAATTCAGGAAAATATAAAAAGGCGATCGCAATTTTATGTGGTGAAGAAGAAACAGAAATAGAAGAAGCAGAAATAGATGATAATCAAATAAATATCCAAAAAATTACACGTCAATCAAATTGTTTAGAGAAAAGTGCTTTAGAAATATCTCGCAATCAAAAAGATATTAAGGGAGAAGTTGCAGCGTTAGGAAGTCTTGGGGAAGCTTATCGTTTGTTAGGTAAATATAAGTTGGCAACTCAATATTTAGGTTATGCTCAACAGAAAATTGATGTCGATGATTTTTCTTTACAATCAAAAATATCAAATAGTTTAGGTAACGTTTATTTAGGTAAAGCACAACTTTGGAGTTTTTATGCAGATTCTGCTAAAAAAAGCGAATTACCTAAGTTTGATGATATTGCATTAGAAGCTCAAGAATTTTATCAAGATGCTCGGAATAATTTTCAAAATAGTTACCAAATTGCAGTAAAACAAAATAATAAACCCGCTCAAATGGGAGTGCTGATAAATTTAATTAAAGTTGATTTTCGCAGTCAGAAATTAAACTTATTTCCTAATAACAAGTTACAACTTAGAAACCAAATAGATTATAAAACACCAGCTATAGCACTTCTGGATGAATTACCAGATTCACCACAAAAAGTATTTGCCACAATTGATTTAGCAAATCTATCTGCTGATGAAAATATTACTTCACCATTAAGATGTCCGACAAAAGAACAATTATCAAATGGAGAAGTTATTACATTACTAAATAAAGCGATTAAAACTGGTAATAATATTAAAGATTCTCGTTCCGAGTCTTTTGCTTTAGGAGCCGCAGGACATTTTTATGAATGTCAAAAGGATTATAAAAAAGCTCTAGAATTAACCAGAGAAGCACTGCTAGTTGCTGATTACAAACTACAAGCGCAAGATAGTTTATATTTGTGGGAATGGCAACAAGCAAGACTTTTAGAAAAAACAGGAAACCAGTCAGAGACAATTTCTGCTGCTTACGAACGAGCTTTTCAAACATTAGAAAAAATCCGCAGTGATATCATCACCGCAGATAGAGACTTACAGTTAGATTTTCGGGATGTAATTCAACCTCTATACCGTAAATTAGCTTCCTTAAAGTTGGAAAAAGCGACTGCGGAAACTAACTTAAGTCAAAAATTAAATAAAGAAGTTAAGCAACAAAATCAAAACAATCAAGAACTTGATACCGCTCGTGAAATCATTGATTCTCTGAGATTAGCTGAATTACAAAACTATTTTGGTAATGATTGTATTGCAGCATTAATTACACCACAAAAAGTTGACGAATTACTCGGAGGGGAACAAGGTAAAACTGCTGTATTTAGCTCGGTTTTTCTCGAAGACAAAGCCGCAATTCTACTTAGTCTACCAGATAAATCTCAACATATTCAGTGGATTGAGATTGAGCAAACAAATAATCAAAAAATTACCCAAAAAGAACAATTAGAATTAGAAATCAGAAGCTTTTTTGAAGAGTTAAAAGGACAACAAAAATTTCACATCGAAGATTCACCCGAAGCTCAAATAGTATATAATCAATCTAAAAAATTGTATGATTGGATAATTAGACCTTTTGAAGAAAAAGGTTACTTAAACCAAGACAAAATCGAAACTCTGGTTTTTGTTCAAGATGGGTTATTTCGTAGTATTCCTATGTCCGCTTTAATGGACAAAAATCAAGGTAAATACCTGATTGAAAAATATGCGATCGCCACAACACCAAGTTTACGCTTAACAGCACCAAAAACAGATAAGAGAAAAGCTAATCGGGCGATGATATTCTATTTTGATCAAGCATCTGAAATAGACAGGAAAGTATTTCAACCTTTGGCTTTTATTAGTAAGGAAATAGAAGCACTGCAAAAAGTTTTTTCTAATACAAGGCAACTTACTGATCAAGATTTGACTTCATCTGACTCAAACCAGAAACCCAAAAAAACTGGTTATCCAATCATTCATATCGCAACTCATGCACAATTTGGAATTATTCCAGAAGATACATTTTTAGTAATAGGAAAGAATCAAAAGCTAACTATTAGTGACTTAGAAAAAACTTTGAGAAAATTTGACGATGATATCAATGGAATTGATTTATTAACATTAAGTGCTTGTCAAACCGCAGCAGGAGATGAACGTGCTACTCTGGGTTTAGCTGGAATTGCCTTAGAAGCAGGAGTGAACAGTGCTTTAGCTTCTTTATGGTCAGTAGATGACCAATCCACATCAATTCTAATTAAAAATTTCTATGCAAATTTACAAGCAGGAAAAAGTAAAGCACAAGCTTTGCAACAAGCTCAACTTGCGTTAATTCATAATCCGAATCAAATATCAGAAATACAAGAAAAATACAAGAAACCCTATTATTGGTCTCCTTTTATTATGATTGGTAATTGGTTATAATCTATCTGAGGGGGTGACAAGCGCCTTGGAACTTAAAAAGCATTTCTCAACATCAACTTTCTACTGTCTATGTTTGTTTACATTTATGGCAAAAAGATTTAATACTTGTAGTTAGGAATCTGCTTAATCGCAATCTGTCAGTTGCGTAAGCCCTGGATGGTTATGGTAATATTGGTTTTACTTTGGTTGGTTGGCACGAACTTCGATATCTTCAAGTGTTTGCAGTAAGAGACGCTTGGCTTGCATTTCCCAACCTAATTTCTGAATTTTAATCGCAGCAAAAGTACCACCGATAGCAGCCAACAAACCGATGGGTTGATTTAGTGAAATTCCTAGTAATAAGCCCAAGCCAGCGACTCCCCAAAACGGTAAAGCTACTGTTTGCCGCTGTTCTTCAATAATTTTATTTAGTTCACCCTTTAAGGGCATTTGAGTTAATAATGCTTCTTTTACCTCTCGCTGTTCTGCCATTGGTACAGATAAACAAATCTTCCGCCGTAGTTTTTCAATTTTACGGGCATCCGTGCTGTATTCTGTAAGTTCATCAAGAGTCATTAACAACAAACGTTTTAATTGTTCCATCGTGGTTGCATTCTGCGATAATACCTGATATTTATTTTTACATAAAAAGCTACCAGTATGACTCTTCTTGTCCCATATGAAGAACTTGGAAATTAAAGGTAGACTTGCAGCCTGTCAGCAATATGGTTCTGAACCAACTGCATCTAGGCTAAGTCATGACTAGCCTTTGTTAGTTGTTGAAGAATGGGTAAAATTGTCCACTGTCAACTGTCTCAATTATCTTTCCATATCCTGAACTTCCTTATCAACTCCCTTCGTTAACACTTCACATCCCTCTTCTGTGACTAAAACATCATCTTCAATACGAATTCCAATTCCCATCCATTTTTGATCAACTTGCGGTTGTTCTTCAGCGGGTTTGGCTCCGGGTACAATATAAATACCGGGTTCTACTGTCAAAACTTGTCCAGGTTGCAAAATCAACGGGTTATCTCCATGTTGGTAAACTCCGACATCATGGACATCCAAACCCAACCAATGTCCAGTACGGTGCATATAATAAGGCTTATATTTCTCTTCTTCAATCAACTTATCAACTTCACCTTTGAGAATACCCAATTCCACCATTCCTTCTACAAGTACCCGTAAAGCGGTATCGTGAATTAAATTGTAAGCATTACCAGGTTTAACTTGAGCAATTGCCTGTTTCTGTGCTGATAAAACTAATTCATACAATATTTTTTGTTCTTCAGTAAATTTACTACCCACCGGAAACGTGCGAGTAATATCGGAGTTGTAATAATCATAAGAACAACCCGCATCAATTAAAAGTAAATCTCCATCTTGCATTTGACGGTTATTTTCAATGTAATGTAGTATGCAGGAATTAGCACCCGATGCCACAATTGAAGGATATGCAGGTCCCAAAGCACCGTTTTTTCTAAAAATGCGCTCCATCTCTGCTTGAATTTCGTATTCGTAAACACCCGGTTTAGCGATTTCAAAAGCTAAATTATGAGCTTCCACAGCAATATCGGCAGCTTTTCGGATTAATGCCAATTCCGATTCGCTTTTCACCATCCGCATACCGTGTAAAATAGTGCAAGTATCTTGAATTGCCGTCGGACCTATACCACGTTTGGGATAAACTCGCAATAACCTTTGGTAATGATTAAGGACAGTTTGATTAAAAGATTTATCTCGTCCGAAGCGGTAATAAATTCGATCTGCGTTTGATAAATATTGGGGTAATTTTTCATCTAATTCGTTAATGGGATAAGCTTCATCAGCCCCGTAAATTGATTTTGCTGCATCTACCCCAGTCACATAACCGCTCCAAACTTCCTTAGTGATATCTTTGGGTTGTACAAACAATATAAATTTATGTTCTTGATGATGAGGAGCTAATACCGCTACAGCTTCGGCTTCGTTGAGTCCAGTTAAATATAAAAAATCACTATCTTGACGGTAAGCATATTCTACATCATTGTGCATCACAGCCATAGGCGCACTGCGAAAAATTGCTGTACCGTTACCAATCTTTGACATTAATGCTTCCCGACGCTGCCGATATTCTGCTTGCATAGTTCTCCGCTATGGTGTTGTGATGTTTCTAAGGTAATATATTCGCACAGAGATGGGGATAGTTTCCCTTGCACTACGCGATCGCAATGCATAAAAATCAAGCATAAATCACATAAAAATCCCCAAATCTTGCCAATATGGCAACCATTTTCGGAAAAAATCAATTTAAATATTGAGTATTTCATCTAGATTCTTCATCTTATATGAAGAAATATAAGTACTAAATTAATGTCTACATATATCAAAAATCATAATCGTTTAGATGCACTGCTGGCTCTACGGGGTTTTGCCTGTTTAATGGTAGTAATTATTCATTGCGCTCCTCCAAGAAAATCAATTATTTACAAAGAATTTGATTTCAGTTGGTTAATGTTTAGTCATGGAGCAGTAGCAGTTTGGATTTTCTTTGTTTTATCGGGTTATTTGATGGGTAAAGCTTTTTATATTCAACGCTACACCGCTGATATAGTAGGAGTTATGAGATTTTGGCGTAATCGTATATTAAGAATTTTCCCTCTTTATTATTTTGCTGTACTAATTTTATCTATATTCGTTTATCCAGAAGTTCTCAAGTTTTCTCATTGGGGTTATTTATTCAGAATATGTACATTTAGTTATCATCCATATATAGGAATAGAAACCGTAAAATTTAATGATGTTTTTTGGTCTTTATCAACGGAAGTACAGTTTTATTTATTGGTTCCTTTTATTTCTAGTTTAATCACCAAGATTTTAAATCAAGAAAACAAAACAAATCAATCAAATAAACAACATCAAATATTTATAGCAACTTTAGGAATATTTTTGACAACTTTGATTTTTAGAAGCTTATTATGGATAACTTTTAAAACACAAATAACTCAAGAAATGGGATATGCATTTAAATATTGGTATACTCCCTTGATTCTCAATCTCGATTTATTTTTATGTGGATTTTTACTAAATGAATTTTTCAAATATGATAAACCAGATTATTTGCATCAATTAAAATCATTAATTATCAAATATTTTGCTGTCATACTGATAATTTTATTGTATTTATTCAGCGCATATCATTTATATCATCAAGAATTGTGGAATTTACCAAATCGTAACGGTGGATGGAGAACATCAACAACAATTTTGATCCTCCAACCATTAACAGCAATTATCACCTCATTTTTTATATTCGCCTTTGAAAAAGATATTTATCAAGATTTTACTAAACATGAAAAATTATCATTCAGCGCTATTTTAAACAATCCTCTGAGAATATTAGAAGTCATTGGTAACTTATCATACGGTATTTATATTTGGCATATGCCAATTATTACTAGAACTTACGATATTTTCACCTCAGAAATACCCATAGAAGCGTTTTATATCAGACTAACAGCAACCTTGATTTTATCAACTTTATTAGCAACAGTTACTTACTACTTAATTGAATTACCTTTTTCAAAATGGAAGATTTATCAAAGTAGGAATAGGAATAACCAGGGAATAAAATTGCCTGTCTCAAAGCGAAAGTCCTCTGAAGACGACTAAATTTAAATATCGCGATTTCAACAAATTCTTTTCCAGTCCTCTTTTAGAGGAGTTATGTTATTAGACGGAGAATTCTATTCCCCGGCTGTAATTTGACGACAAATCGGCAATTCTATGCTTTTTGTTTATAATAAACATTTTAAAATATAACTAATAACACTTGTAATTTTATAAAAAATAATTAGAAATTGAGATTATCAAAAAAATATAAGTTTTCAACATTAAAAAAAAATCCTAGATGTTCTAAATTAACAGAATCTTTGCAAAAATAGAGATAAAAGATAGATGAAAGCTGGTAATAAATAAACACAATGCTCGAATCTCAAAATCCCTTACAAGATAAAAGTACATTACAATCTGCGACAATCCAAAATAATAGTTTTGCTCCAGAGACTGATTTAAATACCTTAAATTTAACGGGTTCTTCACAATCATTATTGACTTCATCAATAGATTCTCAACAGAATCCTAACCCTAGCCCTTATATTAGCAGTCCGGCAGTATTTGCGGATTTTAATGGGGATGGTAAACAAGATAAATTTTGGCGTAACACTCAAACTGGTGAAAATGCTATTTGGTTGATGGATGGTTCTAATCCTACTGGTGCTGGTGTCAATTCTTTGGGTACAGAATGGGATTACAGTATTGGTGATTTCAACGGCGATGGTAAAACCGATTTAATGTGGCGCAATCAAAATTCCGGAGAAAACCTACTCTGGTTGATGGATGGTAGTCAGATTGTATCTGAAACTTCTTTAGATACCCTCGGCACCGAATGGGATTATAGTATTGCAGATTTCAATGGTGATGGTAGAACCGATTTGTTATGGCGGAATCAGAATACGGGTGAAAATGCCGGTTGGTTGATGGATGGTGCTAGCGTTACTAGTGCAGATTTTCTACCGCAGTTAGATTCATCATGGACTTATACGGTTGGAAATTTCACTCCTAATTTTAATACCGATGTATTCTGGCATAATGAACAAACTGGTGAAAATGCCGTTTGGTTTATGAATGGTTTAAGTGCCGAACAAGCTGCATTACCGACTTTTGGTGCAGGTTGGGAGTATACCCAAGCAGATTTTGATGGTAACTTTACTACCGACATTCTCTGGCAAAACAAGAGTACTGGTGAAACCAAGGTTTGGTTAATGAATGGCTCCAATGCGGTAGAGTCAGATTTACCAACTTTGGGTTCTGGTTGGGAATCGAATATCGGCGATTTTAATGCTGATGGGAGAATGGACATCCTGTGGCGGAATCAGTCAACCGGACAAAATGCCGCTTGGATTATGAATGGTGCTGATGCGAATGGTATTGAATTACCATCACTTGGTACTGAATGGGATTTGAGTATCGGTGATTTCGACGGTGATGGCGATACAGACGTTTTTGGACGCAATACCCAAACTGGTGAAAACATTATTTTACGAGTAGATGGTACAGATGTCACTCAAGAAACTCTACCTTCATTACCTGGAGAATGGGTTGTTAGCTAAGAGTTGAAATTTTAGGTTTGTATTGGGAGTCGTTAGGCTCCCTTTTTTTTGAATATTGAATAGTTGGATTTATTTTTACCTTTATCTAAATAAATAGGAAACAAATATAGATTTATAGACAATTAACTTGATATTAAATAACCATTTATAAAAAATATTAAAAATGTTCATTATAAGCAACAATTCACAAAAAACTATATGTTAGTGCTTAACAAAAAAAACTATAAATCTCAGTTACAACAGATAAATATTAGTGATAAAAAAACACGATGTTTTCAAATAAAAATCTAGACAGTGTATCCGCAAACGCTATTGCAACAGAATATACTCAACTTTCAAATAATACTTTTGAAGACGGTATTTCTTCCGCTTACAATTTGAATTTTGGACATTCTTCGCAATCATTGCCCCTTGAGGATGCCGACAGTATAACCGCTGCCAGAAATCCCAATCCTAATCCGATATTTAGCGATGCAGCAGTTGTTGTTGATTTCAATGGTGACGGTAAAACCGATAAATTTTGGCGTAACGTTGAAACTGGTGAAACCGCAGTTTGGTTAATGGATGGTGTTAATCAAAATCCAGCTTTTCTCAAAAATGTTGATGCATCTTGGGATTTTGCTTTCGCCGACTTTAATAACGATAGCAGAACTGATATTTTCTGGCGAAATAAAAATACCGGAGAAAATGTGATTTGGCAAATGGATGGTACTAATATATCTTCCGAAGAATCAGTACAAAGAATCGATGCTAATTGGGATTTTAGTATTGCTGATTTCAACGGTGATGGTAAAAGTGATATATTTTGGCGGAATACTTCAACTGCTGAAAATGCAACTTGGATAATGGATGGTAAAAATGTCACTAGTGCTGCTTTTTTACCCACAACAGATTTAAATTGGGACTACAGCGTTACTGATTTCAATAATGATGGTAAAAATGATTTATTTTGGCGAAATCGCATCACAGGTGAAAACGCCGCTTGGTTGATGGATGGTACTAATGCTAATGGTTATGCTGTAAAAGGATTAGAAACTTCTTGGATTCCTACTTTTGGTGATTTCGATGGAGATTCTCGCACCGATATTCTTTGGAGCAATCAAGATAGCGGTGAGAATTCTGTTTGGGTAATGACTGGTACTCTGTTTAACGATATCATCTTTAGTGAATCAACTTTACCGCAATTAAGTTCTGCTTGGAAAGCAAATATTGGTGATTTCAACGGTGATGGTAGAACTGATATTTTCTGGCATAATAATCAAACTGGTGAAAATACAGCTTGGTTAATGAATGGAGGAGAAGTATCAACCAAAGCCTTTTTACCTTCCAATGATTTAACTTGGGAACCGATGATTGGAGATTATAATGGTGATGGTAAAACTGATATTTTCTGGCGCAATAATACAACTGGAGAAAATGCAATTTGGACGATGAATGGGACTATTGCTGAAGGTAGTTTTTTATCAAACTTTGAACCTGGTTGGGATGCTTTTTAATAGTTAACAGTTATCAGTTGGGGTATTAATTCATGTGACAGACTATTAGTAAACTTTCATCTCAAATTTAACGAGTAAAAATTCGTAACGGCAGCGTCTAGCTCACTGGTAGCCAAAGGGCGAGCTAGAAGCTCTACGAATACCTTCATGTCTTGAAGAAAACAGGAAGCAGAAGCTTCTGTGATCATAAATGCTACTAAAAGCCTACATACTCTCCTTAGAGACCATATTGATACAACTCGTGGAATTGAGGTTTATATGAACACTAATTGACATCCCCTATTGATGCAATACTCCCCCAAATTTTCTATATTTACTGATGCAAACACTATCTGCTAAACTAAAGAGGCTAACTTGCGCTAACGTAAAATTATGCGCTCAAATGTCGATCCTCAGAAGATTGAACAATTGATGAAAGCTTTAGGTAGAGAAGCCAGTGGTTCCGGTTGTATCTACTTTACAGGCGGTGCGAGTGCTTTGCTGATCGGATGGCGTAGTTCGACTGTGGATATCGATATTCGTCTAGACCCCGAGCCTCCAGGTATTTTCCAAGTGATCGCCAAACTCAAACAAAGATTGGACATCAATATTGAATTAGCTTCCCCACAGGACTTTTTACCACCGCTTCCCGAATGGCGCAACAGAAGTGTTTTTATTGGACGGGAAGGGGCGATTTCATTTTATCATTACGATTTCACATCCCAAGCCATTTCTAAGCTATCTAGGGGATATAACCGTGATATTGATGATGTTCGAGCTATGTACGAACAAAAATTATTTTCTTTAGAGGAATTACGTGATTGTTTCCAAGCCATCGAAGCTGAATTAATCCGATTTCCTTCCCTTAATCCTGATATTTTGAAAAACAGGATCGAAGAATTTATGAAGTATTGTGAAAATACAACAGGGAGCGATCAATAATGGAGCTAAACGAACTACCAGGAGCGGATTTAATCCTATCTGGACTCGACGATCTTCTCCACGGCAAAAATAATACCATTGGCTCATTATTAATTGCAATCGCATCTGTACGTTTGAGGGAAGCTGGTTTGGATATCCCAAATCAAGCTCTAGCATCAGAGCCAGAACTGACTTTGTATGATTATCTTCGCAACGAACGCGATGATGCTTATTCTTACTACAATGCTTTATTAAATAGTCTTAATAGCTTTTGTGCTGCCTTAGAACTTAAATCCGAATATAAATAGACATTTGCATAAATTGATTATGCGTTGTCAGAAATCCTTGGTAAGCAAGATTCGCAAATTGCAAATACCTCATTTTCGGAGACGCTAAACAAACATGAATTCGGCGACACACAAATAAGTCCAGTTTTTATAACAGTTGTCTTGTTTTACAGACATACTTCTATACTTATAGGAAAAGCTACCTACTTAACTAATTCAATACAAAATTTCTCCGCGAACCTCCGCGTAACCTCCGCGCCCCTTTGCGTTAAAAAAACTACTTGAAACCACATTCTAAATTTGTATAATACTTAAGTTCTATGGTTTGCATTCAAGCAGCCAAAAGTATTATTTCAATTCTCAAGGTAGTAATATAATGCGTAATTTTCGGTTATGGTTTCTGGGTTTAATTCTAATTATCCTGACTTTACTCTCTTACATTTTTACTTCTATCATTACCCAACAACCAAATTTTACCTTACATATCCTACACACAAACGACCACCATGCCCATTTAGAAGCGATTGAATTTAACAAAGATGAACTAGGTGGTATTCTCAGACGTAAAACACTGATTGACAAAATTCGTTCTCAAAATGCAGCCACAAAAGAACCGCTTTTGCTGTTAGATGCTGGTGATATTTTTCAAGGAACTCTTTATTTTAATCGGTATTTAGGTCAAGCGGATTTGTACTTCTATAATGAGTTGGGTTATAATATTGGCACTCTTGGTAATCATGAATTTGACCGTGGACAACAAGTATTAGCTGATTTTATTAGCAAAGCTAAATTTCCTTTAATTTCAGCGAATATCCAGGTAGATAAAACCTCACCACTTGCTAACAAGATCAAACCTTGGACTGTTTTACAAATCAATCGGGAAAAAGTCGGTGTTTTTGGACTGACTACCCAAGAGACAGCTATTCTTTCAAATCCTGGTAATGGCGTAACTTTCACAAACCCGATAGAAGCAGCACAAAAAGCAGTTGCAGCTTTAACTGCTCAAAATGTCAACAAAATTATCGCTCTCACTCATATTGGTATTAACACTGACCGCGAATTAGCTCGTCAAGTTAATGGTATAGATATAATTGTCGGCGGGCATTCCCATACACCACTTGGTAATATGCCTGGTGCAACAGTTGCTTATCCAATAATTGAAAAATCACCTGATGGTAATGAAGTTCTGATTGTGACTGATTGGGAGTGGGGAAAATACTTAGGAAATATTAGCCTGACTTTTGATGGTAACGGTGAAGTTATTTCTTGGCAACCTTCCCCGACACCTGTGACTCAAGATATTGCACCAGACTCAACCTTTCAAAAAAAATTAGCGCAGTTTGCAGCCCCAATTGAAGCGCTACGTCGAAAAGTAATCGGTAAAACAACTGTAACACTGGATGGAGACCGAGCTAATATACGTACTCAAGAAACTAACTTGGGTAACTTGATTGCTGATGCCATACTCGATAAAACCCGTCGTGATAACCCTCAAGTAGCAATTATGAATAGTGGCGGCATTCGTAGTAGTATTCCTATTGGTGACATAACTGTTGGAAAAGTACTGGAAGTATTACCATTTGGTAACACAATTACTCGACTTGATTTAACCGGCTCACAACTCAAGGAAGCCTTGGAGAATGGTGTAAGCAAAATTGAAAATGCAGGAGGAAGTTTTCCCCAGGTTGCAGGATTACGCTTTGAATGGAATGCCAAAGCACCCATAGGAAAACGTATTTTATCTATTCAAGTACAAAACTCTGATGGAAACTATCAACCACTTGCAGCTAACTCTACATATCGTGTAATTACTAACAACTTTCTCCTCAATGGTGGTGATGGTTATGAGGTTTTTAAAAGTGGAAAAAATCAAATTGATACAGGTTTTCTTTTAGCTGATGTCGTCATAGATTATATTACTTCTCGCTCTCCTATCAATCAACAAGTTGACAAGCGGATTGTGCGGAAAATCGAAACTTTGTAGTAGTATTACTGTTTCCTAACAAAAAAAACTGCAAAACCTAAATTTTTCGTGGGGTAAGAAGTCAGGTTTTTATGACTGTTTTCTGAGATTATCGATATTTATCGTAAAAACCCGACTTCTGTGATTAGAATTTTAGAATATTTAATATTCCGCTCTTAAATCGGTAATTTTCTCACGAAAAAGGAGTAATAATAAATAGTTATGCACTCAATTGATCAAAGCTGATGAAGAAAAACTTATTTGTAATTAATGCGATTAAAATTATATCTACAGTTCTAATGGTAGGAGCTATGGGACTAGAATTAGGTCATATTTATGCTTTAAAAAATCATCTGCAAATACCTGATATTATTAGACCAATTTTGGTGATTGAACGTGTTGCTGTTGGGGTACATTTAATTGAAGCGATAATCGCATCTTTGAAAGCCGGTTCTAAATATGGTGTTTATACTTTTTTTGTTGGCACAATTGGTTTAGTAGAACTTTTTGGTGAAGAAAATAAATCAATAAATAAGTCAATAAATCAATAAATAAAAAGACGTAGCAGTGCTACGTCTCTACATTATTATTATGATTAATTAAATTCTGGAACGATGAGTAAAACGGGGAAATAAACTTCGGAATCCAGCTTGTCGCAATTCGACATTTTCTTGAGCATGATTCCATAGAGTTTCATAATAGAAGAAAGTTACACCCAAATTATTTTGTTGTGCTGCTCGTACCTGAGATTTAATTTGTTGCATTGAAACCGGACGATTTCGTAAACCAGTCATAATTCCTACACCAGTAGGTATATATTGCTTGGTTTCAAGCATTTCTGGAAGGTTAATTTTGTCAACAAAACTTGCTAAATCGTTACGATAAACTTGCATAATCAATTCATCTACAATGCTCAAACGCACCCAATTCAGCCAATCTTGTAACTGTAATTTATAAGCATGGTTGTAATAATTGGGAGATACCGAAAAAATTGCATAGGGCTTTCTAGCTTTTACCGCTTGGTTAAGTTGTACCATAAACGCAGTAATTTTATCCGCACGCCATTTTACCCATGCTTCATCTGCAAAGTTGCTGGGAGGTGGATTTTGGGTTTCCTGAGTATACAAAGCAACGGTGTAGGGGTCATAACCGAATTCCCGTGGTAAACTCATGTGGTCATCGAACTGAATGCCATCAACATCATATTGACTGACAACTTCTAAAACCAAATTTTGAATAAATTGTTGTACCTGGGGATGAAAAGGATTTAACCATGCAACTTCACCCGCAGCACTATTAGAAGTTAAGCTCCCGTCACGTTTTTGGGTTAACCATTGGGGATGATTTAAAGCTAATTCGGAGCTTTCGGGAACCATAAAACCAAACTCAAACCAGGGAATTGCTAACAAACCTTGACGATGGGCTTGATTAATCAAGTCTGCTAACATATCCTGTCCATTTGAACCTTTAAAGAAAAAGGGAATACCAGCTCGTCTTGCTGTAGCACTAGGAAACTTGGTATAACCAGAATTCCAGACAACAGGATAAATCGTATTGAAATTCAAACGTCGTAGTTGAGTAACAGCATCTTTGACAGCAGATTGATTTCTCAGAACATTAAAATCATTGGTACTCATCCATACACCGCGAATTTGTTGACGAGGTAGCTGTCGTGGTTGTAATACTTCTGGTTGAATGATTTCCGGTTGAATGATTTCCGGTTGGATTATTGTCGCTGGCGGAGGAAATTGTGCTGCTGCCAATTCTAAATTATTCAGATTATCAAGCAGCAACACCGTAGAAAATGATATTATAAATACAACTGGAAGACAACGCTTGAGTAGTTGATAAGTTGCGAACTTTGGCAAATTTAGCTTTCTAAATAAGTTAACTAGTCTTGCGTGGACTTGTAAACTTTGAGCTTTAAACTGATTGGTCATTAGTCTACAGGTATGTCTGCTTACTGTACAAAAGTTGATTTTTTCAGCGTTAATTGTGCTGCATTGGTTTAGAATGAAGCACAATTATCGTAGCTTTTTCAATTGACGTATTTTATCGTTGATAGTGCCGTGTTTAGTATACGTGTTTATGTATCAACAAGGAAAATTTTATTCTTGTGAATTTATTTCATGAATTGGCTTAATTCTATTTAGCTTTAGCACAATGATCATAAAAGTATTGAGAAAAGCAGTTTAAACAAAAATATGGAATATTCATACAAATTTTATTTATAAAAATGAATTATATTCAAGTAGTTAAGGATAATCAAAAAACGATATTTGGAATTTTTCTGAAAAACCTTGATGCTACGAATTCCTTGTAGTTGATTCCAGAAGATATTTACTTTTGATAAAAAATGTACCAGTTGCGTCAGTTGTATAAAAATCAAAAATATACTTAAGTACACTTGTTATATCTTAAAATAATATAAAACACTTTCGGTGATATGTATAATCAAACATTGTTTCTTCCTCAGATGGGTTGCGGAACTTGGGCATGGGGTAATCAGGTGCTTTGGGGCTACAATCAAAGCATGGATGATGATTTACAATCTTGTTTTAATCTTTGTGTTGAAAATGGTGTAACATTATTTGATACTGGGGATTCTTACGGTACGGGAAAATTAAACGGACAAAGTGAGAAGTTATTAGGACGTTTTAGCAAAGAATATGACGGTGTAAATAAAAATGATATCTGCATTGCGACTAAACTTGCTGCTTATCCTTGGAGATTAACTAGAGGTGCAATGGTTTCTGCTGGTAAAGCTTCTGCAAAACGTTTGGGTAGAAATATCGATTTAGTACAAATGCATTGGTCAACTGCGAATTATTTTCCTTTACAAGAATGGGCTTTATTAGATGGCTTGGGAGATTTATATGAACAAGGTTTAGTGAAGGGGGTGGGTTTATCAAATTATGGTTCAAAAAGATTGAGGAAGGTACATCAAAAGTTTGCGGAAAGAGGGGTACCAATTACAAGTTTACAGGTACAGTATTCTTTATTATCAACTTATCCGGTGACGGAGTTAGGTGTTAAAGAAGTTTGTGACGAGTTGGGAATTAAGTTAATTGCTTATAGCCCTTTATGTTTAGGAATTTTAACGGGAAAATATACCGATAAAAACCAATATCCTAAAGGTATTAGAAATATTTTATTTAAACAATTAATTCCTGGTGCAAAATCGTTATTACAATGTTTACGAGAAATTGCAGAATCTAGAAATAAAACTATGTCTCAGGTAGCTATTAATTGGTGTATTTGTAAAGGTACAATTCCCATTCCTGGAGCAAAAAATCCTCAACAAGCACGGGAGAATATTGGTGCTTTGGGTTGGAATTTAGATGCTGGAGAAATTGCAGAATTGGATAAAGCAGCAGCGGGTACAGATAAAAAGATGGTGCAAAATATTTTTCAGACAAAGTGAATTTTGATATGGGTTGTATAATTATTCTAAAACCTGCTGAAACCTGCTCCCGGCAGGTTTTGTTTGTGTAGACGCGACTTCTAGTCGCCAGATATTCTTTATAGAGGTAATAATATGGACATTTTCAGCGGAATGATGGGTAATGCATCCAAAGTGAATGTGGAGAAATTACAAAACGAACTTAGTCCTTTAATGATTGAAGGAGAAAATATACATAAGGCATTTAAATTAATCCGAGATTTGATAGTTTTTACCAATAAAAGAATTATTTTGATTGATAAACAAGGAATGACGGGTAGAAAAACTGAGTTTTTATCAATTCCCTATAAGTCAATTAAATATTTTAGTAAGGAAACTGCTGGTACTTTAGATTTGGATGCTGAAATAAAAGTTTGGATTCATGGTGATGATTTACCAAGAGAATTTCAATTTAAAAGAGATAATGCGGTAGATGAGGTTTATCAGATTTTGAGTTATTATATTTTATCAACTTGATTGACAGTTGACAGTGGACAGTGGACAGTTGACAGTTGACAGTTGACAGTTGACAGTTGACAGTTATTAATAATTATTACAGCTTTGACCTTTAACATTTAACCTTTTTACCATTTTTACATGAGCAATTCCTGCTTCTTGAAAAACTTCACCAACTTGTTCAAAACCTAATTGCTGATGTAACTTTTTAATATATTCTTGAGCATTGATTGTAACTTCGGGTATATTTTCACTAGCTATCACTTCTAACGCTTTTTGCATGATTCTCTTGCCAATACCTTTGCCTCTGGCATAAGATAAAACTGCTAATCTTTCAATTTTAGCCGTTTTTCTATCTAAATATCGAATTCTGGCAGTACCGACGACAACATTATCTAAATAAGCAATCAACTGGGGACAAGCTCTATCTTTACCATCAAAGTCTGATTCTACATTTACTTTTTGTTCATCTTGAAAAACCCTTCTTCTAATTATCTCAATTACCGGATAATCTTCCCAATCAACTACTTTTACAGTTATTTCAGTCATCGGATAATCTTAAATCTCGTTTGTTCTTTATATTATGTTCGCTAGTGGTGCTATATAATATTAAAATTCTTATTCTTTTAGCTTTTATTTCTCATAGTTACGGATTTGATCAACCGCAGAGGCGCTGAGGGCGCTGAGAAAAGAATTAATCAGAGAGGGAGAGACAAGAAGAAAAACTTTAGTGGGAGTATTTTGCTGTCAATGCTTCATGTCTCATTCCCAATTACTAATTCTTAACTCCTAACTTTTTATTCTGCTCCTTCAATGGGAGCAAAACCCTGACGCTGAATATTTTCAGTTATAGTACGGGGTTCTAGAAATTGTAGGAGATAATCGGGACCTCCTGCTTTTGAACCGACTCCGGAAAGTTTGAAACCGCCGAAGGGTTGTCGAGAAACAATTGCTCCGGTGATGGTACGATTGATATACAAGTTACCAACTTCAAATTCTGCTTGCGCTTGTTGAATATGGGAAGGTGTTCGCGAATAAAGTCCCCCGGTTAAAGCGTAATTGGTTCCGTTAGCAATTTCTAAGGCTTGTTGAAAATTTTTGGCTTTAATTACTGCTACTACTGGACCAAATATTTCCTGTTGAGCAATTATCCCATCTGCGGGGACATTAGTAAAGATTACCGGACCGATAAAATATCCGTTAACAGGAGCAGACATTTCTAATGCAACTTCTGCTTCTGCTTTACCTTTTTCGATATACTCTTTGATTCTGGATTGAGATTTAGCATCAATTACAGGTCCTACTTGAGTCCGTGGTAATTCTGTTTCTCCAATATTCAGGGATTTTGTGGCTTCTACGAAACGATTAATAAAGCTATCATAAACGCTTTCTACAACAATTACTCGCGAACAAGCCGAACATTTTTGTCCACTATAACCAAATGCTGATTGTACTACACCGACAACTGCTTGGTCTAAATCTGCACTTTCATCAATGATAATTCCATTTTTGCCTCCCATCTCGGCAATTACCCGCTTCATATGCTTTTGACCGGGTTTCAATACGGCGGCATCTGCGTAAATCTTACAGCCTACTTCCTGGGAACCTGTAAAAGCAATGACATGAGTATCAATATGATTTACCAAATAAGAGCCGACAACCGAACCTTTACCGGGGACATATTGAAACACACCCTGGGGTATTCCTGCTTCCACCAAAACTTCCGTGATTTTCGCCGCAATTACCGCAGCAGTTTCGGCTGGTTTGAGTAAAGTACAATTTCCCGTGACTAAAGCCGCGACAGTCATCCCAGTTGCGATGGCAAAGGGGAAATTCCAAGGTGAAATCACCACCGCAATTCCTCTTGGTTGGTAAATATAACGATTATTTTCTCCGGCTACGTCGTAATTGTAACCTGTCTCTAACCGTTCCATTTCTGCTGCATAATAGCGACAAAAATCTATGGCTTCACTCACCTCAGCATCAGCTTCACGCACAGGTTTACCAACTTCTAACACAATCCAAGCGGATAGTTCAGCGCGACGCTGTTCTATTATATCTCCGGCTTTGCGGATGATGTCAGCGCGTTGTTTTGCTGTGGTTTTACGCCAAGTTTTAAATGCTTCTTTCGCTGATTGCATTGCGGTTTGGGCTTGTTCAATATTAATTAAACCAACTTTTCCGACAACTTGAGCATAATTAGAAGGGTTAACCGAATCAACTTTTTCCGTAGTTTCTACGTATTCGCCATCAATTAAAGGTAAATAAGTTTTCCCAAGTTGTTTTTTCACATCTTGTAAAGCAGCTTGAGATTTTCTTCTCATTTCTTCCTCAGCATAATCGGTGTCAGCAGCAGGGGAGAAGGAAGATGGGGGAGAAGAGGATGGGGGGATGGGGGGATGGAGGGAGGGGGAGGAAGTTTCGATTTTATCTTTGATTACAGGGGTTGAAATTAATTCTTCTACGGGACGATTTTCCATATTCTGGCGAATAAACGAAGAATTAGCAGTATTTTCCAATAAACGACGAATTAAATAAGCCATACCGGGTAACAACTCACCGTAGGGACAATAAACGCGCACTCTGTAACCTTGTTCAACCAAAGCTTTAGCAATTTTATCCCCCATGCCATAAAGGACTTGCATTTCAAAATGGCGCTGGGGTACATTCAAACTTTGAGCAATGGCGATCGCTCTTGCTTGCGATCTGATATTATGACTTCCGATGGCAGCATATATATATTGATGATTTTCTAACAATAATTGGGTTATTTTTTCAAAATTAATATCTGTGGCGGCTTTATCGTTGTATACTGGTTGCTGCCAGTGTTTTTGTTCTGCTGTAATAGTTTCTTGGTCCCAATAAGCACCTTTTACTAACCGAATTGTAATGGGATTACCGCGCTGTTTAGCCCATTCAATCAAACCTTTGGCATCTGCTTCACTATCTCGTAGATAAGCTTGAATTGTCATGCCGATATCTGTACGCTGTTTAAACTCCTCTTCCATCAACAGCTTTTTCAAAATATTAAAGGTAAGATCCTTGTAGATATACTGCTCCATATCAAAATGGATAGCAACACCCAAATCAGAAGCACGACGTAATAAAGTGCGAATATGGTTAGTTACCTTCTCCTCACTACCTTTATCATCTAAAGGGTCAAACTGGGAATAAAATGCTGTTAACTTCACCGAAACTTGAACCTTGGGTAAAGCTTCCCCATCAGCTTCATCAATTAAAGCCACAGTCTTCCAACTTTTAGCAGCTGCCGCTAACTGTGACATCAATTCCATATATCGTTGTAAATAAGACTCCGCTTCCACTTCCGTGATTACCGCTTCACCTAATAAATCCACAGTGAAAGCCATCTTTTCTTTACGGAGTCTTTCAATACTCTTTAAAGCTTGCTTGATATTTTCACCAGCAATATATCGATGAGCTAAAGTTTCCACACCTTTAGAAACAGTTGTAGCAGCAACTTGTCCCGGCATAGAATCGGGATTTGCAAAATTTAACATTCCCTTGAGTGCGGAAGGTAATTCTACCGAATCATCACCGAGGTATTCCTGTAAATGGGCGGCAATTTCCGAATTACTTCTCAAAGCGGGGAGAGTATCGATAAATCGAAACAACTGTACCCGTAAACCAGGATTGCTCATTGCCCATGCTAATAGTTTATCATCAGGACGCATCTGGTCACGCAAAGCCGAGAATAAAGAACGATTTTCCCCAGTTGTGCTTAACAATTGTTTAGCAATTTCCTGAGTTTTCGCTTCGTAGATGTCCTTTTCAACTTGTAATACCACCGATAGCACGCTCCATACATAAAATATCAGGCTTATAGCCCCTATATTCTATTTTGGCTTTTTAATTCTGCTACCACCACATATCAGAGAAAAAATTAAAGATTCTGCAATCAAGATACAAAAATATGCTTGTTTTATTTTTTTTAAGTTTATCCAATTTTTCAAATATGTATTACTACTTTTAGATTCAGTTAGTTAAACAACCCTTTTATTTAAGTTTATTCAGAATTAATTACTCATTTTTTTTGATTAAGTTAAGCTAAAAAAGCTTATATTCATTAATTTAAATACTCGAAAAACCACAATATATAATTATCTATTACTCACAATATTTTGAGATTTTTATGTTTATAAATGAAATGCAGTTTACTTTATTTAATTGAGTAGCTTAATTTAATATGACAAAGTTGTATATACCATTTTGGTCATCTATCATGAATAATATTATGCTTGAACGCTACCGAATAATTGAATTGCTTAATGGTAATTTGGGAGGAAGAACTTACCTAGGTGAAGATACCTGTGAATCTAATTGTGAGCGATATGTAGTCAAGCAATTTATGCCACCAAGTAAAGACCCCAGACTATTAAAAATATCTCATAACGTATTAGAAACCGAAGCAAAACCCTTAGATAACCTATCAGAACAAGATGATAGGATTCAGAACTTAATAAATTTCTTTGAAGAAAATCAAAATTTTTATCTAGTTAGAAAATATATTATCGGTAATCCTTTAAATAAAGAAATATTTTCCGGACAAACCTTAAAATCAGAAAAAGTACTTAATCTCTTATTAGAAGTATTAGAAATTTTAGTATTAATACATAGTCGTGGGATAATCCATCGTAATCTCAAACCAGCAAATATCATTCGTAGAGAATCTGATAATAAACTAATTTTAACCGACTTTGGTGCGCCTCAAGAAGCAGTATCTAACATCGTTAGTTCTTCAGAATATATGCCTATAGAACAAGTACATAGTAATCCTCAATTTAACAGCGATATTTATACTTTAGGCATAATTGCTATTGAAGCGCTAACAGGTTTAACAGCTAGTCAAATAACTGCACAAAAAAATCAGAAAAATACTTCCACAGAAAGAATAATTTGGTATCCTCGTCGCTATAAAGTAAACCCAAAGCTTGCCACAGTTATTAATAAAATGGTGCATTTAAATTATCAAAACCGCTATCAATCGGCTAAAGAAGTATTAACTGATTTAAAAGCAATTAATCAACAACAGTCAAGTTCTCTATATCAAAAAATCAAAAATAAAATCTCAAAAAAACCGCAATTAACTATTGGAATAGCTGGTTTTATATTACTTGGTGGAATCGGATGGTATTTCTTTGCACCAAGAGATTTAAATTATGCTAAAGAACTATATAAACAAGGAATTACATACTACGAAAAAGCGAAATATCAACAAGCAATTCAATTATTTTCTCAAGCAATTAAAATCAATCCCGAATATGCAAACGCTTATAATTTACGAGGAGATGCTTATTATCGTTTAGGAAATTACGAAAAATCTCAACAAGATTCTAGCGCCGCAATTCGTAATAATTCTAATGATGCTAACGCTTATTATGATAGAGGATTTAGTCTTTATTCTGTGGGAGAATATAACGGAGCAATCATAGATTACAATCAAGCAATTAAACTCAATCCCCAATACACAAACGCTTATTATGGTAGAGGACTTGCTCGTTTTCAAATCAAAGAAAATCGTCAAGCCATCGCCGATTTAAATCAAGCAATTCAAATCAATCCTAAATTTGCTCCAGCTTACTTGTATCGGGGAATAATTCGCCGTAAAATCGGAGAAAAACTCGAAGCAATCAAGGATTTTGATCAAGCAATTACAATTAATTCTAAATATATAGAAGCTTATTACGAACGCGGTAAAACAAGGTATGAACTCAACGAAAAAACAACCGCAAAAAAAGATTTTACTAAAGTAATTGAATTAGATTCTAAATACATTGAAGCTTATATTGCCCGTGCTGATGTTTACAATGATTTAGGATATCCCAAACAAGCTTATGAAGACTACGAAAAAGCCATAGAAATGAATCCCGATAATGCCAATGCTTACATTCATCGCGGTTTATATCGCTTTAAAATCAAAGATATAGAAGGAGCAATTGAAAACTATAATCAAGCAATTAAACTAGATTCTACTCAACCAACAGCATACAATAATCGTGGTAATGCTCATTTAGAATTAGGGAAATGGGAACAAGCAATGGCAGATTATTCTAAAGCAATTGAACTCAATCCTGAATACGCTCAAGCTTATTATAATCGCGGTTTACTTCGTACAGATTTAGCAAAAGTGTCCGAAGCAATTGAAGATTTTCAAGCAGCAGCAGATATTTTTATTAATACAGGTGAAGATAGTAATTATAATGATGCTTTATCGAGAATTAAAGAGCTAACGCCGTAAATTGGTAATTGGTAATGGGGGATGAGAAATTCAACTATTTTTTATTGCCTATTGAATTCAGGTAAGCATTGAGTTTGGGGGATAGTTCGTCAATTATTGGCTTAAGTTTAGATGCTTGTTCTTTAGTTAAAAGCTTTCTAACATAAGCCAATCTTAATAAACAGATAGTTTCATATAAAGAACCTCTAGCGATTCTGATAAAGCGGCGATTGTCTTGGTAATTAAAGCGTCCTCTTCCTTCTGCAATATTTGCACAAATACTATCAGCATAACGAACTATTTGTTTACCAACTGTGTCTTTCTCAAATGACTTCCAATTTTGAACAATATCCCAAATTTCATTAGCTAATTTTTCAGCTAACTGATAAACTCGTAAATCTTCAAAATCAGGTCTTGTCACACTATTTTATTACAATTAAAATCAGATTTATATATATAATTCCCAAAACTAAATTAAAAATTACATTATTATAAGAAATAATTACCAATTACCCATTACCAATTACCCATTACCAATTCCTCACTTTTAGCTGATAATATAAATAACGCTTCAAATATCTTTACGATTTATATATACAATGGCGAGAGATTTACGGGGATTTATCAAAATTCTGGAAGAAAAGGGACAATTACAGCGAATTTCGGCTTTGGTTGACTCAGATTTGGAAATTGCGGAAATTTCTAACCGGATGCTCCAAAAAGGTGGCCCCGGTTTGATTTTCGAGAATGTTAAAGGTGCTGATTTTCCCGTTGCGGTAAACCTCATGGGAACTGTGGAAAGGATATGTTGGGCAATGAATATGTCACATCCCCAACAATTAGAAGAATTGGGGAAAAAATTAGCGCTCTTACAACAACCAAAACCACCAAAAAAGATTTCTCAAGCCATCGATTTTGGTAAAGTTTTATTTGATGTTCTTAAAGCTAAACCCGGAAGAGACTTTTTCCCCGCTTGTCAGCAAGTTGTGCTGCAAGGTGATAATCTAGATTTAAATAAATTACCCTTGATACGTCCTTATCCCGGTGATGCAGGTAAAATTATTACTTTAGGATTGGTAATTACTAAAGATTGTGAAACCGGAACACCAAACGTCGGTGTGTATCGTTTACAACTACAATCTAAAAATACCATGACCGTACATTGGCTCTCAGTGCGCGGTGGAGCCAGACATTTACGTAAAGCTGCTGAGAACGGCAAAAAATTAGAAGTAGCAATTGCTTTAGGTGTAGACCCCTTAATTATCATGGCGGCAGCAACACCGATTCCTGTGGATTTATCCGAGTGGTTATTTGCGGGTTTATACGGAGGCTCCGGAGTAAATTTAGCCAAATGTAAAACCGTTGATTTAGAAGTTCCCGCAGATTCCGAATTTGTTTTAGAAGGAACAATTACCCCAGGGGAAATGCTTCCTGATGGACCCTTTGGCGACCATATGGGATATTATGGTGGCGTGGAAGATTCACCCTTAGTGCGCTTTCAATGCATGACTCACCGTAAAAACCCGGTGTATTTAACGACATTTAGCGGTCGTCCACCCAAAGAAGAAGCCATGATGGCGATCGCACTCAACCGGATTTACACCCCGATTTTACGACAGCAGGTTTCGGAAATCGTCGATTTCTTCCTACCAATGGAAGCTTTGAGCTACAAAGCGGCGATTATATCCATAGATAAAGCATATCCCGGACAAGCGCGAAGAGCAGCCTTAGCGTTTTGGAGTGCCTTACCACAGTTTACCTACACCAAATTTGTCATTGTAGTAGACAAAGATATAAACATTCGCGACCCGCGTCAAGTTGTATGGGCAATAAGCTCCAAAGTAGATCCGACACGAGATGTATTCATTTTACCAAATACACCCTTTGACACCTTAGATTTTGCCAGCGAAAAGTTGGGTTTAGGGGGAAGAATGGGAATTGATGCAACAACCAAAATTCCTCCAGAAACCGAACACGAATGGGGAGATGCCTTGGAATCGGATGCAGAAGTAGCCGCGATGGTTGAGAGAAGATGGGCTGAATATGGTTTGGATAAATTGGAATTGGGAGAAGTTAACGTTAACTTATTTGGTTACGATATGAAGTAGCTTTTTACAATTACCTATCTGTGTATCTCTCTTTATCTCTTTTCTCAGCGCTCTTTGCGTCTCAGCGGTTTTTTAAAATCGTTAATTTACCAGCAAAAGAGTAATTTTCTCCAAAAACTTTAAAATATTTAACATCATCTGGCACCCAAACAAGGTAAAATCCGTCACTGTTACTTAATTACTAACAAACCATTATTTTATAGGTATTGTAGGAGTTGTAAGTGAAAATAGCATTTATCGGTAAAACATTAATTGCATCTGTGGGTATACTCGCTTTATTTGCACCCCAGCGTGCTGATGCTCAGATAATACCCCAACCTTGGGTATCTGTCGGTGCTAAAGATGGTGATGTCACTTATGCTGTAGGTGCCAAGGCTTTAAATTACGGTGCGGAATTGGGAGTAGGAGAAGATGGTGCTGTTGGTGTAGACATCCTGCAATTTCTTCCTTTACCAAAGATTTCTCCTTATGTTGGGTTAGGATACTACACCGAAGGTAAAGGAGTAGCGTTTTCCGGTGGTGTACAAGTTAGCCCTAGCAAAAACTTGTTTGTTGGTGCTGGTTATAATACACGTCGCGGTATTAATGGACAATTGGGAATTAAATTCTAAATTTTTTCCTATACATATTTAAGATATATTTAATTTCGGCGTTGTTGACTTTTGAGTTAGCGATGTCGATTTTTTTTGAAAAGCCTATCTTCCGACTGAGAACAATTACTTGAGATTAATCTTTAACTCCATCTTCGGTGAGATAGCACTTGTGAATAAAATCTGATTAAATTTATACGAACTGCATTTGTAATCTAGTTCACTTTTTCATCCCCATATTTAATCAAATAAAGGTAATTCTTAATGCTTCTGCTAATTAAAAAATTTGGTGGTTGGAGCAAGCAACAATTTTCATGGTTATGGGAAAGCAATAGCGGAGATTGGCCTTGGTTGGCTGAGAAACCGATGCAAATTGCGGGGCTTAATCGCAGTTTGTGGAGGGGTGCAGTTCCTTCAATTAGCTTTTATGTTTTACTTTCATTATCTGGGATAATTGCAACTCTCGGACTTTTAGCAAATAGTGCAGCAACCATTATCGGCGCGATGATAGTTGCACCTTTGATGGGACCGATAATTGCGATCGCCTATAGTATGGTAGCAGCAAACCAACGTCTTTTAAAGCGCTCTAGTTTTACCTTAGTTAAAGGTGTTCTATTAACTGTTGGGATCTCATTTTTGATTGCCAAAGGAGTCGGGATTAAAACTTTAGGTTCGGAGATTGCGGGAAGAATCAGTCCCACTCTACTCGATATGGGAGTAGCTTTAGCTGCTGGTGCTGCCGGTGCTTATGCTAAATCCCGACGCAGTATTGCTGATGCATTACCCGGAGTTGCTATCGCAGTGGCATTGGTTCCACCTTTGAGTGTGGTTGGTATCGGATTGGCAATAAATTCACAGTCGGTTACTATCGGTTCTAGTCTACTGTTTTTAGCTAACTTAACCGGAATCATCTTTAGTGGTGCAATAGTCTTTCTTTCACACGGTTACGGTTCTTTAGCGAAAGCACGTCAGGGTTTGATAGTCTCGATTACAGGAATACTTCTTCTAGGTTTACCCTTGAGTTTTTCGTTACAAACATTGTTGATTCAAGAACAAACTCGCCGCCAAATTTCCTATTTACTTTATAATAAAACTCAGACTTTTGCTGATACAAATATTAGAAGTATTAAAGTAAGACGACAAGGAAAACAACTTTTTGTGGTCATGGAAGTAGCTGCACCTTTTAATTTGATTACAGACGAACAGATTAAAGAAGTTCATCAATTTTTACAAGCAGAATTAAATAGACCTTTGAATTTTCAAGTTGAAATAATTCCCACTCAACAATATGAATTTCCCGCTAGTAAATTTTAATGAATCATCTTGAGATGACTTTAGCTATTACTCCCTTGCCGGCAGAAGATTACCGTTCGCGCAGCGTCTCCCCCAGGGAGAAATAAAAAACCGCAGAGACGCTCTTAGCGCAGAGGAAAGAGGTAAAAAGAGATAAGTAATCTTAGAGCGGTTTGGGGGAGTAGCCTGGGATTTGAATCCCAGGTGGATATCGATGTAACCGTATTATTGTTCATCGCCATATCCGGAGGGTGAGCAAAGGGGTATATCCCAACAAAAATAATTATCCCCCTCCGGGGAAATAAACTAAACTAAATCCGGAAATACGGATTGTACAGCCGGATGCACAATTTTATGATGGTCTACGTTCAATCCTTTAGCTAATGCTGGATTATTAACTAGGGCTTTGACTCCTTCATTCGCTAACTGCCGCACATAAGGTAAAGTACTATTATTTAATGCTTGAGTTGCTGTCCAAGGTACAGCACCCGGCATATTCGGTACACCATAATGTAATACTCCTTCTTCTTCATATACTGGATTTGTATGAGATGTGGGATGTAAAGTTTCAATACAGCCACCTTGGTCAACTGCAACATCTACAATTACCGTACCAGGATGCATTTTTTTGACCAATTCGCGAGATACTAAAATAGGCGCTCGTCTTCCTAAAACTAAAACTGCACCAATAAGTAAGTCCGCTTGAGGAACTGCTTGTTCAATATGGGCGGAATTACTATAAAGTAGTTCAACTCTAGAACCAAATAAAGTTTCTAAATAAGATAAGCGATCGACATTAACATCTAAAATTTGCACTGTAGCACCCATACCGACGGCAATTTTCGCGGCTTCTGTTCCGACAACACCACCACCTAAAATTACTACTTTCCCCGGTTTAACCCCCGGAACTCCGCCTAACAGTACCCCCCTACCACCTTGTTGACTTTCAAGGTATCTAGCACCAAACTGCACCGCTAGACGACCAGCTATGATACTCATAGGAGTAAGTAAAGGTAATTTATTTGCCCCTGGAAGTTCTACAGTTTCGTAGGCGATGGCTGTTACACCACAATCGATTAAATGTTCGGTTAATTTTCGATCTGCGGCTAAATGTAAATAAGTAAATATGATCTGTCCTTTTTGCAAAAATTTATATTCAGACTGGAGAGGTTCTTTGACTTTAACGATTAATTCACGATTCCAAGCAGCTTCGGGTGTAGTAACAATTTCTGCACCTGCACTTGTGTAATCATCATCTGTAAATCCAGCACCAGCACCGGCTTGAGTCTCGACAAATATATTATGACCCGCTTCCTTTAAAACTCTAACGCTCGAAGGACTCAACCCAACTCGAAACTCTCGATCTTTTGTTTCTTTCGGAACACCGATTTCCATGTACTGCCCCTAAATTAATTTACTGCTTTAATATTGCTTTAACTGTAGTCTGTCAATTAAATAGCAGCCACGCTGAATTAAATATTACAATTTTCATGTTAAATACCCCCTTGCTGTCCAAATCCCGATTACATGAGCTTTTTTAGCCATCGTTACGACCTTGTTACGTTATATAAAAAATAGTAAAATTTTGTGAAAAGTATTTAAATGCCTAAGATCAAAATCTAGGTGAGCAAATTCAATTTCTTTTAAGGAGGTATTTTACATGACAGTACAACAGCCGCAACCAACCGTTACACCAAAGCTAGAAGAACCCAAGTTAGGATTTAACGAATATGCGGAACGCTTAAATGGTAGAGCTGCAATGATTGGTTTTGTAATTATGGTGGCTATTGAATATCTAACCGATCAAGGGGTATTATCCTGGTTGGGACTCAGGTAGTTAAATAATTGATAATTGTCAATTAACAATTGTCAATTTTTGAATAAATCTGGTCGTTATTGGGGGAAACTTTTCAATATTAAAGGTTTAGCGAAAGTCGGGGCTAAACTGTGTTTCATGCAAAACCAAGATGAAATAACTTTTAGTCTCCCGACTTGAAATATTTTATATTTTTCACAAACTATTTTTGAGCTAGTTTTGAGCTAATTTTTATCCTTGTGTCAACAAATATCTTTATAGACAACATTTATTTTTGAAAAAATTTTATTAATGAGTATTGTTTTAAACTTGCAATTGAATTCCTATAACCCTGATAATAAATAGACTTAGGAAACTTAAATTTTTAGTAAACTAAGGGCTAATAACGGAATTAGGTTCTTGCCTATTGAATAAATCTATAATAGTATTAATGCTTTGATATAAAGCGTTTATTACGCAGAAGCTATATTAGTAAACTTATACTAGCAGGGAACTGAAACACGCTGTGATGAATGCTGTATTTCCTCGGATGATCAAATCAGCCTACCGTAAAGAACCGCTAATCACTATATTAATAACTATGGGAATAGTGGATGCGCTAATTGGTGGACTCGATGATAGTTGGGCATTGTTTGTTTTTGGCTTAGGAACTGCGGGAATAGCTTTGGTAATCAGATGGTGGAAAATTGAGCAAAGTGTTGCTTTACAAGAGAATAATCAAGAACCCGTAAAACAATTATATTTACCAGAGCGTTCTTCAAAATCGGCTTTACCAATGCTGAGTATATCTAAGAAAAAACCACCACAGTAACAATTAAGTCCTACTTTTTAATTTATGAAGGTAAAAATTAACGTTGGATATTTTATTGTCAATCCTTGGAGGGAAAAGGCAAAATAGATTTGAAGGAGGGTTTCCCTCCTTTGTGCTTTTTAAGGGTATTTACCCACTAAATATGTTATTTATGAAAAGTTTTGGTCATAATTTTATCAAGTTTAAATTTGGAGTACTGGCGACTTTTAAATCTAAATTTAAATTCCAAGTATTCATAGCGAAAAAGCTAAGTACAGTTTTGCTCGGCACAATCGGTATTTTTGGTATTGCTCAGTTACCATCAGGGAATCTAGCTACCGCACAAGTAACAATAAACGCAATCGATTCTATTGCGGCGAATAATTTTGCTAATCCTCAGTTAAAGCATACTTTTAAAGGACATATGGGAGCCGTTAAATCTTTAACCTTTAGCCCTGACGGGAGAATGCTTGCCAGTGGTGGTTCCGATAGCGATGGTATTATTCGTTTATGGAATATCCAAAAGAAGAAACGTCTGGGTGAGATTCGCAAAGCCCATCAACAATCGATACAATCTTTGTTAATTTCACCAGATGGTAAATATTTGGTTAGTTCTAGTACTGATAATAGTGTTAATATTTGGAGCTTGCAAAACTATAAATTTATTCGTTCCTTTAAAGCACATAGCAGTAATGTACTATCTATAGCAGTAACTCCAGACAGTAAAGTCCTCGTTAGTGGTGCATTAGATGGAATCCGGGTATGGGATTTATTACAACAACGTCCGTTAGCGACATTAGCACGTTTTGATAATTTAATTCACGCCGTAGCTATTAGCCCTGACGGTAGAACATTGGTAAGTGGGGATAATAAAGGAGTTGTCAAACTCTGGGATTTGCAAACCGGAAGATTAATTCGCGGATTCAAAGTTCATTCACGGGAAATCAACGCTGTTATCTTTACTCCCAATGGAAATAGTATTATTACCGCAAGTAACGATCGCACCGTAAAAATGTGGAACTTCAATTCCGGAGAAGTGCTGCAAACTTTCACCGCACACAATAATTCAGTAATTGCCATCGCAATTAATCCAGATGGAAAAACTCTTGCTAGTGGTGGAAAAGACGGTATTAAACTGTGGGATTTAACAACAGGAAATTTATTGAATTCACTTTACGGACATTCTGACTGGGTAAGTTCCCTTGCTTTTAGCCCTGACGGGAAGACTCTTGCTAGTGGTGGTTTTGATAAAACAGTGCGACTTTGGGAAAGTCTACCACCAACAGTTAATGCAGAATTAAAAATTAAAAATTAAAGATTAAAGATTAAAATTAAAATTAAAATTATCATCTACTGATTCCTTAACTCACAATCAATTGGATAAAGCCTTTCCAGCACCAACTCGTAAAATGTCCTTAGCCATAAGGTAAAAAATAATATTCGTAGTTACACTTTAACGCTTTTTTGAAAGTGCTTTAGCCTTGACTACGAAAAGAAGAAATCTTTTTTTGGAAAATTATCCTGTGAAAAATAAATAAGTTCCTACTTTAGGTACTAGTAATTTCTATCAAAATTAGAGGATGCTGTTTAAATATTATTTTTAATCAAGTAAATCCATTTAGATTAGATTCAAATTCACTTCAATTTATGACAGTTAATCAAAATCGAGAAGCATTTATTCCCTACCGTCGCAGCGATATTATCAAGCTTTGTTCGCATGATGGTCAGTTCAATGCTGTTGATACTCAAAAGTTTAAAGATTTTTGCGAAATTCTATCATCATATTACCATTTTCGCTTTCACAAAACCTTGGAAATAATCAAAGATAATTATGTACCTTTTAATCCGAATGCAGATGTTGAAGCTTTAGTTCCACCAAGTTTTGAGCAATATGATCAGATGGAGAACAGCGTAATTGATGGATTTGAGCATATTTTAGAAAGAGCAAATTACATTAGATTATCTGAAGATGTTGTTAAACAAGCATTGGGGAAAAAATCTTTGATAGATTTAAGAACCGAAGTTGATTTTAATGATTTTGACAGAGTTATCTGTTATTACCGGGGTGATTCTGATAAAACAATTTATTTGAAAAAGTTATTTTTCTGGAAGCAGGAAAATAAAATTGATATTTTTGAAAGAATTGTTTTGTTGATTAAGTTCAAAGAAGCGGCTTATTTTCGCGCTAAAAAAGATAAAAAAAAAGAACTTAAATTTATTCCTGGGAAAATGTATGTTTATTTTTATAAAAATATTCCTAAGTTAGATATTGATTTACTTTTTCCCAATGTTACTACCAGTATGACTTGGAAAGATAGATTGTTATTTGGGATTCCCGCTATTGGTGCTGCAATTCCATTGATTTTAAGAGCATTACCAAATATATTATTACTAATTGGGGCAATCTTACTAGTATTAAATGCAGAACCTTTGCTGAAAGAATTGAAAGTTGAACAGTATCAAGTTAGAGATGTAATGCCAGTTTTAGTCGCTACTTTATCGTTAGGAATGGCTTTGGGCGGATTTGCTTTTAAACAATATAGTAATTACAAAAGTAAGAGAATTAAGTTTCAAAAAGATGTTACCGAAACACTTTTCTTTAAAAATTTAGGTAATAACGACAGCGTTTTTCAATCTTTTATCGACTTGGCAGAGGAAGAGGAATGTAAAGAAATTATTCTTGTATATTACCATCTGTTGATTAGCAATAATCCCATGACTCCAGAAGAGTTAGATACTCGTATCGAAACTTGGATGCAAAAAAAGCTGGGTACTCAAATCAACTTTGATATTCATGGTCCTTTAGATAATTTAGCAAATATTCGCGGTAAAATTATCAATCATGGTTTAGCTGAGGATGATACGCCATTATTACCATTATTAAATTACGACAAGGAAGGATTTTGTCATGTTCTTCCTTTAAATGATGCCAAGAAAGTTATCGATTATGTTTGGGATAATGCCTTTAATTATAATGGGATAGCTTTGTAGATATATATATGATAAAAATAAATGCTTCAAAGCAATCCAAAATTCATAAAAAACCGGGAGCTATACTATTTTTCTGTGAGTATATACAATAAATACGGTATGTTATAAAAGCTGTAATTTATAGTCCAATACAATTCAGTTAAGGATATAAATTAATTACCGCAAACAAAACAGATCGACTTTTTTGGAGGGGGTTTGGGGGACGCAACCGTCCCTCAATCGGGGGTTTGGGGGAGAATCCCCCAAGTCTTGGTTCTCAATAAATTGATTGACAGACAACCTTAACTGAACTGTATTGATTTATAGTCTGTATTTATAACAAGCGACTTAACAAGAAAAATATGATTGGAGAATTTGAACGCAATCAGATATATCATATGGACTGCTTAGATGGTCTAAAGCAGATACCGAACAATTGTATTGATATTGCTATCACTAGTCCTCCTTATTGGGGACAAAGAGGTGATGAAGGAATTGGATTGGAGGAAGATCCAAGGCAATATATTAATAATTTAACCCAAATACTACTTGAAGTAATGCGCGTTATAAAACCTAGTGGAATTTTGTGGCTGAATATGGGAGATGCTTATAATACCCCTATTAACTGGAAGTTGGATGACCTTAAGTATTCAACTTTAGGTGCAAATGGTAATGGATTAGCATCAACTAACTCTGCTTACACAAAAAATAGAGGGATGCGACGTGCTTTTGTCGAAAAAGAAGTAGGTTGGCTTCAGTATGGTAATCTTCTTTCTTTACCTTGGCGAATTATCCTTAATTTATGCGATCGCGGTATGTATTACCGAGGTGAAATTATTTGGACAAAAAGAAAAGCTATGCCAGAAGGTAGATGTCGAAGACCACATCGTAAGCATGAATCAATTTATATTATTGCTAAAAATGAAAGACATAATTTCCGTACTAAGCCACCATGTCCCTCAGTATGGGACTTAAAACCTGACTCAGCAGAAAATAAAGAACATACTAGCACTTTCCCTTTAAGTTTACCTCTTACTTGTATTGAATTTAGTGGTATTGAGAAAGGAATAGTATTAGATCCATTTATGGGAAGTGGTACAACCGCAATAGCTGCGATTATTAAAGGGTTTGATTACATCGGGTTTGAATTGAATCAGAAAAACTGTATGAAATCTCAAAGCAGAATAAAAGAATTTACTTATCAATTATGTCTTGATTTGTAAACCGTTTCTATACTTCTGCCATGCAGCAACAATTTTTGATGGGAAAACATCTTCTGTTGGTTTTAGCGAGCAAACGAATATACGTTTTCCGCTCAGTGTAGATTCCAAGCTAGGAATTGTTCTCAAATTGTAAGAGAAACAAGCATCAAATGAGCCATGTTCTTCGATATATCTACGTTTGTCTGAAGGGTGTTCGTTACTTCCCATCTCACCTCGATTAATAAGATCTCCACGAGGAGGTGGAAAGGATTTTGAATCGAACGTATAAAGAAAGCTAGTAAATCCCTGTCTCATCATAGCTTCGCTACAAGGGACATCATCGGAAACTCGCTCAGCTAAAGAAGCTTTGCTATGTACACCTCCGAATACTACCTTTTTTCCTTGATAACTAGCATAAAGAGCTAAATCAAGTTTTGAATCTCCAACTTTCCCCGCTAATCCCATTTCTTTCAAAACTTCGGCTTTAGCTTTTGAAGAAAGAAGTGCTTTGATGCTAATTCCATATGACTCTAAAACTGGAGAATAACGACGTTCTATAAACAACTCTAAAGCTTCTCCACCCGCTCGAACCCAACTTTGTTCTGGTTTTGATTTTTTGTATTCTCTAAGATATATTCTGTAAATAATATGTTGATAAATATCACTTGGATTAAGATCGGGAAGTTCATTTACTGCAAATTCTAAAGCTTGAGTAATTGCTTCACGATTTTTAAGTTTGGGATGGGATATATTCAATTCTGCAAAAAGATTCGATACATACTCTTCAACTTTCGAATACTGTGTTTTCGTAATTCCTTCCAAAAATACTTCCTTTATCTGTCCTTCCCAAACAAGTTGCTGGAAGATTCCATTATTATGATTTCTAATACTACCTTTTTCTTTTAAAGGAAGAGGGGTGACTCTACTATCTCCCGGAAACCAACCTATATCCTGAAAGAATTTTTGAGGTTCATAATCAAGTCCTTGAAGCCAGTCAAACAATTCTATAATATCAAGCCTACGCTCAAGACCTTCAATTTTAGCGACATATGATTGATGTTGTCCCAGCCTTTGTGCAAGGACAATTTGCGTGATGTCACGTTGTGATCGAGCGTTAATTAGTTCTTTGATTAATTGGGTATATCTTGGGTCATGGATTGTACTCATCCTAATCATGGGAACATATTATCAATGATTATCCCAAAAAAGGATATTTTATGTCTTCGATGTAAATCCTATAACGATTGCATAAAAAAGCTTGTATTCTGCAATAAGCTTGTATGTATATGTAACCAGTTCATTTGATAACAATCAACATGGTGCTAACAAGTGAAAATATTCACCGATTGCAACACGATTAAATATTTAATTAACTACGGCATATATTTAAAGTCACTAATTCAACATTAAAAGTGAGCATTATTCAGTATCTCCACGTAAACTACAAATCATAAATATGAACCGCTCGCACTTGTCAGTATATCTTCTGAACTCATCAAGTCACCGTATAGGTTATATGTTGTAAGTTATATCGCATCTACTATGTAACGGTGTACTTATTCTTCTATAATCTTGACTTTTCTTTGATTGAAAACTACTGTTTGAAACCACAATATTTTTTATTTTTTTTTGGTTTCGAGCGATATTTTGACTCCGGATTGATTGTTGTTTTGCTGCTAGCAAATATAATAATTTTATTTTTAGGAAAGAAAATAATAGAATTAAAACAGGAATTAAAGCAAGAGGTTAATCAGCGCAAACAAACAGAAGAAGTACTGCTTTTAAGTCAAAATCGTCTAAAATTACTCAACACAATTCTGAACGGCGCTCCTTTGGGAATGTCTGTTGATCAGATAATTCAAGATACTATCAAACAACTTAAGAGATATTTCCCTTATTTAAAAGTTGGTTTTTCAAATATCGATAATAATGGTGTTTTAACTGTTACTCATGCTGTAGAAACACCAGACACGGCAAAACTAAAAGGATTTACTACTGATTCTACTACTGTTCCCGATTATTTTTTTAGTTTAATAAACGGTCAAAGATTTATTGTTGAGGATGTTATTCGAGATAAACGTTTAACATCATTAGCATCTGATATTTTAAACGTTGATAATCAAGCTATTTTAGAAATACCGTTACGAGATTCAAGTGGTTTAATTGGTATACTCGGTTTTTATTGCTCCCAACCCCGGAAGTGGAGCGAATATGAAATTAATACAATTACCGAAGTTGCTAATTATTTGATGGTAGCAATTCAGGATATTCAAACTCAAGAAGAAAATAAACGCATAGAAATCGAACTTAGAGAAAGTGAAGCATTTTTAAAGACGCTTTATCAGGTAGCAGTAGCTCGTAATTTTGATTTTGAACAACGCATTCAATATTTATTAGCAATGGGATGTCAGACATTTGGTTTGGAGTTTGGCATTTTGGCGCAAATTGAAGATAACCGCTATAACGTAACTGTGGCAAAGGCTCCAGATGATTTTTTGTATCCGGGATATAGTGTAGAATTAGAGCAAACTTTGTCTTGCGAAGTGCTAGAAAATGATGAACCTTTGATAATTGCACATAGTAAAAACTCTTCTTGGTGCAATCATCCCGGCTATCTAAGATTTGGTATGGAATCTTACATCGGAGCAAGGGTATTAGTTGCAGGTAAAGTTCATAGTACTCTTTCATTTTCTAGCTTCAAACCCCGACAAAAAAAGTTTCAAAATGCATATCGGGAATTACTTAAGTTAATGGCACAATGGGTTGGTAGTCAAATTGAACGTGAACTTGCTGAAAATGCTCTTAAACAGCAATTTAATCGCGCTCTGTTGCTCAAGCAAATTACCCATGAAGTTCGTCGAAGTTTGGATGCAAAGCAAATTTTTGAAACTACCGCAATTCAAATTGCTAATACTTTTAAAGTTAATCGTTGTTTAATTCATAAGTATATATCCGGTTCAATTCAGAAAATTCCTACCGTTGTGGAATATTTAGAACCAGGGATACCATCCATGCGACATTATCAAATACCAATTGTTGGTAATCCCTACGTTGAGAAAATGTTATCTCAAGATAGCGCGATCGCAACACCGAATGTATTTGCAGAAACATTGTTAGAATCTGAATTAGATATTTGCCATCAAATGCAAATTAAGTCTATGTTGGTGATTCGCACTTCATATCAAGGTGAGTCAAATGGTAGTATCGGATTGCATCAATGTAATTATTATCGTCAGTGGAGTAGGGATGAAATCGAGTTATTAGAATCTGTCGCGGCACAGGTAGGAATTGCTCTTGCTCAAGCTCATCTTTTGGAACAAGAAACTCAACAAAAACAAGAACTTACTATTAAGAATAGTCAATTGGAGCAAGCAAAGCTTGAGGCTGAAGCTGCTAACCGTGCCAAGAGTGAATTTTTAGCGATGATGAGTCACGAAATTCGCACACCAATGAATGCGGTGATTGGTTTGAGCGGACTTTTATTGGATATGGATTTGACTCCCAGACAGTTAGATTTTGTAGAAACTATCCGCAGTAGTAGCGATACATTGCTAGCGATTATTAATGATATTTTAGACTTTTCTAAAATAGAATCGGACAAATTAGATTTAGAGAAAATTCCGTTTAATTTGCGTGATTGTGTCGAAGAATCTTTAGATTTATTAACTTCTCAAGCTGCTGCAAAAAACTTAAATTTAGCATATACAATTGATTCTCAAATTCCAATTTCAATTATTGGAGATGCGACGCGAGTTCGACAAATTTTAGTTAATTTACTGAGTAATGCAGTTAAGTTTACCCAAATTGGTGAAGTAGTTGTTTCTGTAACAGCGAAACAATTAGCGACTAATTTATCAATAGATAATTATCAAATACAATTTGCTGTCAAGGATACGGGAATTGGGATTCCTGAAGATAGAATGAACCGATTATTTAAACCATTTACCCAAATTGATGCTTCAATGACTCGTCAATATGGGGGAACAGGGTTGGGTTTAGCAATCAGCAAACGTTTAAGCGAAATCATGGATGGTACGATGTGGGTGGAGAGTACAGTAGGAGTCGGTTCTACATTTTATTTCACAATTACAGCCCAGTCAGCACCAAGTTGCGGAGTCAGCAATCTTGAGAACATTCAACCACACATAGCCGCAAAAAGGTTGTTAGTAGTAGATGACAATCCTACCAACCGCAAAATTCTCACTTTACAAATGCAGAAATGGGGAATAATTGTTTTCACCGCAACAGACAGTTTGCAAGCTTTAGAATTGATTGAATCCGAGCAAACATTTGATATGGCGATTATAGATATACAAATGCCAGAAATCGATGGTTTAAACTTGGCTTCCGAAATTCATTCTATATTAGGTTATGAACAATTACCCATAGTAATTTTAATTTCCGTCGATCAATTAACTCAACAACAAATCGCAGCCAAATCGGAATTTGTCACTTTACTTAGCAAACCAATCAAACAATCCCAACTTTACGATACTTGTGTTCGTATCTTATCTGGGAAACAAATTTCTATTTTATCTTCCACATCCTCACCATCTAAATTTGATTTACAACTAAGTGAAAAACTACCCTTAAACATTCTTTTGGTAGAAGATATGCCTTTAAATCAAAAGGTGGCTTTACATATGTTACAGCGATTAGGCTATAGTGCTGATGTTGCTAGTAATGGATTAGAAGCTCTTGCGAGTTTGCGCCGTCAAAATTACGATATAGTTTTCATGGATGTGCAAATGCCGCAAATGGATGGAATACAAGCAACTCGTCATATCTGCAAAGAATGGGTTCCCCCCAATCGTCCTTGGATTGTTGCTATTACCGCTAATGCTATGCAGGGAGATAGGGAAGAATGTCTCAATGCGGGAATGAATGATTATATTAGTAAACCCATTCGTGCTGATGCTTTAATTCAAGCTTTTAATAACTATAAAAATTTACAACAATCATTAAATCAAGACTCAGATTCTACTGCTGTTTTTAAGCGAGAAAAATCAAAATTGAGCGAGACACAACCAGTTCTTGATACTGAAATATTACAAGACTTAAAAGATATGGCAGGTGATGATGCTTCAGAAATGCTCGCAGAATTAATTGATAGTTACCTCGAAGATGCACCGCCAAAATTACAAGAAATTTCCAGAGCCATTAATAAAAATGATGCTGAAAATCTACGTAATTATGCTCATGCGTTAAGGTCGTTGAGTGTCACCGTTGGTGCTGTATCCTTAGCTGGTGTATGCACTGAATTAGAAGCAATCGGTCGTTCTGGAACTATATCTCGTGGTGCTTCTACTCTAGTCAAAAAACTCGATACAGAGTATCAACGAGTACAAACAGCTTTGCAACAACACTATCCTACCAGGAGGCATCATGAATAACCTTAAATTGCAAAATCATCTACCCCAAATTCTCGTAGTGGATGACCAAAAAACTTTACGACTAGTGCTGCATAAAGCAATGGAGAAACAGGGATATCGGGTAATTGAAGCCTGCAACGGGCAACATTGTTTAGATATCTGTGATAAAGTTATGCCGGACATGATTTTACTCGATGCGATGATGCCTGGCATGGATGGCTTTGAATGTTCTACCAAATTGCAAGCACTTATGGGCGACAATTGTCCCCCAATTCTAATGATCACAGTTCTCGATGATCAAGAATCTATCGAACGAGCTTGGAAAGTGGGAGCAAGCGACTATATTACCAAACCCATCGATTGGGATGTACTTGCACGAAGAGTTCATCGCTTATTAACTTCTCAATGGGCAATATTAGAAACTCGTCGTCAAATTGAACGAGAATGTCGATTAACAGTAAGTTTAGAAACAGCAAATCGAGAATTACAAAGCCTTGCTTCTACTGATTTGGTAACTAAAGTCGCCAGTCGTTCCTATTTTAACGAATATCTACAGCGCGAATGGAAACGATTGCAAAAGTATCAATTATCTCTTTCTTTAATTCTATGTAAAATTGATTTTTCACAGCCTGATTCAGCTAAAAATGAATATTTACGTCAAATTGCTGACACCATGCACAAATGTAAAAAGCACTCTACCGATTTCATTGCTCGCTACGCGGATCAAGAATTTGCCATGCTTTTAGCAAATACTCAAGCTGAAGAAGCAACAGAAGTAGTCAAAACAATTAAAAAGTCGATCAAATCTTTAAATATAGAAAGCGAATTTATAAATATTAATTTCGGAGTTGCGAGTATAATTCCAGATTCAGAATCATCTGCATATAAATTAGTTAAAAATACAGAAAAACAATTGGCAATTAACAATTATCAGTTACTATAATAAGACGTTCATAAATACTCGAACAGCCCATCGTACAAGAAGTTTCTTAGAAGACCTAGCAATGCTAGGTCTCTATATCTTTTTCGGAGATGTCTATTGATTTATGGAACAGTACGTTACTAAAAAGCCTTCGATTTGTTTTCTGTCACTTTCAAACCGTAAACAGAATTATTCACAATATCTTTTCCGTAGGGTGTCAGGTTTGAGAAATCCCCGTTTTCTGCCATCTGTCGCTCTGTACATCTATCTTTCCACCAACTCCAAGCAAACCAACCGATTTGCTGTTGTTTTAAAATCGGCAACAATTTTTGATAGGTAAAATTATTTTGGGGAGCATGGTTTTTACCAGCACCATCAAGGTCGTAATAGCAGTATGAAGTTGAATTATTGATGTTCTCATCTTGTTTATTGGCAATCTCACCGAAAACAATGGGTAGATTAGCATCGATCGCGGTTTTGAGTTGTGGCATCCCATTATAACCAGCCCAATAAGCATGACAGCTAAATAGAAGATTATGCGAGCGATCGCTATTAATTAATTCTTTGCCGATTTTTGTAAACACCTCAATTGACATACCGCAATCGGGTGCGTCAATCATAATTGGAACTTGTAAGTCTTGACGGATTGTGGCGATCGCATTTTTGTAAGCATCTTTGAATGAGTTTAATGCAGTTGTGGGATTATTTGACCAACGATAAACACCCAATTCGTTAGCAAGATTAATAATGAGGTACTTTTGATGTTTCTTGAGTACGCTCAAAACGGGTTCGGATGTCCACCAGGGAGTTAACTCGCTATTTAGTAAATTTACATCTGATTTACAGGTCAAATCTCCCAGAAATACAATTGGAATGATACGCTTGGCTCTACATCTAGTCAGAAATTTATCTAAATCTGCAATTGAATAACTAGGGCGATCGGCTTGACCATAGTTCTTATACCATTGAATTCTAACAGCGTTAGCTCCCGTTTTGGCTAATTCTGTGAGTTTATCGGTTTGAGGAAAATTCCAATCATCTAGTAAGGGTAGATTAATTCCTCGTAAAATAATTTTGTTTCCTAGAGAGTCGTATAAGAACTTACCTTTTGTATAAAAAGTATTGCGACGAATCGGTTTTTGGGGATTGAATGGTTTAGCAATAGCCTCAAAGGGGGATAATAAATTTGTAGCATAAGCAACTCCAGCCAAAGTTAAAAATTCACGACGTTCCATAAGTTATTCTTGGTTTTTATTTAGTATTTATTTGCAAATATTTCGTTCGGATTCATGTACATAGGAACTATTTTGAAGATAGTCTGCTAACCAACTGCAACCTCTGATTCTTAACCTTTCTAAATCTGGAATTTCGGCTTGCCAAAGCTCCACAAATCCTCTATCGTCAACGGAAATAATTTTTTGACCATCTCGACTAAAAATTAGATTCCAGATCGGATATCCCTCTCCCTCGATGATTCTAATTTCTTTCCCATCTGTTACTTGCCAAAGTCGGATTGTGCCATCAGCACTGGCTGAAGCTATAATTTTACCGTCAGGACTAAAGCTGATTTTGGTAACTTGGGCTACGTGACCATTTTTAGCACGACGTTTCATTTGTGTCGTTTCTGAGGAAGATGGGAGAGTTTTAAGTAATTGTCCATCTAAATTCCAAAGTTTAATGGTTTTATCTTGACTCGCTGAAGCGATAATTTTACCATCGGGACTAAATTTGGCATCTGTAATATAGCTAATATGTCCTTCAATAATTTTGAGATTTTGACCCTGTAAATTCCAAAGTTGAATTGTGCCATTATTATGACCAGAGGCAATAATTTTACTATTGGGACTAAAGTTAACACTACGAACTTTACCTACATTCCCGGCAAAAGTTTTAAGTTCTCGACCGTCTTGATTCCAAAGTTTGATAGTACCATCAAAACTAGCACTAACTAAAGTTTGATTATCTGGACTATAACTAATATCAACTACTTGGTCTTTATGTCCCGTAAAAGTTTTGATATTTTCACCATTCAAATTCCAAATTCTAATAGTTTTGTCGGTATTTGCTGTTGCAATGGTTTGCCCATCCAGGCTAAATTTGAAAGTCCAAATCCGATTCCATTGGTTATTAATATTGGTATCGATCGATTTAATCAGTTGACCATCAATATTCCAAAGTTTTACTGTATTATCGTCTCCAGCAGAAGCGATAATTTTACCATCGGGACTTGCACTTACACTCCAGAGAGAATCTCGGTGTTCAATTAAGGTTTTAGGCTCTATATTGTGAATATCCCAAAGTTTAACTGTATTATCACCACTTGCAGAAGCGATAGTTTTATTGTCAGGGCTAAAGCTAGCACTAAAAACAGAAAATTTATGCCCTTTCAAGGTTTTTAATTGTCTACCATCTATACTCCATAATTTAATCGTGTTATCAGCGCTGGTAGAAGCGATCGCTTCTCCATCAGGACTAAAACTGACGCTAATTGCGTAATTATCGTGTTTGCGAGGTTCTTTGGCAATAATTTCTTTCCCATCTAAATTCCACAGCTTAACAGTAGTGTCTCCTGCTGCTGTGGCAATAGTTTTACTATCTGGACTAAAACTAACACCAAAAATCGATTTTTCACTAGCTTGAAAGGTTTTGATTTGTTGCCCATCTGCACTCCAAATAATTAATGTTCCACTTCGGTCTGCTGTGACTATTCTTGTACCATCGGGACTGCAACTAATAGCCCAAACTGGATTTTTATGACCATCAATAGTTTTAATTTTTCTACCATCAATATGCCAAAGCGTGACTGTATTTTTTTGACTGGGAGCGGCAATGACTTTAGCATCAGGACTGAAGCAAATACTACTCATAAATTGTTCTTCATTCTGTCCTGCAAATGAAGCAATTTTTTGTCCTTTAATATCCCAAACTGTGGCATTATTCTGTGAGTCGATCGCGGCAATTTTCTTACTATCCGAACTAAAAATTACATTACGGAAGATTTGATTTTTGAGTGTAAATTTTTTAATTTCTTTGCCACTAATGTTCCAAAGCCTAACCGTATTATCCTCACTAGCAGTAGCAATCGTTTGACCATCTGGACTAAAAACCACACTCCTGACGGCATCATTATGTCCTTCTAAAATATTTTTTTCTTTGATTTTGAAAATAGTACGTTGTAATGTTAATCTAACTGATTCTTGAGTATTGATATCTAAGTGAATTAATGATTTTAATTGTTTTGCTGCTCGTAATCCAACAAGTAAGGCTTCAAGTTCTCGATCTGAATTTAATAAGGCATTTGCAGAAATACTCAAGAATTTTGTCTTCTCTAGTTGTATTTCCTGGAGCATTTTATTTGCCCAAATTCCTACAAATATCGCTATAATTACTACAAATCCTAACACCCCACCTCCAATCTGAATTCTGCGTTTAGCTTTATAATTAGCAACAGATAAAACATCGTTGGCTTGAGATAATATTTGCGTTGCTTCCGCTTCTATTTGTAACTTTCGCTGGATATCCCGTTTTTCTAATTCCTGACTCGCATCTAAAAATCTTCGATCCAAATCACTCAAACCTTTATCTGCTGACCAGTTTCGCGCATCTTGCAAACTTTGTCCCCGCAATAAACGCGACTCATCGGTAAAATCAGAATTCACCCAAGCGTTGAAAGCTTGATTATAGGGACGAATATTTGCTAATGCTCGATCGACCCAAGCCAGGTTAAATATTTCTGCATAGATACGATTGTATACTTGCAGTTTATCTGTTTGTTTGACAACTAATCCGGTTAAACGTAATTGGGTTTGTTCGGGACTATCGGTAGCGGGTATTTCTCCAGCTTGTAAAATTTGTTGATATAGTCCCAGCAATCTTCCAGCTTGATTCTCGGAAATTCGAGTTAAGCGATCGCGGATAGTTCGTAAATGCTCTGGTTCGTCCTGTGCTTCCCAATTTTGGATTATTTGCGTTTCTACCAATCTTTCCACAGATTCCCGTTCTCGTCCCTCTGGGAATAAATCTGAAGAAATACAAATCAATTGACAAAGTTTCTGGGTTAAAAATGGTTGTCCCCCAGTCCAGTATAAAACTTCTTCGAGGATTATTTTTGGTCGAGCAACTATCCCTTCCAAACCTCGACCTAAAACTTCAACTTCATTTAATTTAAAGCCAGTTAATGCGATCGCTCGACCAATATTGAAGGGTGTACGGTTTTTGTCGGCAATTAAATCGGAAGGAGTTGCCACACCTAATAAACAAAAAGTGAGACCTTGATATTCTGGATTATCAGCACGTTGATTGTAACAAGCTCGGATAAAAGCAAAAAAATCATCTTTAAAACTGATATTTAAAATACTATCAATTTCATCAATAAAAATAATAATTTTCTCGGAAAACTCCGTTAATAAGACATCATCGATAAACTCACTCAATCGTTGCTTTGGTGGTAAAAATTCGTGTTCTCTCCACCAAGTTCCAAAATTCACCTTTTTCGATAAACCAAAACCCCGTAATAACTCGGAAACAAATCCTCCATACCATTCACTGGGGGTAACATGACTACCAATTCGAGTTAAATCGACGGAAGCGCATTTTATTCCCTCTTCCTTAATTTGTTTCATAATATGCACTCGCAAGCTCGACTTTCCCATTTGCCGCGAGTTTAAGACATAACATAAATCACCATTTTTCAACGCTTCATAGAGTTGACTATCAGCCTGCCGCACCACATAAGTTGGATGCTGATACTCAAGGCTACCTCCTAATTTGTAGTAGTTGAAAGATGTCATAATGTTTTCTATATATTTAGAGTTTCAAAATTAAGTAATTCATTTTAGAAAATTAATACCAATAAATTGTCCCAAATTGTAGGGGTGGGGTTTCCCACCCTTACGAATGATACGATTGATCGGTCTATAATTGGGATATTTTATTTTCTGCAAGTTCCTAAGCAAAAAGTAATTTTTGATAATTCTACTTTAAAAGATTTTTGTCGAATAAATCTCTATTTTTGGGCTTCCCTGATTTTTTATGACATTTACTGATTTTTTCAGACATAATTATTTTTTTTGACAAATTGACTAAATGATAATACTGATTTTATATGTATTTACAGTTTTAGAGCAAAGTCACATAATCTTAATTAGCGATGAGTTTGATGTCGCACTGACAATATCTTGACGTAATTAAACCCACACAACCTAAGTAAAACCAGAAGTATATATGACCTACGACTATCAATATATTATGCAGATAGGAAATACCGTTTCTCTATCTGGAACAACTAAAATGATTCTTCTCGAAAGTGCTAAACATGTTCGTCAAGCACAGATTCGATTACCGAGATTTATCAGCGAACCTGTTGTCACTGCCACTGTTCACAGCAAGGAAGGTTCTGGCACAATTTTTGCACTTTGGAATATTGATTATCAGGATGTGGAGAGCTTTTCTTTGGTCACATTTGTAGCTCAAAACATTCAGATTGGGGATGAGAGCGATCTCGAATTTTTGTGCAACTTTATGGTTGTTGGAGAAATTGAATAATTACAACATCTTCTCAAAGCATTTAAAAACTAAAAACCCCAACTTAGACAAACAGTAAATCGGAGCAATTATGAAATTTAACTTATATCGTGCAAGTATAGCAGCGATCGCAATTATTACTTCACTTACTAGCTTGACTGCAAGCGTAAAAGCACAGGAAACTCAACCTTTAGTGCCACTAGAACTGTACTGGAGTTCTCAGAGAGAAGACAATTTTGTAACTGCTACTTTAGAGGGTAAAAATAGTGCAGAAGAAGCTGGCTACGGTTATGCACGAACTGAAGCATGTGTTTTTCGCAAGCAAAAGCCAGGAACAGTTCCTCTAAATCTATATTGGAGTGCCCAAAGAGGGGATAATTTCACCACTGCAACCAATGTAGGTGTTAGAAGTGCTAAAGAAGCAGGATACACTTTTGCCAGAGTTGAAGGATATGTTTTTCGTCAGCAGCAACCGGGAACAGTTCCTCTAAATCTATATTGGAGTGCCCAAAGAGGGGATAATTTCACCACTGCAACCAGTGAAGGTGCTGCAAGTGCGAAAGAAGCAGGGTACACTTTTGCCAGAGTTGAAGGATATGTTTTTCCTGCAAGTCAATGCCAATGATGGTGTCTAACAAAAGCCCAGCAGCACTAAGCTTTTGTTAGGTTTCTAATACTTTAACAATAATGTTGCTGCTGGAGGACTTGCTCTATCTAATCTCATTGGATGGGCACGAGCTAATTGGTAAAACTTTTGTATAAAATTGATGAAATTACACCAGCATCAAACTCACTTCAAATTTTCATCTTCAGTTGGAATATTTCTTAGCATTCTAGTCGCTACCACAATTTTAGTTGCTTCTCAAGTCACACGAGCAAATGCACAATCTACAAATAGAGATGCACCAACAACCTTAAGCACTAATATAATCTTTGTAACTGGTTTAAAAAGCGAAGCAAAAACATATTTCTACTATTTCATCGCAAAATCTGGGGAATTAAAACTTACCCTTAATATTGATGCTGGTTCTACAAATGGGAATGGAGTAGTTTCAACAGTTAGTGTTCAAGATCGAGATGGAAATGAATTTTCCCAACTTCTTGCTGGTGCTACCCCCGGTATACCTGGTCGTCAGGTCAAAAAAATCAAGTTTGCCCAAGCAACACCAGTGATTTTGATGTTGACTTTACCTCAAGGTGCAACTGCTAACTATACTTCTAAAATTAAAATTGAAGGTGATTATCAGTTAATTAATATCAGATAGATATGTGGAAGAGATAGTAGTAATAATTATCTTATTGTTGCTATTTATTTAAGTGTTCTCGAAAATATTTTCGATATAGCTGACAGCGTGGAACTAATTTATCGCCAACTCGTTTAACCAGTCCCATGCTGTATAGTTGATATGATTGCATTGTTGCGATCGCAACAGGTTCGTCAGCATTAACTACTTTCATAAATGCCGCAGTTAATTTTTCATTCGCTAAAAGGTTTTTCAGAATTCTTCGTAAATAAGCTTCGTAAATTCCGGCATTTGTGGGAGCATCCTCTAATAGTTTATCTAGGGTTTTCTCTCCCAAAGCAATGTGATAAAGTGCCAATCTTACTAAATAGGGATGACCTCCAATTAAAGAGATTAATTGTTGTATTTGATTTGAACTACAATCGTAATTATGACGTTGGGCTAAATTCTCTATTTCTTCTGGAGTAAATTCTTCTAATTCGGCTACCAAACCGATATTAAAAGGCGATTGATTTATATCTAATGACCCATAGTTTTCAGTTGAGTTAACTACTATTAGCCGTAAATTTTCCCAAATATCAATAGTTTTTGCTTCCTCATGCCAACTACGTAGCATTGCGAAAAAACCTTGAGAAATTTCGGGATATTGAAAAACTATATCGACCTCATCTAATGCCAAAACTAAACTGCGATCGATAGTTGTTAAAATATTTTCTTCCAAATATGTTGTGCAGTTAATAATACTGCCCCGACATTCATCCCAATATTCATGGGAAAAAGCCGATAATTTTAATTTGTGGCTAATACAAGCACAAAACCAACGCAAAAATCTATCCAAACTACTAAAAACAGTTGCTTCTGCTTGTAGCAAGTTGACACGAACCGTACTGTAACCCTCTTGCTTCGAGTACGCAAGAATGCGATCGCATAAAGAGGTTTTACCCATTTGGTGGGGAGCCTTAATCCGAATTAGGGCACCTGGTTGAAGAATTTTCTCATAACAAACAATGTCGATTTGCCTTTGGAGATAGAATAAGGAGTTGATCGGTACAGAGCCTTCTGGATATTCTAGTATTGGTTTATTCGTGTTGCAATCTTTTACTTGTAGAAAATCCGATTGACTTGTTCCCAATGAAATAATATTTGTATTGTTACAACTTTCTAGCGCTTGATAACGATTTAATAAACGTCCGACTGCTGCACGAAAATTAGTTTTATTGACCTCTTCCTCTAATACTTCCGATAGCAATTTCCATAGTTTAAAACCAACATCTTGCCGTAAATAATTAGCTGCATAACCTGCTTTGTTAGCAATCTCTTCATAGCTTAAACTATCCCAAGAACCTTTTAAAATAATTATTTCTATATCCTTCAGATGTCTATTTATTTTGCCGAAAATAGCTGTGTCTAAAATCGATAAACTTTGGTTCTATCGCTCCCTCTATGAATAATTAATATCAAAATGCCAAGTTAATAAACT
>JACYMD010000120.1 GCA_015272215.1 Rivularia sp. T60_A2020_040 | reverse complement strand
TTATCAGGCTTACTTTTCCTAGAACAAAACTCAGTCTATGACCGTGCAAAGTATAAATAAACCTGATGTTTTATACCATATTTGGAAAGTGGCGATCGCGCTAAAATAAACCCATACCCATTCACAATTACCTTCTGTGGTTTTTGATCATGTCCCTCGCCAAAGAGAAAGAAGTAGAAATAATTCCAGACCCATTAGAAGCTATAATTTTTCCCCAGGGAGATTTATATAGTGATGAACCACCTGTGGAAACGGAATTACATTTAGAGCAAATCATACTTTTCCTTAAATGTCTCAAATGGTTATGGCGAGACAGAAATGATTTTTATGCTGCTGGCAATCTAACCATCTATTACAGTCCCCGTCAGCGCAAATCAGAGGATTTTAGAGGACCTGATTTTTTTGTGGTTTTGGGATGCCAACGTAAAACCCGTAAAAGTTGGGTAGTTTGGGAAGAAGAAGGCAAATATCCCCATATGATTGTAGAAATATTATCTCCCAAAACAGCTGAAGTTGATAAAAATTTAAAAAAACAAATTTATCAAGATACTTTTCGCACTCCTGATTATTTTTGGTTTGATCCAGATACATTAGAATTTGCTGGTTTTCATTTAGTTGATGGTACTTACCAACCCCTACAAGCAAATGATTGCGGATATTTATGGAGTCAACAACTTGGTTTGTATCTGGGAATTTATCAAAATCAAGTGCGCTTTTTTACCCCAGAAGGAAAATTAGTCCCCACACCAGAAGAAGAAGCTGAACGATTAGCGGCAAAGTTGCGAGAATTAAATATTAATCCCGATGATTAGGGAGTGTTTTCAACATCTTTACATAAAGCGCGATCGCTATTACTCACCTTCGGATTATTTTGCAGATAGTCATGTAACCAGTTACAAGCATCTACCAATAGTTGATTTTGCTGTAATTGCAAATCCCAGACAATCACGTTTCCACTTTTGTCGGCGGAGATCAGATGATTACCATCACCACTAAAATCTATACTGGTGACATCATCGCTATGTGCCGTGTATTCCTTCAATTCCTGTCCATCACGACTCCAGAGTTTGACGGTTTGATCGAAACTAGCGGTGGCAAATTTGTTACCATCTGGACTAAATTGAATACGGAAAACTGGGGCTGTATGTCCTTTGAGAGTTTGAATTAATTTACCTGCTGCTGTCCATATTTTAACTGTTTTATCCTGACTTGCAGTGACGATTATCTTGCCGTCGGGACTAAAACTAATACTGTGAACTCCATCTTTGTGTGTTGTATTTTTATACCCTGTATCTTGATCTGTGAGGGTTTGAATGGGTTTACCTTCCCTTGTCCACAGTTTGGCTTTTTTATCCCAACCCGCAGTGGCAATGATTTTTCTATTTGGACTCCAGTTAATGCCATTAACACCTTCCCCATCTTCACCTTTATCCATTTTGTGTGCAATAATTTTTTGCAGCAATTTGCCTGTTAAACTCCAAAATTTGACCGTACCGTCATGACTAGCGGTGACAATCATTTTGTCATCGGCAATAAAATTGACCTGCCAAATCCATTCTTTGGGGTGGGCTGGAAAGGTTGTGATTATCTCTCCTTGACGATTCCAGATTACCACGGTGCCATCATTGGTAGCGCCAGCAATTTTTTGTCCATCCCGACTAAAATTAGCATGGGTAAACCAAGTATTATTACTTGCATTCGCCAATCTTAGAGTTTTAATTAATCCTCCGGAACGCTTGCGTAGTTTCACGGTGCCATCTTTGCTAGCAGTGGTATATTCCTTGTCATCTGGACTGAAACTGACTGAATAAATTGCATCATGATGGGCTATTTGAATATGATATTTCTTTCCTTGGATTTGCCAGAACTTAACGGTTCCATCTTTGCTAGCAGTGGCGATGGTTTTCCCATCCGGACTGTATTTGAGGCTCCACAGCCAATCCTCATGTCCGGTTGTTAGGGTTTGCAATCTCTCCCCAGATTCATTCCAAATAATCATATTTTGGTCAGTATCAGCGCTAGCTATTTGCTTGCCATTTGGACTAAAGCTGACACTTGTCACTGCATTTGTATGAGCATCTAGGGTTTTAAGAAAATTTCCTTTAACGCTCCACAATTTGATAGTATGGTCTCGACTCGCGGTGGCGATTTTTTGACTATCTGGACTGAAACTGACATCCCACACCCAATCATCGTGTTCAGCTAAAGTGTGCAGGATTTTTCCGTTCCGACTCCAAATTCTGGCAGTTTTATCTTGACTGACGGTAGCAAGTTTCTCGCCATCTGGACTAATACTCAGGTTCAAAATTGGACTGGAATGGGCGAGGAATTTTGTAATTAATTTACCTTGAGTTGTCCAGGTTTTCACGTACCCCTTGTCGTCTGCGCTGGCAATTGTCTTGCCATCTGGGAAAAAAACTACACCGTAAACTGCTCCATCATGCTCCAGTTCCCGAATCAATTTACCTTTTGTAGTCCATAGTTTCACGGTTCCATCCCAACTGGCTGTGGCTATGATATTTTCTGTAGGACTAAATTTGACACGATATACTAAATCTTGATGTCCCTCGAGGTTGTGTAGCAATTTTCCTTGGGAATTCCAGATTTTGACAGTTCTGTCTTTACTAACAGTAGCAATCATCTGACTATCACGGCTAAAATCAACGTCTATGACTTCATCTTCATGGTTTTCCAGTCGATTAATTTCTTCAACGTGATAAAGTGCTTCTTTTAAGAAGTTATCAACTTGATTTTGGATGTTTGCTTTATTAAATGTTGGTGAAAAAGAAGTTTGATTTAACTTTTTGTATGCTCTTAAACCTTCCAGGAGAGCATCAAAATCTTCACCTAAAGCCAACATTGCCTTGCTGGAGCGATTCAAAGCCATGATTTCGTTGAAACGAGCATTTTGCCATTGCCACCAAGCAAATCCAGCAGCCATCAAGGTGATTAATAAACCACCACTGAGTCCTGATATAATCAATCGCTGCTTAGTTTTATTTTGACGCAGTTTTTGTTGTTGATTCGTAATGCTAGCAGTAATAAAATCCCGTTGAGATGAGGTAAGATGTTGTTTGATGGTTTTGTACCAATCTGCTGCCACCGCCAATCGTGTTCCTTGCAATAAGGCTTCCGGGCTTTGTTGGTTATTTTCCCAGTCACCGATTTCTGGCTTTAATCTTTCTTGCCAAATCCGAAATTCGCGGTTGGCTTTAATCCACTCCCGCAAAGTTCCCCATTCCCGAATTAATGCTTCATGAAGAATTTCTACGGTTTCGATTTTCAGTGTATCATCCCAACCAGTCACTACTAAACGCTCATCAGCTAAAAATTTAACTAAATCCCAATTGGCTTCCCCAACTTCTTTGCGGGTTGCGACACGTCGAGTATCTTCCGTACCTTCACCTGGACAAACTAACTGAATAAATATTTGTTCGGCTTGTTTTTGCTGACTGGGAGCAAGTTGTTTTAAGACGGTATCAGCGTAATTTGCCAAAGCTTTCTCTAAACCACCGATTTCTTGATATGCTTGGTGGGTGAGAAACCATCTGCGCGGATTTTGCCAAAGTTGTGTCAGGGTAAACTCTAGTAACGGTAAACGTCCCCGTTGATTACCCAAATCTTTAATTAAGGTTTCAATTAATCCCTTTTCAAATACCACCTTCATTTTTTGGGCTGGTTTTTCAATTGCACTGTGCAATTCCTCTCGATTCATCGGACTAAGATTATAAATTCCCTGTTGCAATGCATCACTAAAAGGACGATGGGATAAAGCATGACCATAAAAATCGGCTCGCAATGTCAAAATTAGGGTAAATCTAGGAGCATTGTTGATGGTGTAGATTAATGCATCTAAAAAGGGCTGACGTTCTTCTGGTGCTGCAAGGGTATAAAGTTCTTCAAATTGGTCTGCAATAAGTAATAAGTGTTTTTTGGTGATAATATTATTGATTAGCTCAGCTAGTTGTGTCTCATCATGTCGCAAGTCGAACTCTAAAACCAGTTGATCTAATGTAGTTTGTGTATCCGTTGAATTTTCTGATGAATTTTGAACTGATAATGGTGGTGAAAATTTGTGATGATGATTAAATGCGATCGCTAAATTTCCTAGAGGATTATTCCCTGGACGAAGAGAAATTATCTCCACATCTCCCGTTGTTCGCAACCTCGGAACTAAACCCGCAAACACAACAGAAGATTTCCCACTTCCAGAAGCACCTACAACAGCTACTAAAGGTTTTCTTTTCACTGCTGCTAGCAACTCGTTAATACATTTTTCCCGTCCAAAGAAAAACGGTGCATCTGCTTCTTTAAAGGCAGATAAACCTTGATAAGGAGACTTTGGTAATTTACCAGATAATCCACCTAATTCTTCCCAAGTCGGAGGTGCTTCGGAGGTGTTTTTACAAATAATCGGTAAACTGCTCACCCCAGGAAGCGGCTTTTCTGATGCCGACAACCCGGTTAGTTCTTTTAATTTACCTCTAGCTTTGGATACCGCAGTAAATAAACAATCTCCACCTGCATAGGAAGCTAGAAAAAAATTGAGAAATTTCTGAGCAATTTTATCTGGTACTGGTTCTCGCCAAACTATCACATAAGGTAAATTTAAATCTGCTAATCGTTGGGCTAAACCCAATCCATCACAGGAATTAAAAATCGCTAATTTTAAACCTTGATTAATTGCTGATTTTAACGTTTGGGGAATTTCTTCTAAATCTAAACTGTCATCGGGATTAAGAGCTATTATCCCTTTTTTCCCATGTTCGCGAGATTCACTGTGTCCAGCAAAAAATAAAATATCACAAGGTTCATCCCAAAGTTGATGTAGTTCTTCGCGTTTGGGTTCTTTCAAAAAAACGGTTTCGGCTCCTCGTTTTTCTAAACCTAAAATTAATTCCTCGTCAGTTGAAGTATCAATGTTTTGACTATCACCCAAAATACTAATAATTTTGATTCTTCTGAAAGTTTCAGAATTTGATTTTTTGACTTTCTCACAGGATGAAGAAAATAAATCTTGAAAACAAAGAGCTACTTCCGATGCCGAATTTTCTCTAAATAAATTACATTCTTGCCAAGGAATATGATGTAAAATATCTTTGGTTATTTCTGATTTAATTTCCTGAGCATTAATAATTAAACGAATATCCGAATTTAGATTCGAGGGAATTACTAATTCTAACTGTGACTTGATTGGTAGTAGCCACTGGTTAAGTTTTTCCTTTAAATATTGAGCGTATTCAGAACAAACATCTGTAGATATATTTGTTATTTGGTTCTGTTTAAAGCCTCTGCTCCTCGGTTGAGCTAATAAGTCGTAAGTTTTTTTCCAACGCTCATAGCTTAAGGGAATTTCCGGGGCTGGAGCTAATTCAATTTTTAATTGTATAGAATGAGTATGACTAGAAAAAGCATCTATCTGAAGTTGGATTTTTCTAAATCCTTGTTGAAAATCACCATCTGCAAATTGTAAATTTACCCATAGTTCCATAAATAACTATCTCAAATTAACTATAGCCATAAGCGTTGATAACTTGATTAAATAACTATCTAAAGTAATAAAGTAAATTTAGCACAATTTGATGCCAATACCTGATCAAAACAGAAAACACCCTGGATATTCTGGTATTTTTATTCAACTATTAGAAGAAGATGCATCAAGTTCCGATTGCGTGCGAGAATGCATAGTTTCTTCTAGGTGTTCATCATGCTGACGTTGCTTTCTCATTCCAACTCTTGCTTCTTCTGTAATTCCAATATGGTTAGAATTTTCTAACTCTGAAGTAGTACGAGAGTGCATTGTTTCTTCAAGGTGTTCTTGATGTTGACGCTGTTGAATCATTGCTTCTCTTGCTCTTTCTTCCATAGTCAAATCTATTTTGATTACATCATGGTTTTCTGTATGAATTTTTGGTAGATTTAGGGTTAAAAGTCCATTGTGAATTTCGGCTTTTACCTGTTTGTGTTCAACACATATAGGTAAGGGTATTATGCGTTGAAAATGACCATAATTAAATTCAGAACGGTATATTCCTGTTTCATAATGAACTTTTTGTTCTTCATGCTCCCCAGCAATAGAAACCGCATCTTTACTTACATGAATATCCAAATCTTTCGGTTCTATACCAGGTACTTGGACTTGTAAAATCAAACATGAATCTGTTTCTTTGATTTCGATTGCTGGTTGCCATACTGCATTTTCTACTTGAGGAATAGAATTTAAAGCATGATTATTAGTCTTTTGTGTATTTCCATGAACCAACTCATCAAATAAATGATTCATCTGATGGCGTAAATTATCTATTTCTTTAGGTAGATGCCAGTTTTTTTCAGACATACATTTGCTCCCTGCGATCGCGATAACGACTTTGCTTAGCGAGCCAATCTTTTTGGCTCTACTTTTAAATTTAGGAAAATAATTTGAGGAACTTGTGAGGATAAGCCAAACCTACAAAAAAAACTGCATCTTCACAAAATATTCACATTATTTCTCTATAAATAAAAATAGATAAATAAAAATTTTTGAGACTCACATCATAAATGGGGATTTCGGAGGGTAAAAGGATGATTAGTAATGTTTTAAGCAATGTTCAAGAACAAATAGCCTCAATTGCAATCGGTGCTGTAAAATTGCAGGCTGAATTGGTAATACCATTAAATGCTCGCTCGATTATTATATTTGCACATGGTAACGGTATCGGACGTTATAGTACTCGCAATCGTTACCTTGCTCACGTTTTGCGTCAAACCGCAGGGGTTGGAACTGTATTAGTAGACTTACTCACTCGTGAAGAAGAAGCCATTGATTTACGAAGCAAGCATTGCAGCAGCAGCGTGCAATTTTTAGCAAAAAGATTAATTGGTGTCACCGATTGGTTGCTCGATAACCCTAGCACTAGTAATCTCAAAATAGGCTATTTTGGCGAGCGCACTGGTGGAGGAGCAGCACTAATTGCCGCAGCACAACGTCCAATGTCTGTAGGAGCAATAGTTTCCCGCAGTGGAGAAACCTGTTTAACATCAGATGTTCTCAATTATGTACAAGCTCCAACTTTATTGATTGTAGGTGAAAATGACTTACCATTAATTGCCATGAATCAAGATGCCTTCACTCATATTCAAGCATCGAAAAAACAACTAGAAATTATCCCTGGTGCTTCTCAACAATTTAATGAACCAGGTGCTTTCGATGAAGTTGCTCGTTTAGCCAGTAGCTGGTTTAGTTATTATCTTTCATTACCTCAACAGCAAGAACTTTCTGTTCATGCCGTACCTTGGTATCAAATAGATAACAACTAAAATAAGAAACCAGTAGAATCTCTTGTATACATACTATTAGTCTGTGTCATTAGTTTTGATGAGTTCGTTTATTGCCCAAACCATGTAGAGACGGGAAATTATGCCCTATGACGCTTTCGCGTGAACGCCCTCCGCGTCTCTACAACTCCGCATAACTAATGAAATGGACTAATACTGCCTCGGTAACCCCGCCAACGCAAGCTAAAACTATTAATTGATTTTTTCGACTATGGTTTTTCTTTTTACCTGAATAATACTTTTTCTGCTCTTTGTAAACTCAGCGGTCTTTCTACAGGCTGTGAACATAGCTATCGACTATTAACTCATACTCTGTTAAAAGCTCTTGAACAATTTCGTAATCATTGGAGTTTTTTTTACCTGTTCAAGTAAACTTGGTGGTAGTAGTTTGCCTTAAATTGGAACCCAGTAATTAAATGTATCATTTGCTGTTGTTTCACTTACGCGAGGGGGTCACTCAGAGGACTGTCGTCAACTCACGCGCAATTCATCTCACGCTCCCCTCCGGGTGAGACGTGAGGCAAAATGGCTGTTTCAGCTAAAGTAATCCAAGACTTTAACTTGAATCTTATAGAAGGGCTTTCAAATTTATAAGGAATAGAGTCAGAAAAAAATCAATCTCACAACTGACTACTATAATTTCCAAAAAGACAACACCTACCTGTACAATAAAACAGTTGTATTCGGTGGCGGATGTGATTGAGCGTTATACTCTACCTGAAATGGGTAATATTTGGACTGATACTTACAAGTTCCAAACCTGGTTGCAAGTTGAGATTGCAGTTTGCGAAGCACAAGCCGATTTAGGTTATATCCCCGCCGAAGCTGTACGGGAAATTAAGGCTAAGGCAAATTTTGATGTTAATCGAGTTCTGGAAATTGAAGCCGAAGTTCGTCACGATGTTATTGCTTTCTTAACTAATGTCAATGAATATGTAGGTGATTCTGGACGCTACATCCACTTGGGAATGACAAGTTCTGATGTCTTAGATACCGCTTTAGCATTGCAAATGGTGGCGAGTTTGGATTTAATCGTCCAAAAACAAGAAGAATTAATTACAGTCATTCGCGAAAAAGCCCGCGAACATCGTTACACTGTAATGATTGGACGCTCCCACGGAATTCATGCCGAACCAATTACTTTTGGTTTTAAACTCGCTGGATGGTTAGCCGAAGTCTTACGCAATCAACAACGTTTACATACCTTACGTCAAACTATAGCCGTTGGCAAAATATCCGGTGCTGTGGGAACCTATGCGAACATTGAACCCCGTGTAGAAGCACTCGCTTGTCAAAAACTCGGACTCCAACCAGATACCGCATCAACTCAAGTTATTTCTCGCGATCGCCATGCTGATTTTCTCCAACAATTAGCTTTAGTTACAGCTTCCTTGGAACGTTTCGCGGTAGAAATTCGCAATTTACAAAGAACAGATGTCCTCGAAGTTGAAGAATTCTTCTCCAAAGGACAAAAAGGTTCGTCCGCAATGCCCCACAAACGCAATCCCATCCGTTCGGAAAGATTAACGGGAATGGCGCGAATCGTTCGTGGAAATGCCGTTGCAGCCTTAGAAAATGTTGCATTATGGCACGAAAGAGATATTTCTCACAGTTCGGTAGAACGAGTAATTTTACCAGACTCTTGCATTTTGACCCATTTTATGTTAAGGGAAGCAATTAACTTAATTAAAAACTTGTTAGTGTATCCCGAAAACATGGCGGAGAATATGAACTGTTACGGCGGTGTAGTATTCTCTCAGAAAGTTCTATTAGCTTTAATTGACAAAGGAATGAACCGCGAAGAAGCTTACAAAATAGTTCAAGAAAGCGCTCATACAGCATGGAATAAAAAAGACGGCAATTTCCACCACTTAATTTGTAAAGATAATCGTGTCACAGAAAAATTATCTCCCCAAGAAATCGAAAGCTGTTTCGATCCCCAAAATCATTTACAGCATCTAGACCAAATTTATCAACGTTTGGGGATTTGAATTGAGAATTGGTAATTGGTAATTGAGAATTGGTAATTGGTAATTGAAATCCGTGAAATCAGTGAAATCCTTTTTAATCCGTGATTAGAATTGGTAATTGAAATCAGTGAAATCCTTTTTAATCCGTGATTAGAATTGGTAATTGATAATTGGTAATTGGTAATTGAAATCCGTGAAATCAGTGAAATCCTTTTTAATCCGTGATTAGAATTGGTAATTGGGAAATAGTTCTCGAAGTGAGAATTACTCCCATTCCGCTTTAAGATTACCTATCTCTCTTTACCTCTTTCCTCTGCGTACTCTGCGTCTAGAAGGGTTTTTTTATCGGTAATCTTCTGCCGGGAAGGGAGTAATAAGTTATAAATTTATTGCTGGCGGTTACCGATTACCGATTACCGATTACCCACTCACAAAAGTCCGACAGCGTGTAATAAACCATGTCCGGTGAGTATTTCAATCATCAAAGCAATAAAACCAAGCATGGCTACCCTTCCATTCCAAACTTCAGCAGAAGTTGTAATACCCCATTCCCATCGTTCTTGAGGATACATTTTAACTTTTTTCTTCATCTGATTGACTTGAGAAAGTGAAATACTCGGAGAATTCAAGGCATCCACAGTCAAATCAGCTAAAGCTTTAATAAATACTGGATGTACATTCAATGCTGGTACCCGTCGAAAGTTCTCAATTCCGGCTTCTTCAGCAACTTCGCGATACTCAATATCAATTTCTTCTAATGTTTCAATATGCTCAGAAACGAAACTTACAGGTACAACTACTAGATTTTTAACGCCTTGATGTGCTAAATCCTCAATAGCTTGTTCTGTATATGGTTGCAGCCACTCCACCGGACCGACACGACTTTGATAAGCTAAAGTATGGGGTAATGGTCGATTGAGAGTTTGCATGATTAAATGAGTACATTCCTCAATTTCCTGCTGATAAGGATCACCAGCTTCTTCCACATAGCTTTTAGGAACTCCATGAGCGCTAAAAAAGATATGAGCTTGATCTGGATTGGGTAATTGGTCTATCTCCTGCCTGATTAATTCTGCCATGGCTTGCAGATAACCAGGTTGCTTGTACCATGAAGCAATTACAGAATATTCAATCTGTTGTAATTTCGGATTTTCTCGCCAAAGTTGTTCTAAAAGTCGATAACTTGAACCACTGGTGCTAATCGAAAATTGGGGATAAAGTGGTAAAACTACTAACTTTTCAATTTTATCAGCAACAATCTGGGCAATAGCTTCCTCTGTGTAAGGATGCCAATAACGCATTCCCACATAAATACTGGCATCTTCTCCAATTTCAGCTAACTGAGCTTTTAAAGCTTCCCCCTGAGCTTCGGTGATTTGTCGTAACGGAGAGCCACCACCGATTTTACGGTAGTTTTCTTGAGACGTTTGGGTTCTTCGTGTAGAAATAAACCAAGCTAAAGGTTTTTGCAGCCAACGAAAAGGTAGGCGAATTATTTCTGGGTCGGAAAACAAATTGAAAAGGAAAGGTTGAACATCCTCAAGCTTATCCGGTCCACCAAGATTAAGTAATAAAATGCCTACACGACCCATAGTAGTATTAGTCCCCAATTTTTTTAACTTTTTTACTAATGTTAACAATATATCTTTATTAAATACATAAATTAATACCAGGGAAATATATTGTGGCTACAATTCTTCGAGACTTAAGCTATCGTTATCAATGGTTTTACGACGGAATCTCACGTTTAGCCGCTTTCAGCGTTGGTGGTGAATCGCGATTTCGTCAATTATACTTTGCACGGTCATAGACTGAGTTTTGTTCTAGGAAAAGTAAGCCTGATAA
>JACYMD010000007.1 GCA_015272215.1 Rivularia sp. T60_A2020_040 | reverse complement strand
ACTGTCAACTGTCCACTGTCAACTGTCCACTGTCAACTGTCCACTGTCAACTGTCAACTGTCCACTGTCAACTGTCAACTATGATTAAAATCCTGCACCTTTCTGATATTCACATGGGAAGCGGCTTTACCCACGGACGTGTTAATCCAGAAACTGGTTTAAATACACGTTTGGAAGATTTTGTCAAAACTTTATCTGTATGTATTGATCGCGCTATCTCAGAACCAGTCGATTTGGTGTTGTTTGGTGGTGATGCTTTCCCCGACGCAACGCCTCCACCTTATGTACAGCAAGCTTTTGCTGGTCAATTTCGTCGCTTGGTTGATGCTCAAATTCCCACAGTTCTACTTGTAGGGAATCATGACCAACATTCTCAGGGACAAGGTGGAGCGAGTCTATGTATTTACCGCACTTTGGGTGTACCTGGCGTGGTAGTTGGAGATACTTTAGATACGCACTACATTCAAACTCGTAGCGGTGCGATACAGGTAATTACTTTACCTTGGTTGACTCGTTCTGCTTTAATGACACGTCAGGAAACTCAAGGTTTATCGATTGGAGAAATCAATCAACTGTTAACACAACGTTTACAAGTTGTATTAGAAGCGGAAATCCGTCGTCTCGATCCAGATGTACCAATTGTACTTTTAGCTCATTTAATGGCAGATAATGCTAATTTGGGAGCAGAACGTTTTTTAGCTGTAGGTAAAGGCTTTACTCTTCCTTTATCTTTGCTGACACGTCCATGTTTCGATTATGTTGCTTTAGGACACGTACATCGTCACCAAAATTTGAATAAGTCTAATAAACCTCCCGTGATATATCCTGGAAGTATCGAACGAGTTGATTTTAGTGAAGAAAAGGAAGATAAAGGCTATGTAATGGTAGAAGTTGAATCCGGTAGCGCTAAATGGGAATTTTGTCCTTTATCAGTCCGTGCTTTCCGTACCATCGAAGTAGATGTATCCAAAACCGAAAATCCATTAACGGCAATCTCAAAAGCTGTAGCCAAAAATAATATCGAAGATGCGGTTGTTAGGTTGGTTTACAAATTGCGTTCGGAACAGTTGGATTTAATTGATAATACTTCTCTACAAGAAATACTAAATCCAGCCCATACTTACACGATTCATCCAGAATTAGTTAGTCAATTAGCTCGCCCTCGTCTTCCAGAATTGAGTGCGAGTAGCAGTATTGACCCAATGGATGCATTAAAAACTTATTTAAACAACCGTGAAGACCTCCAAGATATTGCTAATCTAATGTTAGAAGCAGCACATAATTTATTAAGCCCCCAAGAAGAAGAATTGTTTGATTCAGCAGATAATGAAGTTTCTATGATTAGTGAAAATACACAGTTGCGTTTATTGTAAATATTGTTGACTGGTAATTGGTAATAGGTAATTGGTAATTGTTGACTGTGCCCGAACATAAATCTTGCACATTACAAATAAATACATATTTATGTTTTATTTGTAGTCCATTTTAATGGACTTAAGCTGTTAGACAGGGATTTTTAATCCCTGGCGGACTTAAATATCAAAAGATTTACCAAAAATTCGTATAAATAAAGCATTTTTTAATTTATATTTTTACTGTACAAACTGATTGTGTGATATTACTAAGCTAGGAATAAATCAAATTAATTCCTAGCTCCCACATTCCCTTAATTCAGCTAGATTTCAGTGATAATAAGTGACTTAGTTTTTCAGAGTCACTGTTATTTAAATACGATGATGCACCCGAATCAACAATTAGTGGTGGTGCATCATTAATTCATTGATGAACTGTTAATATAATTCAGCCAAAATGAGTAATATTTTTAGCAATGTTAATTTTGATGTCTGCTTTTTAAAAACCTATCTTGCTATTTTAAAAAATAGAAAAGTTGTCAACTATCGAGAGCAGACAAGAAAAGTTATTGAAAAAGCAACAGAAGAGCTAGCTTTTTATTTTCAAAATACCGATTTAGATATTAATGATATATATATTTATTTAACAAACCATTTACAACAAAATCCGGAAATATTTGGTAATGCATTTGCTTTTTCACCTGAAATATATTCCTCCTGTCCTTTCGTTTTTAGAGTTAAAAATGGATTTGCAAGTAAGGATATCGCCAAGGAATTTTGTTACAGTAACACAGTTTGGTATGACGTTCCTGTAAAGCAAAGAAAACCTGTGTGGAGCGTTCCTTATTTTGATATTGGCAAAGCTGGTGAGGATATTCTGTTAACAACTTATTCTATTCCTGTATTTAATAAATATTCTATGTTAATTGGCGTAATTATCAGCGACCTTTTACTGGCAAAATTAGAAGATATTCAAAAAATAGAATAACTATCATTAACACTCACTTTAATATGACATAAAAATACCTTTTGCAAATAACTTACGAGAAAAAAACAGATTTATTAAAAATATCTATACTTAACAAACCTGGTTTTTGTGATCAAAACCCCTTCAGCAAAACTACATTATCCTTATTTAAAAGCTATCTCTGTTCATTTCTTTGCTCAGCGGTTTTTTAAATCGGTAATGTTTTACCGCAAAAATAGTAAACTATTACCTTTGCAATAATTGATTTATAGTTCCTCCCCGAGCAAAGTCTTAATTTATCTAACACAATTTTCATGAAAATTTACATTATGCAAGATTAGGAATCAAAAAAAGCTATAGAAAGTCTTGAATAATGTATTTCTGTAGGTAATTTTTTTTGACTTTAGTATTTCTGATAATAAAAATACCTATTCCCTATTCCCTATTCCCTATTAAAAGATGAATTACGATGAACTTGTAACAATCGCAACTTTTACAAACTCTATTGAAGCATCCCTCGCCGAACAGCAATTAAAAGCCGCGAGAATCAGTTGTATACTTGCCAATGAAGCGACAACTAATTTTGCATGGCATTTAAGCGTTGCTGTGGGCTGGATTAAATTAAAAGTGCATCGTGCAGATATGAATAATGCAATTGATATTCTTACAGCTACCAATATTCCATTCCAAGCTTTTGATGATGATACTGCTAATGATGAATTTGAACAAATCTCACCCGCAGATCAAACCCTCGAAACAGCTTTCCGCTCTGCTGTTATTGGTTTAATCTTTTTCCCTTTACAACTTTATTCCCTGTGGTTGCTGGGTGTATTGCTGTTCTCTGGGTGGGGTATTAGTCGCGATCGCTATTCAAAGCAACAATCACTATCATCTTAAATATACTGATCATTTTCATTTTGTGGCAATTTATCGCTGGTTTCTTGTAAAGTTTTGTTAAAGTTTACAGAATTTTCCCGATTCACTTCCGAAACATCTATGTAGGTTTCTGAAAAATACATTAAGGGGTGAGTTAATTGTAGACTTTTAAACGCAGAGGAACGCAGAGTTTTTCTGTTTCTGGTGTGATATCCAAATAAATGTTATTTACAGAAGATTTGAGTAATTTAGTTATCAAAAGTTTTGAAATATTAGTAACTCATTATGAACCAGAATTTATCGGAAAAAATCCCGCAGAAAATTTTGTTGATTGACAATCATGAATTGTGTTTGCATGGAACCTTTAATGTACTAACCTCTAGATATCCAGATGCAGAAATTATTACAGCTAAAACAGCGGAAAATGCGTTAAAAGAAATCTCGATATTCAATCCTGATTTAGTAATTATGGATATTTATATATCTCATCAGTCTGGGAAAAAAGCAACTGTTGATACGGGAATGCAGATGCTCAAGAATATAATCCAAAACCATCCTCAATTAAATATTGTCATACAAAGCGCCTATATAAAAGCTTTAGTCAGGATGAGATATGAGATTTGTTCTCACTCTGGAGGTTTTACAGTAGTTGATAAAAGTCTTTCTGTAGAAGAAATATTAATTAGAATCAAATGGGCTTTACAGGGAGTAACTCATATTAAGGATATTCCTCAGATGAATTTTGGATTGGAAGAAAAACCAGAGTGGTTAAAACTGCTGAATTTAGCTTATCAGGAAGGATTACAGGATAAAGCAATCGCTCAACATATCAGTGTATCCGAGCGGATGGTACGTCACTATTGGTTTAATCTCCAAGAAGCTTTAGGTATTGATAGTGAAGAGTTGAAAAATCAAGGAAAAAATCTCCGCATGATTACTAGAATTCGTGCCAGAGAAGTCGGTTTAATTGATTGAAATACTATACTTAAGCTACTTGACTAGATTCTGAATTAATGAATTATTCCCATGATGTATTAGGGATTAGATTATCATATAAAAATAAGAATCTTTAACCTTTAACCTCTAACCTTTAATAGCATGGATCTTAAATCCTTAGAGTCTAGATTAAACGCCAGTGTTGACCGTATCGGAATATGGTGGTTAATTGGAGCAGCTGTCGCGACGATCGCACTATGGCAAGTACCCTATGGTGATTATATTTTATACCCATTTTCTATTCTAGCTACTTGGTTTCACGAAATGGGTCACGGTTTAGCAGCCATACTATTAGGAGGAAACTTTCGGCAACTACAAATTTTTCCTAATGGTTCTGGTGTAGCACAATACAGCGGTAGATTTGGTCCGATTGGTATTGCTTTCGTAGCTGCTGCTGGACCGATGGGACCACCGATTGCAGGTGCGATGTTAATATTAGCATCACGTAGTTTCAAGATAGCAAGCCTAAGTTTAAAAATATTAGGTGGATTTTTACTATTTTCAGTATTAATTTGGGTACGTTCCTTGTTCGGAATAGTAGCAATTTTATTATTAGGTCTAATTATCTTGGGTATCGGGTTTAAAGCAAACCGTTGGTTTCAAGGATTTAGCATTCAATTTCTGGGCGTGCAAGCTTGTATAAGTACCTATCATCAACTTGATTATTTATTTACCCGTACCGCAGGACCTTTAGGACTTTCCGATACAGGACAAATACAGCGCCAATTGTTTTTACCTTACTGGTTTTGGGGTGGACTAATGGCGATCGCATCTCTTGTCATTCTCGTACAAAGTTTGCGAATTGCTTATAAACAGTTGAGAGTGGACAGTTGACAGTTGACAGTTGACAGTTGACAATCAACTCCTAACTCCGGTGGTACTAACTCTTAACTCCGGTGGTACTAACTAATTTACCCAAAAGGTTGTCCCCAAAGCTTCCAATTTTCTTTGTTAAAAGGGGATTTCCATTTTTGAATCAATGCTAATTCTAACTTTTGTCGCGCCCTGGTAGCTGAGGGTGTATCCCACCAAAAAGCGATGTTAACTGCTGTTTTCAAACCGTATTGATAATGTAAGTCCTGATATTTTTCAATATACCGCTTACAATCGTGTATTCCCTTCCAGCGATGATTCGATTTACAGGTTTCACCAACGTACAACAATAAATTAGCAGCCATATCGATGACAAAGTAAACACAAGCTTGACCGGGACTGTCTGCTGGTAAGCGATAAAATGATAGTGAACAAGGTTTTAATTCAAACGGATCTATGATATCCGGATCAACCTGTGTTGATGACACTTCAAATAAAGCTACTTGCACTACAGGTTCACTTGTTCTCACTTGTTGTTGATGGACGGATATTTGCTTTTTCCATTTTTTTAAAGCTTTCACATCCATCAATAACACGGGAGTTCTATTAATTATTGCTCCCTGAATTTCCGACGGTGAGAACAAATCAAGTTGATTTGTTTTCATTCACATTCCCACAGAATATAACTAAGGAATGTTATCACTATTTTGTGATTTATCAGACATTCTCAAGGTTTTAATATTTACATTTGTCAGAGAATGTTGATTTAATAAAAAATCGTCCAAAGCTGGTTATAACAAGAATATGTAATCAAACATAGTTATTATGTTTTATATTTAATAGTCAAAAATGTGACCTATTAATTGTAAAAATGCGGAAATTTTGTAGAGACGTAGCATTGCTACGTCTCAAAATCTAGATTCATAACCGGATACCCGGATTCCGCAGTTCAAACTAATAATGTCAAGTTACGGAATAATGTAATTTTGCTTAAAGATATCGTCAATAATAGTACGATGTTCAGTATTGGCAGCATTACGGTAAATCTCATAAAAATCTGCCATGCTATTTTTCTTCCCTGTACGTAAATAAATTCCGGGAACTGCACCTTCATGATTAAACCAGAGATTATCTTTACCATCAGGACGGGTATCGTGTAAATCCCAGAAAGTTGCTGCTACCCAAGATTCATTAAGGTTTAAAGGGTTTTTACAAGCAAATGTCGGGTTTTCTACATCAAAATCAAAACCAGCACTTGGAGCAGAGTTTCTCGGTGCTTGCGTCCAGAAAACCATAAAGTTAGCAAATCCTTCAGTTAAAGCTAATCCAGGAGTATAGCAGCTACCTAAACTATGGGAACCACCAGAATTGGGAGGTAGTTTGTTATTCCAATATTCATAGTTGATTTGATGGGATAGTTCATGCTGCATGACTCCATTACGAGTTGCATGAGACGGAATCAGCCAAATTTTACCTCCAGTATTCGCACAACTCCAAGGATTACCGCTTCCATTTCCGCAATCATAAGTGGTGTTAGGAAAAATCACGTCGATGGACTTCTTCCGTAAAGGATTAATTTTCCCATTCCAATAGAGCTTAGACCAAAGATTCATTCCCTCGTCGTAGATTTCACCTAAACCTCTCACTGCACCATTCGCTGTATCTGCAATCCAACCACCTTCATCATGATTGGTACTAATACTATTTCTCTGAGGTCCAACCCAACGGTAAGTATCTCCAGAAGAATTTTGCGGTGTGAAGAAGTCGTTAAAAGCAACATATTGGAATTTTACAGTCCCTGAAGATTTAGGAAATTGTAATTGCCAAGAACCATTAGACTGTATCCAATCCTCTGCAACTTTCTTCCAGCTACTACCATCTTTTTGCCATGCACGTACTCTCCATCCAAAAGCTGGATGCAACTGATTATCTGTACCTTTCCAAGAGAAACGACCTTTTGCGTTAATAGTGGTAGCTTTGAGACGGTTGGTATCGGAATTTGGTTTAAAAATAGGGCTAGGCTTAAGAATTGGTTGTCTAATTAATCCTGGCTTAATAGTTCTAATCGGTTCGGTACTAGGTCTTTCCTTCCCTTCTGTTTCTGTAGGAATTTTAAAAATTGCTTCTTTATTCATCTCCAACAATTGTTCCATACGCGGACGCTTAACTGTTTGCGGAGCTTTGGGTATAGAACCATCATCGACGATAGATTCAAAAGAATCACCCAATTGAGAATCCCGAATATCCGGAGTCAGAAACAACTTTTCATAGGTAGAAACTTGATATTTGCCTTCTTTGACTAAAAAATACAAATCAACAGTGTGTCTCCCTGCAAGTACACCTTCTTCACTCAACTGTTTAATTTCTACATTAATTTGCCATTTTCCATCTTCATTAATTCCACCTTGAAATTTTACTGGTGCTGATTGACCTGGTTTAAGCAGTAATTTTTCTTCGCTAAATTTAAAATTATACGATTTAGTTTCAAGAGGCTGTATTTGTAGTACTAAAGGATATTCTGTGACGTTTTCTAGAACAAATGTACCTTGAATTTGACGTGCGCTTCCTTCTGGCTGAACTTCGCTTCTGCGAGTAACTATACCTAAAGGTTGATGAGCGCTAGCTTTAAATGAGATTCCGGTCAACAAAGTTGTCGCGATCGCAAAACTACAAACAATCTTATTGATTTTCATGTTCTATTTATTTCCTATTTTTCAGTATGAATATTTGGCGAATAAAGACAAATGTAAATTTGACTACAATATGCCAAACATTAGATATTTTTGACTTGAATTTTGCAAGATAATACTGATACAAATCATTTAGTTCAAATTATCTAAATTAAACTCGTTAATAATTAATACGTTTGTAGCCGCGAAAATATGCGATGATTTAAAAATTAATATTGTGGCGAAAAATCAGCGAATATCCTGATAAAACTGCTTAAGGTAGTTAGTATTAACACCTATTCCCCAAAGGAAGCCGATGTATAGATAAATTGCATTGGCTTTTAATGCACCCCAACGGGCAACGCGACGGTCTGAAGTTTGCACCACACGGTTGACTAAGCATATTCTTCCCAGACGTGCAAGCTTTCGACACAAATCTCCATCTTCCATAATCGGTAACGCTTGATCAAAACCACCGCATTGCCAAAAGTCTTTACTACGACAAAACATTACCTGATCACCGAATAACAAGCGCAAACCTTTGAAAAATAAATGAGGTCTAAATAACAAAGGAGCATAATAAGTTTTAAGATAATTGTGTAGCGAAGTACCCCAACGAGTAGTTTGAGAACCAGTCATCAAAGAAATAAATCCACCACAAACAACCGTTACATCAGCTAAAGTGTTTTCAATTAAAGTAATTAGATCATCGGGTACGCGAGTATCAGCATGAAGAAAACATAAAATATCTCCAGTTGCAGCTTTCGCACCGTAGTTCATTTGTACCGAACGTCCGCGACTTGGAGATTTCAACACTTGGGTTTTTACAGTTGGTGAAAAAGACTCAAAAACCGTTTTTGCGATGATCAGCGTTTCATCTTCGCTGCCACCGTCAACTACAATGATTTCCTTGGGTAGTGGTGAAAGTAAAGCGAGATGACGCAATGTTCTACCCAAGCTGGTTTCTTCGTTAAAAGTAGGAATAATTATCGAGACTGAGGACATTTGTAGATTAATTATTTTCACAGATATTCGTAGTACCACCCGCGTGAGTGAGACGCTCATACTACCACCTACCCGTTAAAAGATTACCGTTCGCGCAGCGTCTCCCCCAGGGAGAAAAAAAAAACCGCAGAGACGCAGAGAGCGCAGAGGAAAGAGGTAATTATCGAGAGGGATAGGAGTACCACCCACCAGCGTAAGTGAGACACTTATACTACCTTGTAAGCATGATATTTAGATTTGAGTAATTTTCCCCAAATTGAATTAAAAGGGTGGACAACTTCTACTTGATGGTGATTTTGAAATACAGGATTTCCTTGATTTATCCATTGGAAAATACCGCCGCTCAAATTAAAAACATTTTCATATCCTGCGGAGGAAAGTTGTTGAGCAAGTTTTCCACTGCGGTAGCCGATAGAACAGTAAACCACAATGGGTTTATCTAAAGGTACTTCCGAAAGTATTATTTTATCTAAATTATCAGTTTCAATCAGTTGTGCCTTTTTTAGATGACTGACTGCGTATTCTTCTGGTGAACGAGCATCAATAATTAATGGAGTTGGTGAAGTTTGACGCTTCGACGATTGCAAAAATTCAGAAATAGTGATTAGTCGAACATCCGGGAAATTCAGCTTTAGCAGCAGTCGGAGTAAATAGAACATTCAAACACCTCCGGGACTTTATAACCTTCTTTATCGTCTCATTGATTTGAGGCATTGAAATATGGTCGCAGAAAGAAACCTTATTTAAGTATGATTGCTGGTAATTAATCAAAATAATATTCTTTTTTTACAATCACTTTATCAATAAAAATCAAATCTAGCGCATAATCATACTTAATTACGTGAATGTAATTTAAAATCGGTTCATCTACCGTAATGACAACGAAAGTACGTAATAAATATATGATATTTTTCCTTGGGAAAAGTAATTTTCAGTGTTCTTACTTTGAAGTTGCTTTGACTGAGTGATTTTGTCATCTACAGATTTAGATTTATCTATTTCAAGTTACGTATTTAGTAATTAAATTGGTGCTTTACAACAAAATTAATCTTTTCGGCAGTGATGACTAAATTATTAGTAAATATGATAGTTACGAACTCTGCAAGATTAATTTTAAAATCATGATTTCTAACCATTTACAGGAACTATAGATATGTCTGTTTCATCCATCTTAAAAAGAATATCCATCGCTACCGCTGGCGCTGCGACAATAGCTTTAACAACAACTTCAGCAGCTTTAGCCGCCTCAATCACATTTGATTTTAGCGGTTCACCCTCACAACAAGCTCCATTATTTACTCTGAAGAAAGAAGATTTAGAGGTAACTGCAACTGGAATAACTCGTAATGGTGAGATTCGTAATGTTTTTCAAGATGAAAATGGCTTCGGGGTTACGAGTGGAGAAGGGGAACGTAATGAAATCGATGGTAATGCTTTAGGTAAAAAAGAGACACTTAATTTAGGCTTCAATAAATTAGTCAGTTTAATTTCTGCTACCTTTACTAAAGTTGATACCAACGATGATTTTAAATTATTTGTCGATGGAAACGAATTAGTTGCCGCTGCAATTCCTGGTGGTAACGCAATTGATACAGGTATCGGAAGTTTCGACTTTACTTCATTCAATGCAAAGGGTACAGTTTTAGGTTTCAGTGTCGGTGAAGATACAGGAAACGAATACTTCTTAAAAGCTGTAGAAGTTAAAGAAGTTCCCGAACCTACCACTATCTTAGGTTCGTTATTAGTGAGTGGATTGGGTGCGATGTTTTACAAAAAGCGTAAAAATCAGTCCGATATAACAGCGTAAATAAGTAGAAAGATAACTATTTGTCACAAGTGGATTATCTTCAACTCGGTTTCTTGATGAAGCCGGGTTTTTCTTTTTAGTAGAGGTTTATTTATCATCATGTGTAAAACCTTCAACCCTTAACCTCTAACCTTTAACCTCCGACCTTTAACCTCTGACCTTTGACCTTTGTCGTATCTTCCACACTCGCATAATTTGCCACAAAGTATTTAAAATATGAAGGAAGGTTAAGACGTTTTTCACAAATAAGAGTTATAAACAATGGGATTATTTGGACTTGGTAAAAAATTGACTATACCTACTCCCCAAGAAGCTTTGCCGGGAAGAGCAGAATCGATGCAAGTACCTGAAAAACATTATGTTAACGGTAATCGTCTCAAGGCTCCTTTTCCTGAAGGTATGGAAAAAGCTGTATTTGGGATGGGATGTTTTTGGGGTGCGGAGCGTAAATTCTGGCAGTTAGACGGAGTTTATACTACTGCTGTAGGTTATGCTGCTGGTTCAACCCCTAATCCTACATATAAAGAAGTGTGTAGTGGAATGACTGGTCACAATGAAGTTGTGTTAGTTGTATATGATCCCAAAAAAGTAAGTTACGAACAACTGTTAAAAACTTTTTGGGAAAGCCACAATCCTACTCAAGGAATGCGTCAAGGTAATGACAGTGGAACTCAATATCGTTCGGGAATTTACACTTATTCTGAAGAACAGAAGAAGTTAGCACAAGCATCAAAAGATTCTTATCAACAAGCTTTGAAGTCTGCTGGTTATGGGGATATTACCACAGAAATTCTTGATGCTCCAGAATTTTACTATGCTGAAGATTATCATCAGCAGTATCTTGCGAAAAATCCCAACGGTTATTGCGGATTAGGTGGAACTAATGTTGCTTGTCCCGTTGGTGTAATGAATTAAAGGTTCGTAGTAAGGACTTTAGTCCTAAGAAGAAAGGGCTAAAGCCCTTACTACGAACTAATTACTGTAAACTTTAAGATAATAATCCTGGTATTCTTGAGATAATAAAGGTTTCCACCATTCACCATGGTTCAGATACCACTGTACGGTTAGAAGCAAGCCTTCTTCAATGGTTACTGAAGGTGTCCAACCTAAATCAGTTTTAATTTTAGTTGCATCAATTGCATATCTGCGGTCATGTCCCGCTCTATCTTTAACAAAGGTAATTAATTTTTCTGAAGGTTTTACTGGTAAATCAGGTGCTAATTTATCCATTAATCCGCACAACATATGAACGAGGTTAATATTTTCAACTTCGTTATTACCACCGATATTATAAGTTTCTCCTGGTAATCCATGATTAATCACTACATCTAAAGCAGTACAATGGTCTCCAACATAAAGCCAATCTCGGACGTTTTTCCCGTCACCGTAAACTGGTAATGATTTACCTAATAAAGCGTTAATACACATTAAGGGAATTAGTTTTTCTGGAAATTGATAGGGACCATAATTATTAGAACAATTGGTAATAATTGTGGGTAATTTATAGGTATGATAGTAAGCTCTAACTAAGTGGTCGCTACCAGCTTTGGATGCTGAATAAGGACTGTTGGGAGCATAAGCTGTAGTTTCGGTAAAAGCTGGGTCTTTTGGACTTAAGCTACCATAAACTTCGTCGGTAGAAACGTGTAGAAAACGATAATTTTCAGGTTGTTTTTTCGCTAACCAATACTGACGAAAATTTTCTAAAAGTGTGTAGGTTCCCACAATGTTGGTTTCGACAAAAGCACCAGGTCTTAAAATTGATCTATCGACATGAGATTCAGCAGCAAAATGAGCGATAGTATCTATTTTTTCTGTTTCTAAAAGTTCTTTAATTAGGGAAGTATCGCAAATATCTCCCTTGATAAATCGAAAGTTATCTTTTACTTCTAAATAACTATTATTAGCGCGATTTCCCGCATAGCTAAGGGCATCCAATACTATTATCCTATCCGAAGGGTATTTTTCACACCAATGATGGACGAAATTGGAACCAATAAACCCTGCACCACCTGTTACCAATAATCTACGACTCATTAATTTTATTCCTCTTGAATTGGTTTATTTTTATACTATTCCACAGAATTATCGGTATATATCTAAATTTACGGAGACGTTGCAAAACACCCCGTCTCTACATATAGCAGTTTTCAGTTGAGTCCAATACACTCCCAACCTCACCCCTCTGCTTCCACCCCTCTCCTTAACAAGGAGAGGGGAAGGGGGTGAGGTTCATCTATATTCTATCCAAGCGAAAACCGCTATAATTGATATGTTCGCGATTAAGATGGAAGGGTGTTATTGTAATTTCTTTTTTACCTTATTAATTATTCTTTGTGTAGATAATTTCGCCATGCGTATTTTTGTTAATGGTTTAATATTGGAAGTCTGATTTTGTTTGTGGTCAAAGAAATCGTTTAATTCAGCTAAAATGTTTTCAAATCGGGGAATAATATGTTCACGACGATATTCTTGAAAAAAGCTTTCAGGTAAAGTTAAAGCTGACCAATTTTGCAGTAATTTAAGAATACGTTGCATATCATATTCTTGAGAATAGACGGCAATTTTATTACAATTAAATCCAGGGTCTAAATAATCAGAAAGTCCACCATTCACGCTGGAAAAAACATGACAACCACAAGCCAAAGCTTCCATCGGTTGTAAGCCAAATCCTTCTGTTACTTGCTGTTGCGCCCAGTATTCAGCGGAATCATAAATGTAAATTTTAGTTCGATTAAATAAGGTTTGAATATCATCTATATAGTAATCAACAAACTCTAATTTACACTTTTGCTGCAATGCTGGAACTAAATCTTTGATTAAATATTGCGATGATTTCCGCGCTAAAACTAAAACATCAATATCTCGTTCAAGATTTCGATTGTTGAATTCATCGCTAATTTGATTTGGTAAATAATAAATTAGAGAATGGGGTGATAATTGTCCCCAATATCCTAAAGTATTTCGACTAACGGTAATAATCGGAATACTTGCCGGAAGTTTAAAACCATAACCAGCACTATGAGCATGATAAACAACATGATAAGACTTGAGACGGGGAGCAAGTTTTGCAACATCAAATCCCCAGCTAATTATAAATATGACATCGTTTAAATTTTGCTGTTGGAGTACATCATCTAAAAAAAGCTTGTCTTTTTCCCTTTGACGGTAAGTCACCACATCAGCATCACATATTTGTTGAGCAAGATTTAGAGTTTTTAATTCTGCCCATAAACCACCACAAGCAAATTTACCATCTGTCCCAGGAAGTAAAAAATAAAGTTTTCGCATCATACCATTTTAGATTTTAGATTTTAGATTGTACAGTTAATAAAAGCCTTGTACTCTATAAAAAATTTTCAATAATTTTGCAAGATATTTAAGATACAGTTGGGTAAATAATCAGTTAAAAATTAGTAATTAAAAATTCTTTAACCTTCAACCTTTAACCTTCAACCTTCAACCTTCAACCTTCAACCTTCAACCTTTGACCTTTAACCTTCAACCTTTAAAAAGCGTACCCATAACCATCCGAGAAAACTACCAACGAAGTAAACGGGAAAATCTGTCCAAACAAAAGTGTTTCCTAAAACCAGTCTACCGGGTAAAGTAGAACGAGCGGCTTGTAAAAATGGTGGTTTCCATAGCTGCAAAAATTCGAGAGCGCAAGTTGTCAGACAAACTGCAATCGCAATCCGTAACAGCGAAACTCTTGGTAAAAGAAAGGCAAATAATAATATCCAGAATATTTCGTAGGCAACGGCTCCTAAAGCATCATGCAGCCACGCTGGATTTAATCCTTGAGAAAATCTAACTATGTAACCCAAAGGAATGATAATTATGATGTTTGCTAGCAGCACTAAGCGATATTTAAACACAGGTGAACTCAATTTGCAGTCTCCGTTATCATTCCTAGGGGTAAGAAGTCGGGTTTTGATGATGATTGTCTTATATTACACATATTTACTCCCTTCCCGGCAGAAGATTACCGATTAAAAAAAACCCTTCTAGACGCAGAGAACGCAAATTCATATCTTGCACCATCAAAACTCCTAACTCAAAATAATTACTGATTGTTTGACTTCATTCTTACCCGCCTGGGACTGCAAGTCCCAGTCTAATAGCAGAAGTCCATTAAAATGGACTAAAATATTATATTTTTCTTTTAGTAATATTTTTATTTATATTTTTGATTATCTAGTTAATTATGCGTAGGGTGCAAGATGTGAGTAAAGGAAAGAGATAAAGAGAAATAGGTAATTTTTGAGGGGAATAGGAGTAATTTAAAACCCGAATTGTTCAAGATTTGTCGTGGGGGTTAGAAGTCGGGTTTTTAATCTAAAACCCGACTTCTGATAAACTTAAAATTTGCCAGTAAAGACCTTTTGAGCAGGCCCTGTCATATAAATTCGCTGGTCAATTTCTGACCATTCGATTAATAACGGGCCTCCGGGAAGTTCTACGGTGGCTGTTCGATCGCACTTTCCTGTTAATACTCCAGCAACTAAGGATGCACAAGCACCCGTACCACAAGCTAAAGTAATACCCGCACCGCGTTCCCATACTCGCATTTTTACGTAGGTAGAATTTATAACTTGAATAAATTCAGTGTTAATTCTTTCGGGGAAAACTGGGTGATGTTCAAATTGCGGACCAATTTTTTCTAAGTCAATTGCAGCAACGTCTTCCACAAAAGTAATGCAGTGAGGATTACCCATATTTACACAGGTGACATCCCAAGATTTCCCCGCAACTTCCAGGGTTTGGTTAATCACCTTTTCAGTTTCGACTGTAAGAGTAGTAGGAATTTCATCCGCAGTTAATCTAGGAATCCCCATATCCACCTTAACTTGACCATCGGACATCAATTGAGGCGTAATTGTACCCCCTAGAGTGTGAATGCGGTACTTATCGCTTTTGGAGGTGTCTCCTTCCAATTCAGCCAGAAAAGCAGCCATACAGCGAATACCATTACCACACATTTCCGGTTCCGAACCATCCGAATTAAAAATCCGCATCGTATAGTCAGTACCATGCTCACCAGGTAACGCAAAAATGACACCATCAGCACCGATACCAAAATGGCGATCGCACAGTTGAATAGCTTGGGCTGGAGTCACCGCAGGCTCGGAACTTGAGCGATTATCAATCAAAATAAAATCGTTACCTAAACCCTGATACTTAGTAAATTCAATTGCCATTTGTCTATTAGATGAATTATTACAGTTATTAGTTGTTAGTGGTTAGTTGTGAAGTATTACCAACCACCAATCACTATCAACTATCTATTAACCACTATCTACCATTCATATACAAAATGTTGACAGAATTCGATACCTCATTACCTAGCATCAAACAAGTTCAAAGGTTAATCAAAGAAAATACATCAGTTGAATTAAAGCTAATAACTGGGGATATGATCGCAGGAACAGTTTTATGGCAAGACTCACAGTGTTTCTGTGTCATGGAAAAAGATAATCAAAAAACCACCGTCTGGAAGCAAGCAATCGCTTATCTGAGAGAGTTGTAGAGACGTAGCAATGCTACGTCTGTACCGGAGTTGGGAGTTGACAGTTAATCCCCTTGTCCCGAAAGTCTTCTATTCCCGTAAATCATCCAATGGCAAATATTCGCGTAATGCTTCTAATTCTGCGGCTTTGACGATGGGAATTGATAATACTGGCTGATTTTGGCAGGAAAATAGTTCTTCTAGTTTATTTAAAGCTGATAATCTACCGCACAATAATAATTGATCGCGGTTTTGTAGTCGGGTTTTACTTTCAGGATAGCGAAGAAATTTTCCTTCCCTTCTGATTGCTTGTATTTCTACAGCGTATTGTCTGCGGATGTCTAAATCGGCAAGGCTTTTACCTAACACTGGGCATTCCGAATCGAGTTTTACCCACTGACAAGCGCTGTTTTCTCCCGGTACGGTGGCTTTTCCCGATGCGAATTCTTCTAATGCGGCTATTTCTTCGGATGAACCAACTACTAAAAGCCGATCTCCTTGTTCTAAAATAGTTTTAGCGTCGGGATAATCAATTTCTTCTCCTGCGGTGCGCTGAATTGCCATTAAACTTACTCCGGTTAAGTAGCGCATATCGGCTTGTTCTAAGGTCATTCCGACTAAGGGAGAGTTTGTTGGTAAAGTATACCAGCGTTTGTTTAAATCGGCTGTAGCACGTCGTAAAGCACGGGCTGCTTCGGAGGCTGATTGTTCGGGACGAAAATCTAGATAGTGACGTTGACGGATTTCTTGAATCTCTTGTTGTACCAATATTGCTGAAAGACCAATATCTGTTAACAGAAAGGAAACCATTTCTAAACTAGCTTCAAATTCTGGCTGTACAACTTCTCGCGCTCCTAATTGGTAAAGTGCTTCAATATTTTTATTATTCGTGGCACGGACGACTATATTTAATTCTGGGAATAATTCTAAACCCCGTCGTAGAGCCAGACGAGTACTCATCGGATCGGGAAGTGCGATCGCCATTGCTTTGGCGCGATTGATTCCGGCTGTTTCTAATACATGAAAACTGACGCAATTTCCGTATACATAAGGTATTTTGGCTTCTCGTAACTGTTGAATTATCCGTTCGGATTGGTCTATAACTATTACGGGCAGTTGATGAGAAAGTAGTACTTTTACTAAGTTTTTACCGACCCTACCGTAACCGCAAACTATGATGTGGTCTTTAATTGGTAAATCGTCAGCTACGTCGAGGGGTTTTCCTTCACCGTTGAGATAGGGTTGTAACCAAGGCATTGTTTCTGCCCAGTCAAATAAAATTGGCAGTAAACGCAGTACGAAGGGCGTTAAGACTAATGTTACTGCCGTTGTACCTAATATCAGTAAATATACTCGGCGAGATACTAGCCCTAATTGTTGACCTTCACTAGCAAGCACAAAGGAGAATTCACCAATTTGAGCTAGTCCCAAACCACAAATTAAAGCCGTTTTTAGGGGATAGCGGAATATTTTAACTAAAGGAGTAATAATTAAAAATTTACCGATAAATACCAGCGTCACCAACCCCAAAATTAACTCTAGATTTTTCCATAAAAATATCGGATCAATCAACATCCCGACAGCAGCAAAGAATAAACTAGCGAAAATATCCCGCAACGGTTCCACATAAGTTAAAGTTTGGTCGGCATATTCGACTTCGGAAATCATCAAACCGGCGACAAATGCCCCCATTTCAATGGAAAGTCCTAACTGTTCCGTTAACAGAGCAATTCCCAAACACAACGCCACCACACCCAATAAAAACAACTCTCGGCTTTCTGTCTGAGCTAGCAATCGTAATAAAGGGGGAATCAGCCAAATACCTGTAGCTACAGCACCCGCAGCGAATAAACCAATCTTTAACAGAGCCATTAACACCGCAATCGCAAGAGTTTCCGCTGGTTGATCGAGAGCGGGTAATACCGCTAACATCAATCCCAATGCTAAATCCTGCACCACTAGGATTCCCAACATTACCTGTCCGTGGGGAGTTTCCGTTTCATTGCGTTCCATCAAGCACTTTAGCACCACCGCAGTGGAAGACAAAGATAAAATTGCTCCCAAAAACACACCTTGAACCGGGGAATCTACCCAACCTACCCCCACCGATACCAGAGTCGTGATTGCGATGGTTAAAATAATTTGTAAACCACCACCACCCAAACTAATTTTCTTAACCTTATTAAGTTCTGCGAAGGAAAATTCTACTCCCAGCGCAAACAGCAAGAAAGCCACACCAAACTGTGCTAAAGTCTCTACTTGGATAAATTCTTTAATTAATCCAAATCCAGCGGGACCTATAAGCATCCCACCCACGAGATACCCCAATAACACAGGTAAACCCAAAAGCGAAGCAAACAGTCCCCCACCCGCAGCAACAGCGAGAACCGAAACCAAATCAACGATTAATCTAAAATCTTCCTGCACAAGCTTATAAAAAAATATCAATAACTCTTTTTACCAGCATACAAAGTTTTGTGAAGACTAGCTCAGGAGTTAGTGGACAGTTGACAGTGAGTTGACAGTTGACAGTTGACAGTTGACCCTTAACATAAATGCCTCTTGCCTCTTGCCTCTTACCTCTTGCCTCTTACCTCTTGCCTCTTGCCTCTTACCTCTTACCTCTTGCCTCTTACCTGTTAAAAAATCATTTCTTTCAAAGCCGTTTCTAAATCTTGAGTTAATTGAGCTACAGCTTGCTTTGCACCTTGACGGTTTTGTCGGTAAACAGTAGCGCGATCGCTAACGTCAATTGGTTGTCCGACGGTAATTGTTGATTTACGGAATCCTAAACGGGGACGACGAGGATTAATATTTCCTTTAATTCTGGCAATGGCATCAAATAAAATTAATGTTGTTTCGGCGAATCTTTCAAAACAAGGTTTTTCTTGAATATAAGTACCTTTCATGACCACAAAACTTTCTACTAAACGCATATGCAGCATTCGTAAATCGACTTCTGCTGCAATCCAATCTGCTAACCCTTTTTTGACAGGAGATAAATGTTTAAATGTATTCGGTTCTTCACGATAAATATAATTCCAACCTGCTTCTTCTAAACGTCTACAGCGCTCAATAATATTTCCCGTTTTCTTAATGCCAAAATATTCTTCTCCTACTTGTAAAGATACATCTAATAAATTTTTTAATCTAATAGTAATATTCTCTTCTCGACTATCACAATCTTCAGATAAATCTGGTAAATGACGATGATAAAAACAACGATAAAACTCTTCCATTTCTGAGAGTAAATACTCTCCCAATCGCAACAAACGTTGTGAATATAATTTTTCTTGTTGTTCTGTAGTGGCAATTCCTAATGTTTGTTTTGATAACCCACAATCTGTTTCTAATTTACTTAACAACCAATCTAGTTTTGACCATTGAGGATTAATGTAGTGATACTGAATATTAATCGGAACAACAATAACTTTTTCAATCCGGTTAGCTTTTGCCAAATCCTCTGCACACCAAAACGCTAATTGAGCAACACCAGGTTCGAGAGGACTAATAATTTCACTATGACCATTAGTCGCACCTTCTGGAGCAACCACTAAAGGAAATTTACCATTAATTAATAATTCTCTGGTTTTTTTAATTGCTTGTAAGTCTAGAGTTTTACCTCGATGTACGGGAATTCCTCCTAACTGAGAAAATAACCAACCGAGCCAATCACCAGCCCAGATTGTCATACCTCTGTCATACATAAAATGATTGTGAATTGGAAGTTTTAAATTAATCTTTTCTTGACGAGCAATCTGAGGTATTCCACGAGAAAATAAATATAAACCACTCAAAGGGTCGTCTACTTCACAATGACGAAAGGCTAAAATAAAACGAATTTTTCCTAACTGGAATTGATGGTAAAGATTAACTAAAATTTTTCCATTTAATATGTCAATTTGGGTAATTCCTGATGGTAACCAAGGTCGCAACCTAAATCGTTGTAAAATTGGTAACGACCAATGAACAAGTCTGAGAATAAAAGGGTTAAAAGTCGGCGGAATAAAATCTAATTTTGGTTGAGCGCTAGGAACCATATCATGCTTTAAATCATGCTTTAAAATTCAAATGATCAACTAGAAACTGGTATTTCAATCTCTTCAACTTCATCAACAACCAAAGCATCAAGAGTATCCCAAATTTGCTGTAACATCGGCTGTAAACCTTCACCAGTTACTGCCGAAATTAGAAAAACCGGAGCATAGGAAAGATGATTTAATTGGGTTGCTAATGCTTCTAAATCAACACTTTCTTTATCTACAGCATCAATTTTATTCAAGGCGATAATTTGGGTTTTTTCTCGCAATTTCCGTCCATATGATTGTAATTCCTGCACAATCGTCTTGTACTCGCCAATTACATCTTCACTCGTGGCATCAATTACGTGTAGTAATAAGCGGGTACGTTCGATATGACGCAAGAAATCATGTCCTAATCCCGCACCTTGGGAAGCACCTTCAATTAATCCCGGAATATCCGCAAAAACCGTACCATCTCCAGTAGGTTTCCTTACAACACCTAAATTAGGGATTAAAGTAGTAAAAGGATAATCGGCAATTTTGGGACGTGCTGCTGATAAAGCCGAAATTAAAGTAGATTTACCAGCATTTGGTAATCCAATAATTCCGACTTCTGCTAACAGTTTCAACTCTAAACGTAACGCTTTAATTTCTCCATCCAATCCCGGTAAAGCGTATTCGGGTGCGCGGTTGCGGTTGCTCAAAAAGCACTTATTTCCTAATCCACCTTTACCACCTTGAGCAACTAAGAAAGTTTCTCCGGGTTTAGTTAAATCACCAATTAATTCGTCAGTTTCCCCATTATAAACAGCAGTACCACAGGGAACTTCAATTAATAAATCATCTCCAGATGCGCCGGTACAATTTTTCGGACCGCCGCGAGAACCGTTTTGTGCTACAAAACGACGCTTGTATCTAAAGTCCAACAAGGTTTGTAGATTTTCAGAAGCAACCAAAATTACCGAACCACCGCGTCCGCCATTTCCTCCCGAAGGACCACCAGCAGGTACGTACTTTTCCCTACGAAAAGCGACCATACCGTCACCGCCTTTACCTGCTTCTACTTCAATTTTTGCTTGATCAATAAATTGCATAATTATAAAAAATGGGAATGGGTAATTGGTAATGGGTAATTGGCAATGGGGCAATTCTCAGCCAGCAATTAATTACCACTCAATATCCCAAATCAAACAAACTATAATACCACTATTATCACTGTTCCGAAGTCAAGTCATCATAATTAAATCATGACTTACGCACTCCTTACCCATTTTTAATGGTTTGCCCTGGAACTTCATCTTACGAGTGAATGCTTCCGTTCGCTCGCAATCACATAAATACGTTATCCGTGCCTAAGTCGTATAAAATTAAATGCTGACTACTAAGAAATAGTGAGTAGAAGTATTTTTCCTTCTATTGATAGGATAGTTGTCTTTTTACTTTAATACTCAAAATTCCCATCCCCAATTACCCATTACCCTTTCAAACTAAATATATTCCGAAATATCCTCATTACAATCATCTGCTAAATAGGACAAAGCACGGAAGCGTAAGCCTACAAGTTGTTCGTACAAGGGATTTATTTTGCACAAGGGAGGAATATGTACGATTTTGCGTCCAAACAGCTTGACATCTCGCTCAAAAGGACATTGATTCGGAATCATTTTGCATAAAAAGCGAGCCACTGTGGGGTCTTGAACGTCCAATCCATCAAGCCAATCTCGTAGAGGGTTTAAAGCTTCAATTGGCGGCTTTCCTGGAGGTGTCAGAGGTGAAGCAACACTTGAGGTAGCTTCTGCTGGTTGGGGATTTTCTAAAGTGTGGCGCAGAGATTCCAGCAGGTTTGTCGGCTCTCCCAAAGCTTCGCACAATTGTTGCAATAATTCGTCTTCGCTAGGAGAATAGATTCCATCGGCAATAGCTACCATTACCGCAGTTCGCAAAAAGTTTTCTGCAATTGGGGTATTTTTACCCAAAATAGCAGCTAATTCCGACGGTGCGATTGCTTCAAATGATTCTACATTTATTCCAGGACTGAGTTTTTCTTGAGCGATCGCACTTATCAGTTGCTTTTCTTGCTCGTCAAAGTTTCCATCAGCCCAAGCAATAGTCAGCAGCCCACGCAGCCAAGCGGATATTTGCTCGCTGAATAAGGGAGATTGAATAGCACTGGTCATAATTCACGTCTCTAACTTTCCCAAATACATATTAACTCGCTGTCTAACTATCTTTCTGATAGCTTATTGCCAATTAATCGAAAAAATTTTTTCTGCTTAATATATACAATCAATCAACTTTTAATTCGTACCATTAGCCTCAAAACTTTTATTTATCATCTTTTTCAGAATAAACTTGCTTTCTAATCGTTAATTGATAATTTCTATTGATATAAATTTATATCTATGATACTGTTGATAATTCTTTTTATTTATGTTTATGATATTTCTAGAAAAAGTTTGCTGTTTTTGTCAACAGGTGCATTATGAAAACCCAAGTCAACCTCGTTACTATTCAAGAAACGCGATTAATTCCCCTTTTGGCAATAGCTAAAGAGCTTGAGCAAGTATTTTCATCGCAGAAGGTGTCTTGATGTATCTCAGCGAACAGCAAGTTAAGCATCTGTTTGATAAGCTTATTGAGAATTTTTAGAATCACAGTTTGCCTTTGATTCTATCTCACCGCTGATGGTGAAGAATCAAGAGCATGATGATTCGATTAAGCATATGTCAGCAAAATTTGATTGGAGCATTTCTGATATTCGCGAGATTCAGAATTGTAACTCCGGTTATCTGATGATGGAAGTTGTTACCGGAAGCAAATCTTGAAGCTAAATTTCTGCGACGTTTTTCATTGATAAATCGTTTGCTCTTCAAGTATATTCCCTTGCTCAGAAACACTTATCGTTTAACTTTATTTCAACTCAGTTGAACCACAATTACTAACTTCTTAAAAAGGAATAAATAATGTTTCATTTTGGCATCGAACATGAGGTTGCTTTCCTCGACAATGCTGGAAATTTTGCTGATTTTTCACGGGTAAAGTTCGCTGATTTTAACCAAATAGTTGACAAATTACCTGTGTACAAAGAGGATTACCCAGAATTACGAATTGGTGACGCTGGGATTAAAGAAAAGCGTTGGTATATAGAAGGTTTTGAACGCTTTACTGATTCCGAAACAGTTATCGAATGCGTACCCAAAGGCATCGAAATTAGAACCACTATAAATCCCGATATTCATAGTGCTATTGCTGAATTATCCGAAAGTTTTCGCTTACTAAGAGAAACAGCAGCAGAATATGGTTTTTCACCAGCATTAATTAGTTTTAATCCTCACTACGATACTTTTGTACCAAACCCACCTTTAAACGAGTATGAAACTAGACGCAGACAGGCTTCTCCGGAGAAACAAACTGCGAATATCCCCATGCTTACTTATGGTCCGGATTTGAATATTTCTATGGTAGGGTTAAGTACTGAGCGTATTATTGATATTGGTAAAAAACTGACTTTTTACAGTCCTTATATTATTCCTTTTAGCTACAGTTCTCCATTCTATCAAGGTAATTTGTGGTCCGGTTTTTCTGTGAGAACTTTTGTGAGAACCGGGAAAAGACCTGCGACAATGGTATTTGTGGAAAAACAAGAAGAACTGATCAAAAGCGTTCCTTCTTTAACGAAAATTGCCCGCATTCCCGCAGAAGTCGGCAGAATTGAATTTAAAGCTTTTGATAGCTGTAGTGATTTCTCTATCTATGCTGGATTATTAGCTTTATTAAAAGGTATTGTTTTGGACGAATCATTACCTGGTAGAGCAATTGTTCCCGACACCGAAAAACACCAAATTTCTGCACAAGAAGGTTTTGATAACGATGAGATTTTTAGTACTGCTAAACAGGTTTTACAAATTGTAGAAACTGTATTGAAAGATGACTCTGATGTACTTTTACTCGCACCACTAAAAACTCTTTTAGAAAAGCGAGAAACTCCAGCCCACGAACTTATACGAATATACAAACATACTAATTCTATCGAAGCAACCTTGAAACAAACTTATCATAGTTAGCAATTATTACTTAACCATTTCTTAATTTAGCAATGGTTAAAGGTGAAGGGATAAAGGCAAAGAAAAGCCATTTGGGATTCTTACCTTTATCCTCAAAGCCTTTTTGCAACTTGAAACTAATTAAGCTTGATTTCTTCTTGTTTTCTTGCTTGGACTTCTTTCCAAATATCGTCCCAACGTTTGCTAATTAAATCTTGGAGTTTAGCTAAATACTCCTCAGATTGATAATTATCTTCTTCATCCTGCCATTTACTCTCAGTAAATAGTAAGGTGGGTATATTCGATGTTACTTTAATCATGATAAACTTGACGACTCCAAGGACTATTGCAATTTTATAGCAACAACTAAACTAAGTTGTATGCTGCTTTACAAAAGATGATAGTAAACTAAATTTAGATATACAACACTCCTCAGAAATTATAAGTAATTTCAAAACAATTTTTCAAAGAAAATTGGTTAATTTTCGATTAAAAGTCAAGGAATGTAAATATATTTACGCGGATAATTTGAATAATTAGTAGTTGTTGATACAAAATTCCATGATTTAAGTTTATTGATTGTGAATCGCTAAATATTTTGTATTTGTAAAATAATCACTAACTGAGTAAATAGTTATTACTTAGTATTTTAGTGACAGCGGAATTATTGTTTAATTAATTTATAGAGATAAAAAAGACAAAGGATTGCTTTTATTTTCAGCAAAACCCAGAATACCGCCATCGCGATGTTCGTAAATCAATTTTCTTTGAGAATCGAATAGAAAAGTTGCTCCCCGTTGTGTCAAATAAGCCGAGTTGGGAACATAGGTATTCCAGTTGCTCAAAACTTCAGTCATATTTCGTAGGCGTAGGGTTGCGAGTTCAAAAGGACGTTGAAAACCTGTTCCTCCAGCAGCTTGAAAAAACGAACCTTTGATTGGTGGTAGAGGTGTACCGCGAATAACTTCTTCATCAGCGATTAACTGAGGAGCTTGTCTGTCACCTCTATAACCCCGAAAAACTTCCCTTAAAGTTCCTGGGCTACCAATTCCAGCACACATTAACATTAAATTCAGCCAAGCTTTTTGTGAAGTTGATAGCAACGCAAAGTTTATATTTAAACCGCGATAAAGTTTTAAATCAGCGTGAATTTCAGCGATGGTATCAACAAACAGCCATTCTTGAGGGAATCCAGTATAGTTACAAAATTTTATCCCAGAATGATAGTCGCCAATTCCTACCGCACGAATAGTGATACCTTTAGCTTCGAGCTTTGATTTTTCCTTGTGCAGCCACCAAGCATATTCTAGATTATCAAAATCCCCTAATTGTGACCAAATAAGTACAAGTAAATGTGAAGCATTGGAGCAACCATCTAAAACAGGTTTAATCTCTCCATCGCTGACTCGTAAGCGTTGAGTTTGATTTAAAATCGAGTAAACATTTTCAGCATTTGAAATTTTGGTATTCATTATGTGTGAGTAACAGTTTTTAGATATTATTTTAGAACTATTTTCAGATATTATTTTAAGATTATTTAATACCTCTTCCTTCTTCTCAGCGTACCTCAGCGTTAACCTCCGCACTCCTTTGCGTTAAATATATTCTCCTTCCTTAAAACATGAAACAAACCCTTTACCAAGTTGACGCATTCACCAACAAAGCCTTCACCGGAAATCCTGCTGCTGTCTGCGTTTTACCTTCTCCAAAAGATGACGAATGGATGCAAAATGTAGCCAAAGAAATGAACTTATCCGAAACCGCATTTTTAGTAAAACAACAAGACGGTTACAGTTTACGCTGGTTTACTCCTACAACAGAAGTACCATTGTGTGGTCACGCTACCCTTGCAAGTTGTCACGTTTTATGGTCAGAAAATCATCTTTCTCCCCAGGAATCAGCTTGTTTTCATACTAAAAGTGGTTTATTAATCGCTAAAAAACAACAAGATTGGATTGAGTTAGATTTTCCCGCTAATTTATCAGAAACAACTTCCACAACTGCGGAACTTAGTCAAGCTTTAGGAGTACCGATTAAAACAGTATTGAAAAACTCTTTGGGTTATTTAGTAGAAGTAGAATCAGCAGAATTAGTGAGAAAGATAGAGCCAAATTTTACACTTTTAGTAAATAAATTTCCCCAAGTTATTGTTACTAGTATCGCTGATAATAGCTCAGAATATGACTTTATTTCTCGTTTCTTTTGTCCAGGATTAGGTATTAATGAAGACCCAGTAACAGGTGCTGCTCATTGTTGTCTTGCACCTTATTGGAGAAACAAATTAAATAAAGACGAATTTTTGGCTTATCAAGCATCAAGTCGGGGTGGTGTAGTAAAAGTCAAATATCCAGGTTTAGATCGAGTTTTTCTGAGTGGACAAGCTGTTACTGTTTTAAGAGGGGAAATTCTTTGTTAATAGGTAATGGGTAATTGGTAATGGGTAATGGGTAATCACAGAAGTCGGGTTTTTAGGAAAAATATCCTGAACACCAAAAATAACAGAACCTTATTGACACTGCCGCAATTTTACCTGTCACTCCCATTACTTACTAGTTAGAAATACGTCGAACCTAACAAAAGAATAAGTATTAAATATTTATTTTTATGCGCTAAAAATACGTGTATTTACGTAACTAATTTAGACAAGACTAGGCACTTCTGCCCCATCTAATTAGACCCCAATAATTGTGATATTTTTACCTACTTATCAAGGCGATCGCCACTTCCCTCTTTTTGCTTTTATCAGTCTGGTATACCTTTTTCAGATATAAAATTAACAGCATCACTTACTTTGTATTAATTAATTCTGTCTTAATCTTTACTTAACCTGAGATTTACTTTTTCTTTACGACAAAGCGATAACCTTCAAAGGTGATAACCTATTAGTACAATACCTGAAAAAATGATGCTTCCTCAAATTAAGTATTTATCTTTAGCATCTGTAAGCGCTCTTGTGTTGCTTGTATCTGCGTGCGGTGATGGCAATCAAGGCACAGCGCCTACTGGCGGCGGTGCTGCTGGCTCCGATATCTCTGGTAAAGTATTAGTAGATGGATCTAGTACTGTGTTCCCCATATCTGAAGCGATGGCAGAAGAGTTTCAAAAGGCGAATCCAAACGTCAGAGTTACAGTTGGTTCCTCTGGTACTGGTGGTGGCTTCAAGAAGTTCTGTAATAATGAAACTGATATAACAGGAGCTTCACGCCCAATTAAGCCTTCAGAAGTAGAACTCTGTAAGAAGGGCAACGTTGAATACATTGAAATTCCTGCTGCTCTTGATGGTCTCTCGGTTGTTGTCAACCCCAAAAACGATTTTGTGGAATGCCTCACAGTCCAAGAATTGAAAACAATGTGGGAACCAGCTGCTCAGGGTAAAATTAGCAATTGGAATCAAATACGTCCTAGCTTCCCCAATCAGCGATTGGGTCTCTATGGTGCTGGTACTGATTCAGGTACTTACGACTACTTTACTGCTGCAATTGTTGGTAAAGAAGGCGACAGTCGCGGTGACTACACTGCCAGTGAAGATGATAACGTCTTAGTACAAGGTGTATCCACAGATACAAATGGATTGGGCTTTTTCGGCTATGCCTATTACGAACAAAACAAAGATAAGTTAAAGGTGCTTAGTATTGATAACGGTCAAGGTTGTGTTAAGCCTAGCCCAGAAACAATCGCAGATGGTAGCTATCAGCCATTGAACCGTCCAGAATTTATCTATCTGAAGAAATCTGCTCTTAGTCGTCCAGAAGTTAAAGCTTTCGTTGACTTTTACATAGCAAAAGAGAATGCTAACTTAGTATCACAAGTTGGTTACGTTGCCTTACCTGATAATATTTTAGAAGCAATTCAGGCAAGAATTGACAAGGGTACAACAGGTTCAGTATTTGAGGGAGAAGGTTCTACAATTGGTGTAAAACTCGAAGACCTTCTGAAAAAAGAATAAGTAAATTCAAGTTAATACCCGCTTAGTTAAACAAAGCCAGACTTAAATGTCTGGCCAACTGTTCTAAATTATTGCAATGTTTCCACAATGAATACCAACTTATCTCCTGAAAGACCTGACTCAGAACTATGGAATCCGAATCGTCGTCTAAATAAATCGGTCGAGTTAGCAGTAAAAGCTATCTTCGCACTTTTTGCCTTTGTTTCTGTCGCAACGACAATTGGCATTGTCTTCACTCTAATTTTTGAGACTGTAGACTTTTTCCGAGAAGTTCCCCTTTGGCGGTTTTTGACGGATGGGCAGTGGACTCCACTTTTTTCCAATCCTCAATTTGGCATCTTTGTTTTAATAAGTGCTACGTTTATGACCTCTGTAATTGCACTTGTACTCGCTTTACCTGTAGGCTTACTAGCTGCCATCTGTTTAAGTGAATATGCTCCTTCTAAAGCCCGTCGATGGCTCAAACCAGCTCTAGAAATTCTCGCAGGAGTACCTAGTATTGTTTTCGGCTACTTTGCACTTTTGTTGGTCACACCTTTTCTACGAAGTTTTATTCCTGGTTTACAAGGATTTAATGCTTTGAGTGCAGGGCTGGTACTAGGAGTTTCTATTATTCCTTTGGTAGCTTCTTTAAGTGAAGATGCAATCTATTCTGTACCAGCCAATCTTCGGGAAGGAGCTTATGCGTTAGGGTGTACTAAACGTGAAGCCGTCATCGGAACTGTATTACCTGCTGCTTTATCCGGGATTGTTGCATCTTTTATTTTGGCAACTTCCCGCGCTGTGGGTGAGACAATGATTGTAACACTTGCCGCAGGTCAAAACCCCACACTGACACTGAATCCCCTTGTGCCGATCGCAACGATGACAGCTTACATCGTTCAGGTGAGTTTAGGAGATACCCCAGCTGGTTCATTGGCATATAAGACGATTTTTGTGGTCGGTATGACTCTGTTCTTGATTACCTTGGTACTGAATATCCTTAGCTTTTGGTTTGTCAGCCGTTACCGGGAGAAATACGAATGACTACGCAGAATCCTCAGTATGAAGATTCCATACAAAATGAAAGGGATAGAAACTTTGAGACCTCTCTCCCTAATCGTCATAAGTTTGATCAGATATTTGCAATTGCAACTTGGATTGCTACCTTGTTGGGCTTGGTAGTACTGGCTATTTTGTTGTTCGATGTCTTTACAGATGGACTACAGCGATTGAGTTGGGGTTTCCTGACTAATTTTCCTTCTCGTATACCAGAAGACGCTGGTATTGTGTCGGCGTTAGTTGGTAGTATCTGGCTTTTGATCCTAACCACTTTAATCGCTTTCCCTGTTGGGGTTGGAGCAGGAATATTCTTAGAAGAATACGCCACCAATAACTGGTTTAGCAAAGTTGTAGAAATCAACATTGCTAACTTAGCTGCGGTACCCTCAATTATTTATGGCTTGCTGGGTTTGCAAGTTTTTGTTCGCTGGCTCGAACCAATCACCAAAGGACGTACTATCATTACAGGTGGTCTCACCCTTGCCTTATTGGTAATGCCAATCATTATTGTTGCTACTCGTGAAGCACTGCGTTCAGTACCAGGTAGTTTACGCCAGGCTGGTTTTGGTTTAGGTGCCACGCGCTGGCAAGTAATTCGGGAACTAGTTTTCCCTGTTGCTTTACCTGGTATCCTCACAGGTACAATTTTGGCTTTGTCGCGAGCTATTGGGGAAACAGCACCTTTGATTACAATTGGAGCCTTAACTTACATTGCTTTTTTACCTCGTATTTCTTTACAAGGTTTACAAAGTCCTTTTACAGCGCTGCCAATTCAAATCTATAACTGGGTTTCCCGTCCTCAATCAGAGTTTCACATGACTGCGGCTGCGGGTATTATTGTTCTGATGGTAGTTCTGGTACTGATGAATGCAACGGCAATATTCTTACGCAACAAGTTTCAAAAAAATCGTTGAATATTCTTGAGTTGAGTGCCGGATATAATGCTTGAAAATGTCTTGTATGGCATTGCTCAGTACGATATGAGTTATCCAATTGAGCGCTTTCTTGGGGCTGTTCCTAGCCTCAGCTACCCTAGCGAAATCATATTCTTGCGGGGGTTTAGCCCCCGCATTTTAATATCACTCTACTTTAGAGAATAAACTCACAATTAATTTCAATTAAAATCTATTCTTTATAACTATTTTGATAAATATATTAGGTACAAAATATCCAATTTAAATACTCTGCAAAATACTATAAATTCCCTGATAAACTTCCGATAATTCTTCATCAGTAATACAATAAGGCGGCATTATATAAAGTACATTTCCCAAAGGACGTAAAAGTAAACCTTTTTCTAAAGCTTTTTCTCTAACTTCCAAACTAACTTGATTTAAGTACCCGGATTCTTGCGTACTTACAATATCCATTGCGGCAATTGTACCCGTTACTCGCAACTTTTCAACTTTTGAATTTCCATGCAAAACTTCCAAATATTTTAAATGTTTCGCTGCCATACTATTAAAAACAACTTGATTTTCTACCATCAATTCCAAAGAAGCTAAAGCAGCAGCACAACCTAAAGGATTCGCCGTGTAACTATGACCGTGATACAGTGTTTTTATCGGGTCATCGCTGTAAAAAGTATCGTAGATTTTCTCCGTACATATAGTAACTGAAAGCGGTAAAAAACCTCCTGTAATCCCCTTTGATAAACAAATAATATCCGGTGTAACTTGACTTTTAAGACAAGCAAACCATTCCCCAGTTCTACCAAACCCAGTCATTACTTCATCGAAAATCAATAAAATATCAAATTGTTTAACTAATTGTTGTAATTTCTGCAAAAACTCCACTCTACACATCCGCATTCCACCAGCACCCTGCACCAAAGGTTCAATAATAATCCCCGCATACTCTTGACAATTTCGCTCTAATGTTTCTTTCAATAAAGTTAAAACTACTTCTTCCTTCTCTTCAATATTAGAATCACCGATATAAGTTTCAGGAAAAGGTGAGAAATCCACCTTAAACAACATATCAGAAAAAACTTGAGAAAATAGCGATCGCGAACCCACAGACATTGCTCCAAATGTATCCCCATGATACGCTCCTTGAAAAGCAATGAACTTCTGACGCTGTTGATTTTGATTTACCCAATATTGATAAGCCATTTTCAGCGCAACTTCTACCGCAGTTGAGCCGTTATCGGAAAAGAAAACCCTACTTAATCCATTTGGAAGTTTTTTAACTAATTGTTCTGAGAGTGTTTCCGCTGGTTGATGAGTAAATCCCGCAAAAATCACCTGTTCCAATTCTTGCGCTTGACGATAAATTGCTTCGGCAATCTTAGGATGAGAATGTCCATGAAGATTTACCCACCAACTAGAGATGCAGTCCATAATTTTGCGTTTGTCTTCCAACTCCAGCCAAATTCCACGAGCCGATTTTACTTTAAGAGGTGGAGGAGAAGTTTTTGCTTGGGTAAAGGGATACCAGATGTTTGGGTGCATTGGTTGTTTTGGGGGTTTGGATTGGAAGAATATATGTTATCCGATTTTTAATTAACCTGGCGATTTAATATGCCTTCGGCACGCTACGCTAACGCGGCTACACAGACAAAACCCACCGTAGCAGGGGTTATAAAGAATAAATGTATGTTATCCGATTTAATTAACCTGGCGATTGAATATGCCTTCGGCACGCTACGCTAACGCGGCTACACAGACAAAACCCACCGTAGCAGGGGTTATAAAGAATATAATCTATTTTATCCGATTTTAAATCTTTAGTCCGCGTTAGCGTAGCGTGCGCCTTAGCGCATAGGCGGACTTCGTTTGTGTAGCTGCGGTAACAAAGCGCCAGATTTTTTACCTATTTAAAAAACATTAATAATATGAGATCCAATTTCACCCAATTGTATTTACACCTTGTTTGGGCTACCTGGGATAGATTACCTTTAATTACACCCGATATACAACAAAATATTTACGCTGCAATTATTAAACATTGCGAACAATTACGATGCACAATGATTGCTGTCGGCGGCGTTGAAGACCACGTACATTTATTAATAGGTCTTTCTCCTACTTTATCAGTATCTGACTTGATCCAAAATATCAAAGGTAGTTCATCGCATTTTGTCACCCACGAAATCAAACCGGGTGAATTCTTTAAATGGCAAGGAAGTTACGGAGCATTTACCGTCAGTCATGATGGTATAGATCAATTGACACTCCCCATCCATAAATGGAAGGGGATTCTTAGCTCACAGGGAGTCCAACGACTTTACCCTCATTAAGCATCTTGACTGTATGTCCTACAGCTGCAAGTCCTCTAATTAGAACTACTTGTGCGGCTGCAATATCTCTATCAGTTTGATAGCCGCAATTATCACATTTATGAATACGCTCAGCTAATACTTTCTTGCCTGTCTCATGTTGGCAATTAGGACATATTTGAGAAGTTTTTCGGGCATCAACTTTTTGAAAAAAAACACCACGCTTAAAACAAGTTTGTTCGAGGATATTAAAGAATTGACCAAATCCCGCATCTAAGCAATGCTTACCTAGCATTCCTCTAGATAGCCCCACAAGGTTCAAATCTTCTACAAATATCATCCCATTGTTATTACATAACTGATGTGATAACTTTCTATGCCAGTCTTTACTACAATTAGCAACGTATTCATGTAATTTGGCAACTTTCTTGTGAGCTTTTAACCAATTATTCGATCCTTTGTGCTTTCTACTGACACGTTGTTGCAGCAATTTAAGCTTGCCTTCCGCCTCAACAAAAAACTTTGGACGCTTAATTAAAAGTCCATTGGAAGTTGCAACCATTGAAATTAGCCCTACGTCAATCCCTATTCCCTCGCCGTGTGGTATTGGTTGTGCGTAGCTACAATCCCACTGAACAGTTAACATTACATACCATCCAGAAACACGCTTTACTATACGTGCTTGTTTTAAAATTCCCCCATCTGGAATCTCTCTGGATTGTCTCAGTTTTACTTGTCCAATTACAGGCAGTTTGATAAATCCATTTTGCAGCGGATTTTTACCTAATTGCGGAAAAGAGAAAGACCGCATCCGTCCAACTTTTTTAAAACGCGGGAACCCATGATTCCTTTCCCACATACTCACAAAAGCTTTTTCAATTCTTCTCAATGTTTGCTGTAAGGATTGAGCATTAACTTTGTTTAAATACTCATTACTTTTCCTCGCAGCAGTTAAAGACTTGCATTGAGAAGCGAACGTTGGACGCGGCGCGTCGGCTCTTATAATGTAACAACTGTGGAGGCTACAAGCGTTAATTTGACAAGTCCGGGATTTATACCAGTCTTTACGTTCAGATAAAGCATAGTTATAAACTCGTCTGTGAGTTTCTAACCACTCTTCAAATAAATTTATTTGATTTTTAGTTGGCTTTAATTTGAATTCGTAAGTCAGATTAAACATCTATGAATGCCTCCTAACTCTACTTTACCACCATTTTCTAAAAATCAATAATTACTTTTTAGAGCATCACGGGGAATGAATTCCCGTAGCGCACTACACCCCCATAATTAGAAATCAGGGGCACTGTGCGCGGTTCTGGTAGCCAATTATATTAAAAATCAACCCTACCACCACCAACAAAAATCCATAATTCCAACTTGGGAACTAAATCATAACTAATCATTTAAACCCACGTAGGTGGGTTTCGTTTGTGTAGCAGCGGTTTAAACCGCCAGATTCAATTATCTATTTTCATCCACCAACCAAATAATTAACCAAAAAACAAACATAATCTAACCATTAATTAACTTTCTCTTAAATTTGTACTATAATATTATTCTTGTCGTTTGTGATATAAAACAATAATTAAAATCCCCCTCTCCGTAAATGAAGAAGGGGTTTGTTGTGCTGCACACTGGTGAAAAAAAAGAGATAGGGAAAATTTAGGCAGGATAAATCCGTAGCCTCCGGTTTGGTTCTTCCCCGAAACTGTTTGATTTGAGTCGATAATGTTCGACTAATTCGTGCTGCATTTTACGCACTTGCGACGAACGCGGCAGTAATTCTACAGGTTGACCTTTGGGTATGACGATTTGTTCTACCGCAAGCCTGGCTTCTTCTAAAGCATCAATTTCATCATCGCTGCCTTGATGAAGAAATAATTCTAACTCGCGCTCGTCGCCAACTTCGGGGTCGTCCATATTTAACAACCGCCGCAAACCACGGGTAATTTGCGGAATAGTACTGGATTTAATCATGTGAATCGGTACTTGACGAGCCTTCGCCATTTGCCGTAACTTCGCATGATTTTTAACGTGCGATCGCAATGCTAAAATTGCATCAGCACTATCAATGTCTTTTGTCAAGACTACTGGTAAATGAAGTACCCCAACTACTTGGTCTAATTGAGAGCGACTAACGCCATAAGGGTAAATATGTAGAGGTAAATCTTCACCATTTGGTCCGGAGTCTTTATTCCCGTTGCTTTCAAACCCATTTGAGTTATTGAAAGATTGATCCAATAAACGGTCAAATTCACTGCGTCCGGAACCATTAGCAACTTGATATTCAGCATTTAATGGCACTAAAGGACGCATTTGACCGGATTCTCTCCAGCTATTGGATCTAGCAGAATTCCGCCCGCGAAAAGTTTCTTCTCCTGTTAAAGTTTGTGAGGCACCACCGTTGATCGCAGTTAAGTGACGAGCAATTCCCACTTTACCGTTCTCATCCATAGTTCTCACTTGCGGGCTGGGCTGTCGTCCTCTGAGAAGACTATCTATAGTGTCAGCAACGCTTTCATGAATTACCCAACGCTGCCTTTCTTGCATTTCCACAGCAATTTCAAAGGTAGGAGGCGCTTTGCGTTCCAAAACCGTTTTTTGAGAGCCTCGCCGTCTGGCTTCGTCATCTCCCAACGTCACAGCCTGTATACCCCCGACTAAATCCGAAAGGGTAGGGTTTTTGATCAAGTTTTCTATTTGATTACCGTGTGCTGTACCAATTAACTGCACACCGCGTTCGGCAATAGTCCGAGATGCTAATGCTTCTAATTCCGTACCAATTTCATCAATAATTATCACCTCCGGCATATGGTTTTCCACTGCCTCAATCATTACTTGATGCTGTTGATCGGGATGAGACACTTGCATTCGTCTCGCTCTACCAATGGCGGGATGGGGAACATCACCATCTCCGGCAATTTCATTTGAACTGTCAATGATTACCACTCTTTTATCAAGCTCATCCGCTAAAACACGGGCAATCTCTCTTAAAACAGTAGTTTTTCCGACACCTGGGCGACCCAGCATCAGAATTGATTGACCTTTTTCTACTAAATCGCGGATCATGGTAATCGTTCCATATATCGCCCGTCCCACGCGACAAGTTAAACCGATAATCTTGCCGGCGCGGTTGCGAATGGCGCTGATCCTATGTAAAGTTTGTTCTATTCCTGCCCGATTATCTCCACCAAAAGTTCCCACTCGCACAATGCAATCATCTATTTGTTGCTGTGTAATGGCTATTTCGCTAAGATATTCGGCTCCATCCGGAAAACGTGCTTCTGGGCGACGACCCAGATCCAAGACCACTTCTACTAAACTATCTCTTTGAGGATGCTGTTCGAGCATCTCCTGTAAGTCTTGGGGCAATATGGCTAATAATTTTTGGAGATCGTCTGTAATCGTCATGCTTTTTATGGTGACGTTTTTGGAGATAGGGGACGAGCCAAGGCTCAAGAGAAGCTCAAAATTGATGTTTAAGCTGGGAAACTAATGAATCAGCAAGCGATACAGCTTGCCAAAGCAATGTTGCTTCTTCTTCCAGACGAGCAGTTACTTTGACACTGGAATTATTCACCTCCTTTGCTTCTAGTTCTTCGAGAACACTTGAGAGCAGTTTTCGGGCATAGCTACCGTAAGCAACACCGGCAACGGATGTTTCGGTTCCCAAACGAGCTGATGTATGAGAAATAACATTATTCTCTCCCATAACTTGACTTTTTGACCTCGTTAATTCCTTCAACAATCCCATTGCCCGCAATTTCGGCACGGTGTAATTATTCGTACCACCTGCTAACTGCACATATCCTGGTATTTTTGCTCTCAATACTTTGGCACCTAATTTCACAGTGGCTAATGTGGTACCCGCACCAATATCACCACTCATTGACCTACCGTCTGTTTGCCAGATATTCACGCAACTGAGCGGGGCGATCGCATCATACAATTCATGTAGATAATCAATCATCCCTTCACCATTCGGGCAACTGATGGCAACTAATTTCAAATGCCCAATATATGGCAAAATTGTTTGCCACAATTTCGTGAATTCTGCCAACCGCCCGACAGTTGTATGAATCTCTACAGCATCAACCCCAGATTTCAGTATCAATGGTGCAATAGCTCTCACGGTTGTTATGTAAGATACCTCCTCTATTCTACCATACGGACAGATAGGAAGGCAACGACCGCAGCCATAACATTTGTCGGACAAAACCCCATTAAAGTCGTATTTTATACTGTTGAACGTAATCGCTTGTGCGGGACAAATGGTTTCGCATGGTCGGGAACATTCAGTTGGGCATTTAGTAGCATCAAATTCTGCTTTGCGGAAGTGGGGGTCTTCGCCATCGTTTAAGCTAACCATTAACAATGGGGTTCCTTGATAGGAAAAGCCTCGTTGTCGTGCATTGGCGCCTAAACAAGCAGCAGCTTCTAACCCTTCTCGAGCTGCGGAAATGACCGCTGGATCGGCAGCGACATCTATGCAGTCAGCTCCAGCCAGGGTGTAAGCTAATGTTAAACTTCTAACCGCAGGCAGATGTTGGAAGCTGGCTCCGCAAATCAGCTTGAACCAGTGACCTTTTTTAAGCGATAGTAAGGGGTCAAACAAATCAGTCACACTTCTATTATGCTACGTGAGCGAGAAATCGATGCGGTAAATTCTCAATTTGATCAAAATTGTTTCAAAGGAATTTGAATTGCAAATTCTGTTCCCTCTCCAGGAGTTGAATTACAAACTATTGTTCCTGAGTGCTTTTGTACTATAATTTGATGGCAAATAGATAATCCCAGCCCGCTACCCTTGCCTACGGGCTTTGTGGTGAAGAAAGGGTTAAATATACATTTGCGAACTTCTTCTGGTATTCCCACGCCGTTATCGCTGATGCAAATTCTAGCAGTACTATCGCATTCAATCTCGTCAGTGGTGATGCAAATAGTCGGAATGAACGTTGAATCATCAAAATCTTTTTTCCTCTGACAACTTTCTGCTTGCTCGTCTAAGGCATCAATAGCGTTGTTTAATAAATGCATAAACACCTGATTGAGTTCGCTAGCATAGCAAGAAATTAACGGTAAATTACCATATTTTTTGACTATTTTAACTGCTGCATGACGATAACTAGTTTTTTCCAATCGATGCTCCAACATGATAATCGTACTATCTATCCCGTGATGAATATCAACTAGTTTGCTGCCGGTTTCATCATGTCTAGCAAAGTTTTGCAGCGCTAGTACAATCGAACGAATGCGCTCTGCTCCTCTATACATCGCACCCATTAGGGATGGTAAATCATTTTTTAAAAAATCAAGGTCTATCTCTTCTTCCATTTCCCGAATTTTGGTAGTAGGATGTGGATATTCTTCTTGATAAGCTTCAACCAAACTAACTAAATTTTCGATATATTCCCTAGCATATTCTAAATTTCCGTAGATAAAACTAACCGGATTATTAATTTCATGAGCAATGCCTGCAACTAAATGTCCCAAAGCAAACATTTTTTCATTTTGAATTTGCTGTACTTGTGCTGCTTGTAAATCTTGATTAGCTTTTTGTAATAAGGCATTTTTTTCATACAATTTTATCTGTAAACGACGCAAATTAATTTGATTTTCTATTCTAGATATAACTTCTGCGGCATGAAAAGGTTTACTTATATAGTCAGAACCTCCGACATCAAAAGCTTTTACTTTATCTAATACATTATCAAGAGCGCTGATAAATATGACTGGAATCTGAAAAGTTATTTCCTCTGCTTTTAATTCTTGACAAACTTCATACCCGTTCATTTCGGGCATATTGATATCAAGTAAAATTAAATCTGGTTGTAATATTTTACAAGCATTTAATGCCATTTTCCCGTTCAAAGCTTTGCGAACTTCATAACCTTGTGTGGTTAACATTGCCGACAAAAGACGCAAGTTATCCGGGGTATCATCTACTACTAATATATTAATTTTCTCATTTTGATTTGAATACATTTTTTATCCTAAAAAACATCCCATAAATGCTGTTTTTTTAGTCATACAATTATTATGTTTATTTATTACAAATTGGAAAAATCTATTAAGGAATCACAAATGAATAACTATTATAAAATAATACATTCTATCCATTTTGTATGCGTAAAAGTATATTAAATAACGTCTTTAAATTATAGAAGTAGTTATCAAGTATCCGAGTATTGTTGTATACATCTTAATTATTTTTTATACTTAAGATGGTTAAAATCTACAACAGCTTGATATTTACCATTGAGGTGTTGTCAACATTAAGTCTAAAATTGATTGTGGTTCCATTGCAGAAGAAAACAAGTTTCCTTGAGCGAAATCACAATTTAAATTTCTAATTTGCGATAATTGCTCGCAAGTTTCTACACCTTCAGCTATTGCTTTCATTCCCATTGAATGAGCTATTTCAATAATTGCTGGAACCAAGCTAACATTTTGATGATTTTCCTGCATCAAATTCAGAAATGATTTATCAATTTTAAGAGTATTCAATGGAAAGCTATGCAGATAACTTAAAGAAGAATAACCTGTACCAAAGTCATCCATGATTAATTTAATATTCCGCTGTTTAAGTTCTTCAAGAATTGTTTTTACATTTATACTATTTTCCATAATTACAGTTTCGGTAATTTCCAACTCTAAGAAGGCAGGATTTATTTTAGTTTCATAAATTATTTGGTCAACTTGAGCGATAAAGTTTGGTTGTAAAAATAATTTTGCACTCAAGTTAACACTCATATGTAAAGGTTTAGGAATTGATGGATGATTTTGCCAAATACGCAGTTGGTTACAAGCTGATCGTAATACCCAAGTATCTAAATTATAAATCAACCCTGTTTCTTCCGCTACAGAAATAAATTCTGTCGGCAAAATCAAACCTTTGGTAGGATGTTGCCAACGAACAAGTGCCTCAAATCCAATAATTGTCCCTGTATTTAAGGAAATTATCGGTTGATAGTAAACAATTAATTCTTGCTTTTCTAAGGCTCTTCTCAAATCATTTTCTAATTCTAAAATTTGAATAGCTTCCCGATGCATTGCTGGATCAAATACGTGAAATCTTCCCCTTCCCAGCGCTTTGGCACGATACATTGCCGTATCGGCATCTCTGAGGAGATACTCGGATTTTTCGTAATTCAAACTGCCCCAATTTATGCCAATACTGACATTAATAAATACTTGATATCTAGATATATTAAAATGCTTTCCCAGTGATTTGAGGATACTTTCGGCAACACTAATTACCATCTTGATATCTGAAATGTTCTCTAAAATAATACCGAATTCATCGCCTCCTAATCTTACTAAAGTATCAAATGGTGATAACGAAGATTGCAAGCGCTTGGCTATAGCAACTAATAATTTATCTCCTACTAAATGTCCCAAGGAATCATTAATAATTTTAAATCGATCGCAATCGAGAAAAAGCACTGCAAAGTGATAATCTTCTTCTAATTTGGCGCGATTTAATGCTTGTTCTAATCGATTAATAAAAAACACTCTATTCGGTAAACCAGTCAAAGCATCCCGCAAGGCACTTTCTAATAGCTTACTTTGTAATTCTTGACGAGAATTAATTTCTGTTTGCAGCTTTAAGAGGGTATTTTCAAGTTCTAAAGTCCGTTGTTTGACTCTTTCTTCAAGTTGATTATTTAATTTTAAAACTTCTAATTTAGCGTTCCTCAACTCCAGTTGATTTTTTATTCTGACTATGACTTCTGCAAATTCAAAGGGCTTTGTAATATAATCCACACCTCCTACTTTAAAAGCTTTGACTTTATCAAAAACATCGTCTAATGCACTGATAAAAATAATTGGTATTTCGGCAGTTGGTTGATTTGCTTTAAAACGTCGGCAAATCTCATATCCATCGATGTCTGGCATCATGATATCTAGTAAAATCAAATCAGGTAATTGAGTTTGACAAGCAGTAAAAGCCATTTGCCAGTTCAAAGCTTTGCGAACGTTATACCCAACTTTAGCTAAAATTGAGGATAAAATACGTAAGTTATCCGCTGTATCATCAATAATTAGAATATCTTGTTTATTAAGGTGCGATGAGTAATTCCCGAATGTATTTTTTTGAGTCAATTCCATAATTTATTCAAGCTATAATTACAAGCAACCTAAATTCCTGAATTTTAATCATCATTGACTTATTCTGATGATTTTTTAAGTTTTATTTATTCCTTAAATTAAAGTAGTTATCTCAAATCTGAAATAGCACCAGTCTTGCCAAACAGCGTTTGAATCTAATTTGTCTTACTATTGCTTGCTATAGCATAGTAGTATTTTATACATACAGGTCTATGTCTTAAGTTATAAAATATATTATGTTTTCTAAGTTACAAAATAAATTAAACAAATATTAATATTTGTTTAATTATATTGACTTATATTGGGATTTTGGTGATAAAAAAGTAGTTATTATTAACTAAACCGTATTGCCATGAAAAAAAACAATCGCGATCGACATCCTTGACATATTCACAAAAAATTAGCTGCCTTTATGTACAAAAATGTGCTTTTGAAAAGACAGCAATAGATATGTATTAAAATATTTTATTCAGCTTTGATTTTGTCTTGAGGTAATTCCTCGTTATACAATGGGGTTTGATCAATTCCACCGACTTTATTTAAAGGCCAAAAACGAACTACCGCACGACCAATAATGTTTCCACGAGGAACAACACCCCAACAACGGCCATCGTAACTGCTGCCACGGTTGTCTCCTAACACTAAATAGGAATCTGGTGGAATAGTCTGAGGTGTAGACAAAAATGGCTGTGCAGATGCGGAAGCGCAAACGTCAACAGATGTATTTTGTTCGGAAACGAGATAATTTTGCTCTTGTAAAGGCTTTCCATTTATATGTACTTTCCCCCCAATCAACTCTACCTTCTCTCCAGGTAAACCAATTATCCGTTTAATAAAGGCATCTTCAAATTGCTCTTTGCGTAGCTCTTCTGTAGGAGAAAAAACTACAACATCTCCCCGCTGAGGAATCGAAAAATTATAACTTAACTTATCAACAATTATTTTGTCTGCCTCCCACTGATTTGGAGTACCGTGCAAAGTGGGTTCCATCGAGCCGGAAGGAATCCAACGAGCTTCAGCAACAAAAGTGCGAATCGAAAGAGCAAGCACGATGCTTAATCCGATTGTTTTACCTAATTCAAAAAACCAGGAATTATCGGGTTGTTGGTTGGAGTGATGGTCAGACACTGGATTTTGCATGTAATTACTCAAGTAGAAACTAAATTATGCTCCAAAAAGAGACTGATTTCTAGAAATACTGGATTTTTTTATCTTAACTGTACAAAGATGCTGTTAGGAGTTATGTTGTCATGTTGACGTGGTTATTTTGTAATTGAAAAGCTAGAGAGTCTTCGTTGTTAATAACACATAATCCCTACTGTCTGGCATTCCATAAGTTTAACTTCAATTAAGGATCGCTGTATGTCAGAATTTAATGTTATTTGAGTTTGGTATATTCTCATGTCATCTCAAGGTTTACTAATTCGCCGTGCGAACATCATTTTACCCAATGGTGAATCCATCGTTGGGAATGTGTTGATACGCGATCGCCAAATTGTTAACGTTTCACCATCAGAGATAGAGGAAACAGCTACCCGTTCAATTGACGCTGATGGGTTAACTTTGTTGCCAGGAGTTATCGATCCACAAGTACATTTTCGGGAACCGGGGCTGGAGCATAAGGAAGACTTATTTACTGCTTCTTGTGCCTGTGCCAAGGGAGGAGTGACTTCGTTCCTGGAAATGCCAAATACGCGCCCTTTAACGATTAGTCAAGCTGCTTTAAATGACAAGTTAGAACGTGCTGCTAATAAGTGTCTTGTGAATTATGGCTTTTTTATTGGAGCAACCTCAGATAATTTGTCAGAATTACTACACGCTAACCCGACTCCAGGAATTAAAATCTTCATGGGGTCAATGCATGGTCCTTTGCTAGTAGATCCTCAAGAAATATTAGAAAGGATATTCGCCAACGGTAACATTTTAATTGCTGTTCATGCAGAAGATCAAACTAGGTTAAGACAGCGCAGAGAAGAATTTGCAAATATTCATGATGTGGCTATTCACTCGCAAATACAAGATTCTCTTGCAGCATTGATAGCAACCAAAAGAGCTTTAGCACTTGCTAAAAAATATCGCCGTCGCCTACATATTCTGCATATGTCTACGGCAGAGGAAGCAAATTTACTTCGTGAAGATAAACCCAGTTGGGTGACGGCAGAAGTCACACCCCAACATTTATTGTTGAATACAACTGCTTATGAAAAAATAGGCAGTTTGGCGCAGATGAATCCCCCTTTACGAACTCCTGATGATAATCAAGTACTTTGGCAGGCTTTGTTGGATGGAGTAATTGATTTTATTGCAACGGATCATGCACCCCACACTTTAGAGGAAAAAGCCCAAACTTATCCTCAAACTCCTTCGGGAATGCCGGGAGTCGAAACTTCTTTACCTTTAATGTTAACTGCCGCTGTTGATGGACGTTGTACTGTTGCTCAAGTTGTTAACTGGATGTCAACTGCTGTTGCTACTGCTTATTCTATTCCCAATAAAGGGCTAATTTCTCCCGGTTATGATGCCGATTTAGTGCTAGTAGATTTAAATTCGCGCAAACAAGTCCGCCGCGAAGAACTTGTGACTAAATGCGGTTGGAGTCCTTTTGAAGGCTGGAATCTCACGGGATGGCCGGTAACAACTATTGTTGGAGGTGAAGTTGTATATCACAAAGGTGAGTTAAATACTTCTATCAGAGGTAGAGCTTTAACTTTTGAGCGTTAATTCCTAATCAGGTAAAAAGCTTAAGGGCGCTTGTGGTTTTTACACAAGCGCTTTATTTTTGTTTACCAGTAATTTGAAGGCACTAATTAGTTAAACTTTCAGTCAACTACAGGTACAAATAGTCTATTTTTCATCTAGCAAAATTTACGTAATTATTATTATGTTTATATTTATACTAAACACTAAGTTCCTTCAACCGTTCTTCTTAAGTATATATTCTGCTTTTAATCGGATTAATTGTAGTTAAAAATTAAATTTTTCAGTATTTATGACATTTGACAAACCACAAAAATCTAGATACTGCAATTATTAAGAGTATGCAAAACTACTTAAGACAAAAAGATTAATTTAATCTTAACTTTATTTTTTTCAATAAATTACTAGCATTTACTCTTACGAGCAATTACTCAGGCATATCACTAATAAACGTGTCAAACTAAACACAAAAATAAATAAGCTTGGTTGCTAAAGATGATAAAAATCTTGGTAAACAAGCACTATTTAGAAGCATCTACTGACAAAAAACCCTAAAAATAAAATACTTGACAAATTTATGACTAATTAAGGTATCATCCTCCCTTGTTAACTCTTACTTGGTTTGGCATGATACTTAATCAATCGTCATAGTTAGTATAAAATAAGCGCGAAAAATGAATACGTCTTTCTATTTTGTAAATCAATTATTGGGTGATTATAATTACAATGTGCTGCATTTTTTTTGATGAACGAGGCAGTGGCAGATAGAACGGACTACAGAAAGAACCTAGATTACTTGTGGGAGTATATCTAAGCCTTGATGTTTTAGAAGAGATATTGCTACTGACAATGATATTCTTCAGTTAAGCTGAGGATTTTCTCGCTAAGAGTGCAATTAAATGGAGTGATTTCGGCAAAGCGTATAGAAGAGTTAGACGCTTGAATGTCCCGGTTGTCCTCAGTTAAATGTATGGTGAGATAATAAGAGGGTTTATAAGGCATTCGTTGCGCCCATTCAATAGCTACTATTCCCGGTGCAACTTCAAGAGCTTCCCAGTAAGTTTCGAGGTTTAAGCCCAGTATTTCACGAGATTCTAAACGATATAAATCTAGATGGTAAAGGGGTAAGCGTCCTTGAGTATACTCATTAATAATAGTGAAAGTTGGACTAACGATTGTTTCGTTAATACCCAAACCTTCACCTATACCTTGCACTAAGGTAGTTTTACCCGTCCCCAAATCACCTTCTAGTAAAATTACACTATTGGCAGTTAGGGTTTTGCCGAGAATTATGCCCAAATTTTGAGTTGCAAGTGCATCTTCAAGAAGGATTTTCATTGTCTTTGCTCCTAAAGCGCTCTAAAATTACCGAGCAAAATTTTTCCTGCTTCCGCGTCTCCGTATCTCCTCCGGAGACGCATTTTGCCTTTTCCCGGCAGAGAAGTCATGAATGCTTAAGTCTGTTTGTTTGATTTTGCAATAAACTTGACGATCAACTAATTGTCGATTCTTTATGAAAAATCTTGTACAACTTTCGCATTCCTTTGGGGGTTCCACTGTACCAACGTAGCAGAACTTGCGCTAGTTTTTGGTGATCGTGACGCACGCAACCGATTTCATCTTCGCTCATGACGTTAGCTGAAACTATTCTGCGTCCGCTTATAATTACTTCTTCGCGATCTAAAAACACAGGGTGGGAATTCTCCTTAGCATAGCGGATCAATGCGCGGGCTGTGGGAGATTTTTGGTGTACCAAAACCGCATCAAATAGTTTTTGTCCGCAAGCTTTATCAATAGCTTGAATGTGATTCGCAACTGTATATCCTTCAGTTTCTCCCGGCTGAGTCATAATATTACACACATATATTTTAGGTACCGATGTTGCGGCGATCGCCCTGGCAATTTCGGGTACTAAAAGATTGGGAATGACGCTGGTATAAAGACTACCGGGTCCCATGATGATGTAATCGGCATCTTCGATTGCTTTGAGTGCGGCAGGTAAACCGGGTGGATTGGCGGGAGTGCAGCCTATTTTCACAACTTTACCACCAGCTTTGGTAATTTTTGATTCACCTTCAATCCGGCGACCGTCGGCTAGTTCAGCCCAGAGACGAACGTCGCTAAGAGTTGCTGGAAGTACTTGTCCTCTGATGGCGAGAACTTTGGAACTGGCAGTAACGGCTTGTTCTAAATCCCCAGTAATTTCACTCATGGCAGTTAAGAATAAATTGCCAAAACTGTGACCAGTTAAACCGTCTCCAGCACTGAAGCGATATTGAAACAATTCTGTCAATAATTTTTCTTCGTCTGCTAAAGCTGCCAAACAGTTACGAATATCTCCTGGTGGTAATACGCCAAATTCTTCACGTAATCGACCGGATGAACCACCGTCATCAGCTACAGTCACAATAGCAGTAATATTGGCACTGTAAGTTTTGAGTCCTCTCAACAAGGTGGAAAGTCCTGTACCACCACCAATGACAACAATTTTTGGTCCTCTGTATAATCTACGATGAGCTAAGAGTAGATCTACTAATTCTTCATTTCCTTCCGGTTGTAATACGCGAGTAATCGAACCAACAGTACGGCTTTGTCCCCAAAGCAACAACAGCAAACCGCTAATCATTACCACTGGTCCGCTAATGTAGTAAGGCATAATATTGGTAATTAGCGAGAGTGCGCCTCGAATCAACTCCAGTACCCAATAAATTGGGGTTAATCCGCTCCAAATTGCGAAGCCCAGACTTGCCAGCACTACACCAGCCATACTCATTAAAAACCAACGTTTGACTGATAACCCAGGGGACAACCACTTAAACCACTGATTAACTCGATGGGGAGTGCGACGACGCGACTGTTCTTGCATGAGATTAAGGGCTTGTCTGATAAAACCAATTGACATATTGCAATGGTAAGCAGTGGTCTAAACAATAATTAATTGAAAATTTACACTAAGAACATTCAAATCTAAGAATGGAATTATAACAATAATTAATTCTATCTAATTGATTGGACTGATCTAATTAACTTCGCGAAAAGATTAAGTAAAATCACTTTAGTTATATGAAAATATTGTAAAGTAAATGCAAAAAAAAATTTTAGGATTAGATCCAGGATTAGCAATTTTAGGTTTTGGAGTAATTATATGCCAAAAAAATCAAGTTAATTCGCCTTCGGAATCAGTAATTTTACAAGATTTTGGGGTAATTAGTACGCCTGCTAATACTCCACTGGAGCAAAGATTATGTACGCTTTACGATGATTTACATACTGTAATTGAACAATCCCAACCAGATTTGGTAGCGATTGAAAAATTCTTCTTTTACCGGATGGCAAACACTATCTTGGTTGCTCAAGCTAGAGGAATCATCATGTTAGTCTTGGGACAACATCGTTTATCTATTGTAGAATTTGCACCTGCTCAAATTAAACTCGCTTTGACTGGTTATGGCAAGGCTGAAAAATCGGAAGTTCAAGAAGCAGTAGCACGAGAACTTGATTTAGACTACATTCCTCGTCCTGATGATGCCGCTGATGCTTTGGCGATCGCCTTAACAGCATGGTTTCAATTTTAAGGTGTTATGAATAGTCTATGAATACTTTCTACGCTACTTAAAGTAATTTCACCGATAGTTTTAGATAAATTTTAGATAAATAAATGATTAATTTTTGTAATTTTGTTTTTTTCTCAACAAATTATGCTGATAAAACGGTAGCGCACAAAGTTAAAATTGTGTATTTTTACAATCAATTGCGCCCTATTGTTTTATAAATACGCCCAATTCATATAGGGTAATTTTGCTGTAGTCTGTTGAATTTTCGGTGCATTTGCGACTAATTGTCCGCAAGCATCCCAAGTACCAGAAATAAACATATTTTTCGCTCCTTCACCCATGTTTACGGCTGCTGAAAAATCACCGCAATGCACTTTCATAATTTGCAAATCTATGATGATATTTACTTGGGGATTATCTGTTAACATGACCTGCAATTCTTGAACAATAGCAGTATCAGCGGTAACACAAGGAATGCCCATTGCTACGCAATTACCGAAGAATATTTCTGCAAAACTTTCGCCAACTAAAGCTTGAATTCCCCATTTTGCGAGGGCTTGGGGTGCGTGTTCTCTGGAGGAACCACAGCCAAAGTTGCGATTGACTACTAATATATTGGCATTTTGATACTGCGGTTGGTCGAAAGGATGTTTATCTACAAGTGCTTTTCGATCATCTGCAAAGGCATATTTCCCCAAGCCATCGAAGGTAACGCAACGCAAAAACCTGGCTGGGATGATTCTATCTGTATCGATGTCGTTACCGACTAAAGGAATACCGTTTCCGGAAACTGTTTTAACTTCACTCATGGCAATTTTGGATTTTAGATTTTAGATTTTGGATTGGGAAATTGACAATTTTGGATTTGAGATTTGAGATTTTGGATTGGGCATGGGGTATTAGGAGCTAAGAATAAATAGCAAGTAGAAAATTAATTATTCATGACTCCCCTCTTCCCACTCTTACCCTTACCTTTTCAACTAACAATTAACAATTAATTATCAACTAACTAATTCACGTACATCTGTAACTGTACCTTTAATTGCGGCGGCTGCAACCATTGCTGGACTCATTAATAATGTACGTCCGGAAGAGGAACCTTGCCTTCCTTTAAAGTTGCGGTTGGAGGAAGAAGCGCTGATTTGTCTTCCTTGCAATTTATCGGGGTTCATAGCCAAACACATAGAGCATCCCGGTTCGCGCCATTCAAATCCAGCTGCTTGAAAGATTTTATCTAAACCTTCGGCTTCGGCTTGTTTTTTGACTCGTTCGGAGCCGGGAACTACAAAGGCTTTGACACCGGAGGCAACGTGATGTCCTTGGGCAATTTTCGCGGCTTCTCGTAAGTCGCTGATTCTACCGTTGGTGCAGCTACCAATAAAGCACACATCTATTTTTGTACCTTTAATGGGATTACCGGGTGCTAAATCCATGTAGCTATAAGCTTCCTCGGCAAGAAAACGTTCATCGGATGGTAATTCGGAGGGTAACGGAACAGTTTGATTCACTGCTATACCTTGACCGGGAGTAATTCCCCAAGTAACTGTAGGTGCAATATCAACAGCATCAAATACTACGATATCATCATATTCTGCATCCGCATCACTACGGATAGAATTCCACCAATTAACAGCTTGTTCCCAATCTTCACCTTTGGGCGCAAAGTCTTGATTTTTAAGGTATTCATAGGTAACTTGGTCAGGATTAACGTAACCGCATCTCGCACCACCTTCGATGGACATATTACACACAGTCATCCGTTCTTCCATGTTCATTTGCTCAAAGGTGGTACCGGCGAATTCGTAAGCATATCCCACACCACCTTTAACACCGAGAGTGCGGATAATGTGCAGTACCACATCTTTGGCGTAAACACCAGGATTTAAACTACCGTTGACTTCAATTTTGCGGACTTTTAATTTAGATAGCGCCAAGGTTTGGGAAGCCAACACATCCCGCACTTGAGAGGTGCCAATACCAAAGGCGATCGCCCCAAATGCACCATGAGTTGAAGTGTGACTATCTCCACAAGCAATAGTCATTCCCGGCTGTGTAAGTCCCAATTCTGGAGCGATGACATGAACAATCCCTTGATTTCCGGTACCAATATTGTAAAAAGTAATCTTATGCTCCTGGCAATTATTTTCCAGAGCCTGCATCATCTCTTCAGCCAAAGTATCGACAAAAGGACGCGCTTGATTTTCGGTAGGCACGATATGGTCAACAGTTGCCACCGTGCGTTGAGGAAACATCACTTTCAAACCCCGTTCCTTTAACATGGCAAAGGCTTGAGGACTTGTCACTTCATGAATCAGATGCAGTCCGATAAACAGTTGCGTTTGTCCGGAAGCAAGCATACTAACCGTATGTAAATCCCAAACTTTATCAAATAAAGTGCCTTTGCTCATACATCAATCCGTTTGTTAAGAATCGGGTTTAATGATGTTATCAAAAAATGGTACCAGGCGGTAGGGAGAGGAAGAAAAAGTTAGTACCACCGGAGTGAGGAGTTAGTTTTGTAGAGACGGGGCGTATTGCTACGTCTGTACGGGAGTTGGGAGTTGGGAGTTAATAATTATCTATTTCCTACTACCAATGCCCAATTACCTATACCCAATTACCTATTTGTTACTGTATCTACAATTCTGACAGTGGTTGCTTGGGGTCCCATTTCACCTAGGGTTTCGCTAAATTGTACGCCGGTACCAACTTCTATACGCTCAAAATCTCCGTGAGTGACGCTATTGCGGTGAAAATAAATTTCTCTTCCGGTTTCGAGGGTTTTGATAAAGCCGTAATCTTGCTCTGGGAAAAGTTTACTGACAACCGCTACCATTGCTTGTTGGGGATGTTCTTTAACTTCACCTTGCTGTCTGTCATTAAGTTCTTTTAATTGACGCTGCATCGCATCGAAAGCATGGCGAATTACTGCATCCAAGGGTTGGTACTGAATTCCAGTATCGGGGCTGCGGTCTACTGCTAGTTCGTGGGCAGGTGGTACGGTAACATCTAAACGCACTCGATAGGGAGAACCGCTACTGGGGTGGTTGTGCGCTTTTTCTATGGCTACACGACAACTACTGATGTGGTCGCAAAATTGTTCTAATTTGGCAATTTTACTATTTACTAGTGTGTCTATTGCATCTGTTTTTTCAACACCGCGATAAGTCACTTCTGGTTGTATGTTCATAAAATTTTACTTGTATATATGGTTTCTATCTACCCCGTTCGATTGAGGCAAACCATTCCTTTTTAGTTCAAACGGTAGGATAAATACTTCTTTCTAAGAGATGAGAATTCTTCAATCCGCTTCTATCTTACGTAGGATATTTATATTATTCAATAGGAAATAAAACAAGATTTTTTCAAATTTATTGCTTGAGACAAATAATAACTTAAAAAAAAATTGTGTTTGGCAAAAAAAAATATATATAACAATAAATAAATCTATCTATTTCCTTAAATAATATTTAAATTCTGATAAATTAGTAGATAATACACAGCAATAAAGATTTTTTTAATATTTATATAATTTAAATTATTTCAAATAATACATGGTATGAAAAACCGGAAGATTCTCTTTAAATAAAAGCTAAAATATTAATTCTTTAACTTGTTTTTCTTAAATAAAAATAACTTTATCAATTCTTTTTATCTTTCTTTGTATATTACTTGAATAATACCATAGTAATACATAGATATTTGATACCATCAAGTTTAGTTGGTAGTAAATACAACTGAAACCCTGCAAATAATACTTAAGGAACAAGAATGGAAGATTCTGCGTTTTCGCGATTGAAACCTTATCTAGCTTCAGATGCGATGGTGGATGGGGAAAGGGGAGATATTCCAACCTGTCCAATTCCAGTTTTTACAAAGGGTATGCAGGCTAATAGTTTCTTTTTTGGACATCCTAAATGGGGCAAGGAGTACTTTGAAAGTAGTCATCGCAGCGAACCGTTTAAAGCACGTTGGCAGGCTGCAATGGGTAGTTGGGATGACAAAATAGTTGTAGATATCGGTTGCGGTCCTGGTAATGTCTATGCAACGTTGGGTGGTCTACCCAAACTTTTAATTGGGGTTGATATTTCTCTAAGCGCTCTCAAGATGGCTCGTGAAGTTGGCTATACACCAATTTTGACTGATGCTCATCATTTACCGTTCATAGATGGATTTGCAGATATCGTAGTTGCAAATGCTACCGTTCATCATTGCGATGATATGGGTAGAATTTTACAAGAAGCTGCGCGGTTGGTGCGTCCTGGTGGATTATTATTTACTGATCAAGACCCCCAGCGTACTGCTTGGAATCTAAAAGGGGTAGGTTTATTGATTCGGGATATTAGGTATCCTCTCTATCGTCTGTTGAGGAGCAAGCATTATATTCCCTACGAGGAAAGATATGCACGCTGGAAAACGGAGATTCATAACCAAAAACCAGGGGATGGAATTACAGCCTCTGTGTACTATGAAGCTTTGGAACCATTGGGCTTTGAGGTGAAATTGTACCCTCATAGTCACGATTTAGGTGCTGAAGTACTTGAGGGTAAAAATGGTCGTAATTCATGGAGATTGAGATTAAGTCAACGGTTATCAGGTATCAACCCGGACACTCCAGAAGCTGCACAATCGGTTATGTGCATCGCTAGACGTATTAGTTAGCAAAAGTTTCAGGGAAGCTATAATCTAGAAAGATTCTTACCAGCTTAAATTTTCAGATTTTAAATCAGGGTATTGGTGAATAAAAATATGAAGTGATGATTTCATATTGTTGGAGACGTAGCAGTGCTACGTCTCTACAAGCTTTTTGTATTTAGGATAAAATCACCTGACGTTCAATAAAGAATTTCCTCAAAGAATTGTCTCTCTTTGATTACTCTTAACTTTAATTCCTAATTTATTAAAAACAGTAAACTTGATAAAATCACTTAGGTATTCTCTACGTAATTATATGTAGTTCTTAAATTGAATTTATATATTTAAATTACTAGTTTTAACTTAAATCATATTACGAAATTAGTACAATTATGATTGTAGAAGTGTATATAAATTCTAGTAAGGATTTGTGATATGGAAAATGTAGATCAACGCAAATTATTATCAGCGCTATGTCATGGAGCGATATTTTTTAGCTCTACGATTGTAACTATTGCCATACCAATTGTTATTTTATTTACCACAGAAGATTCAGTTGTAAAGGCTAATGCGAGAGAATCCTTGAATTTTCACATTAATCTGTACATATATGGATTAGTCGCTGGAATGTTGACTATAGTTCTTATCGGTATTCCATTATTAATGGTTTTGGGTTTAATTAGTATTGTCATGCCAATTATCGCTCTTGTTCAAGTTTTGAACTCACCAGAGCAACCCTATCGTTATCCGTATATCTTCCGTTTAGTATAAGTAGCCGCTTTGTTTTGGTAAAAATATAGATATATAAATAATGTAGAGACGTAACACTATTACGCTTCTACATTTTTATCTAATGATACGTGAATTCGATAGGGCAAGAAGTCGGGTTTTGATTACTGTTATGAGCGTGTTACGTTATATTTGCACCATAGAAACCTATAGTCAAAATAATTACTAATTGTTTAACTTCGTTCTTGCCCGCCTGGGACTGCAAGTCCCAGTCTGATAGCATAAGTCCATTAAAATGGACTAAAATACTACATTTTTCTGTTCGTAATGTTTTTATGTATCTTTTTTGTTATGTAGTTAATTATGCGTAATCTGCAAGATGTCATTTACGGATATTGATCGTAAAAACCCAAGTTCTGTGATTATCAAGGATACTCAGGTTAATGATATACTTTGCCAAATAAATAGGAATCAATTTTATATTATGAACGGTGTCGATCGCCTACAAAATATTCTGACTAATTCGACTGTTGGTGCTGTACTAAGTCCCATATCTCAACTCAACCTTCCCAATTGGTGGTTAGCTGGAGGTGCTGTACGAAACACAGTTTGGCGCTCAATTTTTGGCGATAACTGTAAACTGTTTATCAAAGACTTTGATATTGCATTCTTTGACGAAAATGGCGATCGCAATCAAGAATTAACCGCGAAAGCAGCTTTAAATTCTGTATTTCCAGACTATCTATTCGATATCAAAAATCAAGCTAGCTTTTCTCGATGGCGTTCTGGTAGAAAAACTTACACTAGCACTGAAGACGGTATCAAAAATTGGCTGCACACGACAGCAGCCATCGGTGTACGTTTAAATACTCAAGGAGAATGGGAATTTTTCACTCCTTACGGTTTAGACGATTTATTTAATGGTATTATCCGCCCAACTCCAGCAAATATAGATAATCCAGATGCACAACTTAAAGCCGATGGGTATTTGCAGAAATGTCCTTGTTTACGGTTGGTGTGAATTTAAGGTGAGTTCGATGTTCGCTGCTTCTATTACTGTTTAAATCATAAGGAAGCTGCAAAATCTTGATTTTTCGTGGGGTTAGAAGTCGGGTTTTTACATCAAACAACCGGAGAAGAATATGGTTTATTGTGATTTAAAGATTGCTGAAATAGGGAATAGGGAACACTCAATAAAGAATAATAATTAATCATCCGCACTTGATATTACAGATAATTCTCAAAAGTGTGTTCAAATTTAACTTGATTTGGGAAGTATAAAAATAAGCAAGTTCTTCTAAACATCCCAAATTAATGGATAAAAACAATCGCTCAGATCGAAAAAACGATAAGCAGGCTCAATTTACTGCTCGTTTTGGTTGCGGATTCATATTTGGTATTTTCTTGGCAATTGCGTTAGGATTAGCAGCGGATGCGCCAACAGTTGCTGCTTTATTAGGGATAATATTTATATCGGCAGTGGTATGTGGTTTATTATCGGTAGCTTTCGGCGAGAAATTTTGGTATTGGCTGCTTTTTTGGTTATAACATTAGTTTGATGATCAAAATATGAGTATATAAAAAATGTCTTTAGAACCTTGTAAAGTTTGTGGTGTTCTCAATAGTAGTGAAGAGGAAATTTGTCTAAGCTGCGGTTATCCGACAAAGGGACATAAACGACCTGTAATATTTAAAATTACTGCAATTATTGTGGTTTTAGCCTTGCTTTTACCTTTAATAATTACTTTATTTAATTTAATTAAACCGCAGCAAAAACCTCAACCATCAACTACTACAAAAACATCTTTAGCTCTATTTATAATTTTTCCAAATCTTTAACTTCAAAAGTTTGGGTTCCCACGGTGACTTTATCTCCAATTACTAACTGTCTACCTCGACGAGTTTCTAAGACACCGTTAACCTTGACATTACCTTCCACAATGATGTGTTTGGCTTGTCCTCCACTTTGTGCTACACCTAACAATTTCAAAAATTGATCAAGTTTTATCATAATTAATTATAATTTATTGATGATTTATTACTGATTACTGACCACGGATTCATTCATGATTACACTGATTTCACGGATTTAATTACCCATTCCCAATTACCCATTACCCATTAGCAATTCTATTTTTAATTAAAATACCGCATTAATATCAATTCTAATTTTACAATACCAATTGGTTTACTCACAAAATCATTTGCACCAGCTTGAATATATTTATCTCTTATATCATCATCCGGACTCGGTGTCATCATGACTACAAATTTATCTTCTAAATCTGAAGTTTGTCGTAAGGAAGTAAGTAAGTCCCAACCGCTAAAATCTCCTAACTGGATATCTAGTAAAATTAGATTAGGTTGGTAAATTCTGACTTTATCTAGAAAATCTTTTCCATCTACCATCCACTCTACTTGATAACCAATTGTTTGTAGATAATCTTGTAATAATGTACCAGTATGTGTGTCGTCTTCTATCAGTAAAATACGTTTATTTACTAAAGTATCTGTGGAAGATATTAAATTATTAATATTGTTGATTTTTGCTTCCCATTTTTCTATTTCATTTTCTGCTTCAAATTCCTTGTCGGGAAGAAATAAAGTAAACTGACTACCTTTACCAAAAGTTGATTCTACGGTTACATCTCCACCATGTAAACGGGCTAATTTGCGCGTTAAAGCTAAACCCAAACCAGTACCTTCATATTGACGATTTAACCGAGAATCAAGTTGTTTAAAAGGTTCAAATAAATATTGAAATTGATGTGATTTAATGCCAATACCAGTATCACATACTCGAAATGCAATTCCTTGAGGCATTTTGATGACTTGTAATGAAACTGAACCAACAGAAGTAAATTTAATTGCATTGGTGAGTAGATTTAAGAGCATTTGTTTAATTCTTCGTTCATCAGCAATGCAAGTTTCTACTTGTTTATCAATTGAAAAATATAGTTTTAATCCTTTTTCTTCAGCACGTTCGCGTACTGTTGAAATCACGTAATTACACAAATCTTCTACCCGCAAAGGAAACAACGATAATTCTTCTTTTCCTGCTTCTACTTTTGACAAATCAAGAATATCATTAATTAATTCTAATAAATGTAACCCACTGCTGTATATACAGTCTATATATTCTTTTTGTTTATCATTTATAGAACCAACAATCTCTTGTTGAAGTAATTGCGATAAACCCATAATTGCATTGAGAGGAGTTCGCAATTCATGGCTCATGGTTGCTAAAAATTCACTCTTTGCTCTACTGGCAACTTCTGCGGCTTCTTTACTTTTTCGTAGTTCTAATTCAGTTTCTTTACGTTCGCTGATATCTTCAATAATGGCAAGAAAAAATTTGGGTTTACCATTACTATGTACAATCAAAGAAATACTTAAATGAGTCCAAACTGTGCCACCATCTTTGTGCAAAAGCCTTCTTTCAATTTCCAAGCGCTCAACTTTTCGAGCTATCAATTGTTTGTAAAGTTCTAAATCACCCTTTTCAAAACAAATATAATTTGTAAAATTTTTGTGCCTAAGTTCGTCAAAATTATATCTGAGTATTTTGCACAGCGCTGGATTGATGTCAATAATTCTTCCTTTGATATCTACTAAGCAAATACCCATAGAAGAACGTTCAAAAATTGCCCTAAACTGGGCTTCGCTTTGTTTTAATGCTTTTTCTGCGGCTTTACGCTCGCTTGCTTCTATTGCTAATGTTAAAAAATCTGCGATGGCGATTGCAAAACGTTCTTCTTCCAAAGTCCATTGATGAGATGAAGATGTATCGTTATTAAAGTATGCATGACATACTATACCTACCACAGAACCGCCAAGCCAAATCGGTACGTTTAATACAGATGTCACACCAAATACAGCGAGATAAAATTTTGATAGTTCTTGATTGACAATAGATTTTGAACTATCATTCACAGAATTAATATTTGTTTCTAATGCCGTAAAATAGTTGGGATAATCTTCTTTTTTTAAAACAATTGATTGTGAATGACTGCTAATTTTACGATTATATAAATCAACACTTTCTAATTGAGAACAGTCTTCGTTATACAGCCAAACCCCTACTTGTTCAACATCCAAAATTATTGCTGCTGCTTGAGTAATTTCCCGTACAGAGGCAATTAAATTTCCTTTGATAAAAGCTTTACTGTTAGCCAGTTCAACTAAAGTTTGACTTTGTTGTCGCAACAGATTTTCCCTTGCGTGTAAAGCTGTTTCTACTCGATGGCATTCTGTAATATCTCTAATCACTGCTACCCGTATATTTTGAGAACTTTGAGAAATTATTTTACCTTCAATTTCCACCATAAATATAGAACCATCTTTTTTGATTACATTAGCCCGATAAGGTTTTTCATAACCGGAAATAATATTTTTTCTAATTAATTCTTGGGATTCTGGTGTAGCTAATTCAAACCCATTTCTACCAATTAGTTCCTCAATTTCATAACCAGTCATTTGCGCTAAAGCATGATTCACGTCTAAAATCGTGCCTCGATCATGTATCATGATTCCTTGAGAAGTTGCCTCGAACAAAAAACGCCATCTCGCTTCGCTATTGTCTTCATTTTGCTCGGATATCTGACGTTCTTGAATATTATAATTAAAACGCTTTCGTCTCTCAATCGCAGATATCAAAGTCCATTGTAAATTCTTAGTGATATTATTTTTGTATATAAAATCATCTGCACCCGATTCGATTGCTTTTGCCATCACCGTTTCATCTTCATTTTCACTGATTACCACAATTGCTCCATCAGGTAACAGTTTACGAACTGAGGAAATAATTTCAAAATCTTGAATATTACTCAATGGTAAATTTAATATAACAGCATCCATTGATTGAGCGGAGCTAATCGATTTAGCTTCAGATAATTGAGCCAAAGTGACCTGATGTTGTAACAGCATTGGCTGTAACCACTCACTATCGTTTTGATTTGTTTCTAACAACAGAATACTATAACTATTTAATGCCATGCTCGTCCCCAATAGAGCAATTATTTAAGAACGTGACGCAACTAAAGTATCATTAGTGTCTCATAAAATCCTATGAGCATGAAAACAATATTTTAGATGAGTGTATTTACATAGACATAAGCCGAACGTAAACAAGTGAGGTTTTATTATATAGTAAACAGTATCATTTTCAGGTCAAAGATCAAAAGTCAAAGGCTGAAAATATATGTTAATTATTCAAACCTTGATTATTTATCTATTTACTATTTAGTTATATAACCGCTCTCTACTTTTTGTTACCGGGACTTAAACGAAATGTTTAATTCAATGTGACTGACGACAAGTACTTCTTTGCTTTTATCGCTGTATACAGTTATCATAATGGTTCTCAAACAACTTTACCACGAATATTTTTTCATCTTTATTAGATTCCAAAATATACACGATAACATTTGTATTTAACTCTCTTGGTAGATTATTGAAATTAACAAAGCCGGAGATAATTAATAAGATAGTATTAACCTTTTGATTTGAATCAAGTGATGACTAAAGACAACACCAGAATAGTTTCTTTGATTCCTAGCGGCACAGAGATATTAGCAGCATTAGGTTTGACTGATGTAATAGTCGGACGTTCCCACGAATGCGACTTTCCTCCAGAAATCCAAAATCTCCCCGTTTGTACTCAAGCCAGATTAAACAGTAACGCTAATAGTAGCGAAATTGATCATAAAGTTAACGAACTCTTGCAATCCGCTTTGAGCATCTATCAAATCAAAACAGATATTTTAGAGCAATTACAACCCACTCATATTATTACCCAAGATCAATGCGATGTTTGTGCTGTCAGCTTTGGGGAAGTTGAAAACGCACTCAAAACCTTGACTAATTCTTCACCACAAGTTATTTCCTTACAACCAGATGTTCTCCAAGATGTTTGGAACGATATAGCACGGGTTGCTGAAGTTTTTCATCTAGATTCAGAACCAGTTTTAGAAAGTTTAAAAAATCGCGTTCAAATTGTCGAGGATAAAACGCGATCGCTCTTTTCTACAGATATTCCTAGTATTGGCTGTATCGAATGGACTGAACCGTTAATGAGTGCAGCAAATTGGATTCCCGAATTAGTTAGTTCTGCTGGAGGAAAGCCTTTATTTAGCTTGACAGGTAAAGCTTCGGAAAAATTGAAATGGGAAAGTTTTGTCAATGCCAATCCCGATATAATTATTTTTATGCCTTGCGGTTTCGATTTAAATCGTACTCGCACCGAAGCCCATTCATTAACTCAACGTTCCGAATGGCAACAGCTACAAGCAGTACAAAATCACAAAGTTTACATTACAGATGGTAATTCCTACTTTAATCGTCCCGGACCACGTTTAGTCGATTCTTTAGAAATTTTAGCAGAAATTATCCATCCAGAAATCTTTCCACCCCATTATCAACGTATCGGTTGGGAACGATATTAAAATAAGAAACCCAGTTTTTTTAAACCAGGTTTTTAAAAGTAGTTCATCGAGCAATAAACCACTAGCTCACTATTAACTAAACTATTAACTAAGCTATTAACTATTAATTACTTAATATGACCAAATTAATTTATTCATTATAACAAGTTGTACCCCGAAGATTTTCCGATTTAAACTCATTACAATCCTTAAAACTTTCAGATTGTAATGACCACCAATAAGGTTTATCAGATGTAACTACACCATTAGCCATAGTAGTTAAGCGGAAATTTGCTCCTCGAAAATTAGTTAAAAATAACTTTGCTCCATTTAAGTTAGCTGCTGATAAATTAGCACTCATTAAAGCCGCAAAAGATAAATTAGCATTTTCCATAGAAGCCGATCTAAGATTAGCACCAACTAAAGAAGCGTTGGCAAGATTAGCATTGTTCATCACCGCATTTTCTAAGTCAGCACCCGTTAAATCAGCATTTGTGAGATTTGTACCTGTTAAATTTGCCCCTTTTAAGTTTGCATCGCGTAAATTTACTGTTGACAAATTGGCTTGTGATAAATTAGCACCACTTAAATCACATCTCGGACAAGCACCAGTGGCTTTAAATAGTTCTATATCTTGCGGATTAAACGCTTTTACCTGCTGCATAAATCCCAAACAAGTTAACAAGGTAAAACTAGCTACAATTTCTAATTTCATATTCTTTAGAGAAACTTATTTGATAATGGTTTTAAACAATTATGTACTGCTATACTTACATATAGAAACTGATAATTATATAATAAGTATGAAGAATATATAAAAAAAGTATAAAAAATTTGTAAATTGTAAGATTTGAACTACTCAATCTCACATACAGGTCTTAGAATAGTCTCATCGAAAAATATACCGAAAGCTCTATAGTCTACGAATTATCGAATCCCTCTAGCCCAGTTTATATGGTGGCGGAGGGATTCACTTTTTTTGGTAATTGGTAATTGGTAATGGGGAATGGGTAATTTGGTAATGGGAAGATGGGGTGATGGGGAGAAATTAACTGTCCACTGTCAACTGTCAACTGTCCACTGTCAACTGCCTATCTCCAACCTAAAAGACGTAATGTGGGAACGATTAAATAATTGCTTATCCCTAACCAAAAACTCATGAAGATACCTAACGCACAGAAAAAGGCTATTTTTAGCCACAGTTGTGATAGGTTGAAGGGAGTCGATCCATTTAATATAGTTGGTGATAAACCTAATTTGATTAAGCCTGCAAAAATAATTGCCGTACCCAATGCTGTCATGATGGCATGGATGATTTGATGGGAACGAAGTCCTAAACCCAGAGTCAGCATCGACATCGCAAATAATATCATTCCCACCCATGCGGATGCTTGTTGTGGTGTAATTAATTGTAAAATAAACCAGCCTCCGCTATAGCCGATTATTCCCATTAATGACGCAATTAAAAATCGCCGCTTTTGCTCGAATCCTCCGGCTAAGGTTATTCCCCAAGCGGTTCCCAAACCGGATAATGCAAATAAAACTATTTCTGAACCTACTACTGGTTGGGGATTAGAGGTAAAAGCAAATAATAGGTTAGTCACAACTTCGCCGATTTTATCGCCTAAAATTGTCCCGAATGCCAGAAAAAAACCGGCAATTGTACCGACACAAGCTCCAATACTTACAAGAATCATTGTCCATAAAGTTTCAAAACAACCGCGAATTATTCCTATAATTATCTTGAATGTAAAAACACTACTTTTACCTACACCTTCGGTTATTCCAATCGTAAATTGTTCGACAAATTCCTTGATTTCCTTAAAAATCCCTTTTCGCTGACTTGCTGGTAAATATGATGTTGATTTAGTAGATTTAATTATTTGCTGCAAACGTTTTTGAATGATTACCGCATTTTCGGGACGCGCTCGCACTTCTTCTTGTGCCATGTCGTCGAGTAAATCTACCAACAGGGGGTTGACATTAGTACCATTTGCTGAAAATTTTAATGCTTCTCGCCAGCGCAATGTTCCTGTCATTGGATCTTCCAAATCTTGAGGATTTTTACCCGTAAGCAATTCAATCATTGTTCTGCCAAGAGCGTAAAAATCCGCCGTTGGCCCGACATTACGTCCGGTGACTTGTTCTGGTGGACTATAACCAGTAGAAAATAATCTAGTAGAACCCGATTGACGATGAGCAGCAGCAACGCTAAAGTGTTTTGCACCACCAAAGTCAATTAACACTAATTGAGCGCCTTTAAGATGGGGAGAGGGATTACGCAGCATCAAGTTAGAAGGCTTGATGTCACGGTGAATAATCATGTGTTCGTGGAGATGTCGCAAAATATCCACCGCTTGCTTCAACCAGTCTAATACCAATTCTTGAGGACAACCTTGGGGATACAAATAAGGAACTTCCTCCAAAGTTTGACCATTAATTTTTTCCATAATCAAACAAGGTAAATCCAAGTCAGTCGTAGAACTTGAGAGATTATGGAAGAAATACCCATTATCTTCAACTTGAGGAGTACCGGGATGCTTTAAGCGTTGTAAAACCTCTGCTTCTTGAGCAAATAATTCCAGCGCTTTGGTTGAAGTTTCTACTAGAACTTTCAATACTTTTTCTGTTTGTGTCTCAATATCCCAAACCGTATAAATGCGAGCAAAACCCCCAGAACCCAAGCGTTCAAGCGGAATAAATCTATTTTCAAGTTGTAATTTTGCACCACAACTCAAGCAAAATTTGTTTCCCCACGGTTGGGGATAAGGGCGGGAACAATTCGGATTTACGCAGTGAATCGCATTTAAATTAGGTTGAGACACGGGAATTGGGAATTGGGGGATGGGGTGACAAGGGGATGGGGGGACAAGGGGATGGGGGGAAATTTAAACTAATAACTCCTAACTCTTAATTCCTAACTCCTAACTTTTAATCCAAAATCCAAAATTTAAAGCTTGTACTGAGCGAAGCGAATGTATCCAAAATTCTTAACTACATCCTTCCCAAGAAATAGGAAAAGTTTGTTTTGATAGTAACGAAAAATCATTTTCATTGCTTGGAGTTTCTTCATCAAGGACTTTGACTACTTTGTTATAAATTTCTTCTGCTTGTTGGGGAGAATCTCCGATGCTGGTTAATCCTAATTTACCAAATTCCGATAGAGAACCCATTAAATGGAATACTGTACCTGTTTCGGTTCCGGTGTCGAAATGCAATCTGTGGTGAGCGATGATATCCATCAAATCGTTGGGTAAAAGTCCCCGATAACGGTCTTTTTGCAGATTATCGGTAGCAATATAATATTTTGGTCGTCCTTGCTGGGAATAAAATAAACCTGTAGAAAGTTCGTAGCGACCATTTGTCAGTAATTTCAAGGTCATAAAAGGATGGGTAGTACCGCCTTTTCGCAAATTAATTTCAATTGCTTGAATGTCCCATGTTCCATCATCTTGCTTGACAACTATAAAATCTACACCATATCTTTCTAATGCACCTTTTTCTGCTAACTTACGACCAATTTGTAAACCTAATTGCTGTAACTGTAATCGGTAAGCTTCCGCAGCGGGGAATTTACAACCCAGATAAATTTGACCGTCGGGCCCTCCTAAAATTTGGTCATGAGTAGAAAGTACGGATACTTCTCCCGTGGGAGTGATACGCCCTTGAACGCTTGGTGAAAGTTTAATCTCACCTTCCACAAAAGCCTCTACAATCGCTCCTAATTCAGTGATACGTTTAGAAAATGTTTCCCAAGTCTCTTGTTTGGCTTGAAAACTCATGTTAACAAAATTATTGGCGATCGCCATTACCCGTTGTTGATGAGAAGCTTTATCTGGTGCAACTTCAGGAATTGGTCTTAAATCTAACAGGGCGTTTCCTTCTCCAGAAATTCCTTCATTGAGCTTTACTACCATTCTTTGTAATGTGGGTTGACGTTCCCACAATTGAGCTGCTGCTTCTGCTAAATCGGAAACATTCCACATCAGTTCACTACCATCTGGATGAGGAATTCCAGCTTCGGCAAAAATTTGTCTGGAACCGCTCTTTGTTCCCCAAATCTGCAAATCGGGAGCCGCCGCATATAAAGGTACTCCCAATTTCAAAGATAATTCTGCTTCAAAATCTGTTGAATTATAGCACGTCATGAACGCTTTGTCTATTCTCAGAGCGCGACGAATATGCTGTAATAACCGGGGACGTTCTAAAATCTTTTGACTCAGAGGTTTGAGAGAAGAATCGTAAGTAGAAAGCAATAACAAGCGATTGCGAGCGTGAGAAAAGGGAATTCCCGGTAAAAGTTGTAAATAATAATCGATAATACTCGGATGTAAGGGTACTGATGTGACATAAATTAATCGATTACGAGGATTCCACAAGCGAATTAAAGAAAATAGCAATCGTTCTTCATAATGTTCGTAACCTTCGATCTTCTTTAATTCTCGTTGATCAAGACTAAGAGAAGGAATCACCAGAATATCAACATCACTTGTACTACTTTCATCTCCTTCTACCGATTCCCAGCGCTCTCGTAAACCTGATTGAAGATAACGAAATTTTTCCAGTTGTTCTAAATCAGATATGTGAAACATTGCATTAATTATTAATTATTATCCAGAGAGTTGGTTTGATTGTTCATCTATCATTGATCAATTATCAGTTAAAACTTACCTAACGCAGCGTCATTAGGATGCAATCTAATAATTCATACATAATTTGTAACTAAGGATAAAAAACCTTTAATTTAATTTTTATTCCCAATTAATATTTAAATCTATTCCTGAAGAATCAAAAAATCTTCAACCATTAGAGAGATGAGTATATCTACAATTGCTGTTAAAATTACAATAATTATTGTTAACCCACACGAAATTACAAATATTAAATATGGCATCTTCTACACCATTAAAAGGTACCGATTTGGTTGATTGCGCGAAAGCAAATGCTAAACAAGGAATAGAAACTGCTGCTTTTCAATGTGGTTATGGTGATGATTTAAATACATTTGCGCGAGAATTACGTCAAGCTTGTGAAGAAATGAATTTACAAGTCACCGAACTCAATGAACTGATTACCGACCAAGATATGATGTTAAATATCGGTACTGGGGAAATTGTTGCTCCCGATACTCCAGCGGATTTGTAAACTAGGGAGTAGGGAATAAAATCTAATATGCCAAAATTCCAGCAAAAAACAAATCAACCCCTCTGGAGGGGGTTTGGGGGACGCAGCCGTCACCCAATTGGGGGCTTGGGGGAGAATCCCCCAATTCTTGATTTTCCCCAACAGATCAAGCTGATTATTGAGAAATATTCTATTTAAATAGCAAACTAAATTGAAAGGTATTAAACGATTATAACTTGGCAATCACAATTTGAGAATAAACCTTGCTAAACCAAAATAAATTAAAACACCAGCGACATCCACAGCTGTTGTAATAAATGGTGCAGACATCAACGCTGGATCTAATTTCATGAAGCGGAATAAAAACGGTAATGCAGAACCGGAAATAGAAGCTAAAATCGAAATCGCAACCAAACTAGTACCAACTGCGATCGCAACTTGTAAGTTACCTTGCAATAGAAAAGCCCAAAGGGTAGCAATTGTTCCTAGTGTTATGCCCAATATTGCACCAGCCATAGCTTCTCTAACAACAACTTGAACTGTGCCGAGAGAGCGGATTTCATCGGTATTCATCCCGCGAATTACCACAGTAGAAGATTGAGCGCCGACGTTTCCTCCAGTACCCGTAAGTAAGGGAATGAAAGCCGCTAAGGTGACAACTTTTTGTAAAATATCTTCTTGTGATTTAATAATTGTTCCGGTTACGGTATTAGTAATCAGCAACACTAATAACCAAACAACACGTTTACGAGCAACGGTAAATAAATCTGTTTGAAAATAGTTATCACCACTCGATTGTACGCCACCACCAAGAGCATAAATATCTTCAGTGGTTTCTTCCTGAATAATATCTATCACATCATCAACGGTGACAATACCGACTAAACGCTGTTCTCTATCTACTACAGGTACGGCGAGAAAATCATACTTTTGGATAACTCTAGCAACCTCTTCTTGGTCGGTATCAGTATAAACATATATTGGATCGTGACTGATAATTTCACTGATTTTTTGTTCTGTCTGAGCTGTAACCAATTGACGCAAGGAAACAATCCCGCTTAAACGCCTAGCATCATCGGTAACATAAAGATAATAAATCATCTCGCTAGCGTTGGCTTGACGGCGAATCCGCTCTAAAGCTTGCGCTACAGTAAAATTTTCCTTGAGCAAGATGACTTGAGGAGTCATGATTCTTCCAGCAGTACCGGATTCATAACCCAAAAGTTGAGCAGTTGCTTCTTTTTGAGCCGGGCTAAGCTGTTCTAAGAGGCGATTTACAACTTTTGCTGGTAATTCATCAAATAACCTAGCACGGTCATCTGGTCACATTTTATCAACAATGTCAAGCACTTCTTGAGAACGAAATTCCTCAAGCAATTTTTCCTGGACACTATAATCGAGATATTCGTAAACCTCAATCGCTTCATCCTTAGAAAGTAAGCGAAATACCAAAGCGTGCATAGTTTCGGGTAAACCTTCAATTACTTCTGCTATATCCGCAGGTTGCACTGGTACGAGAATTGCTTTTGCACCCTGCAAGTCACCTTGTTCGAGCAGCATTTGCAATTGAGTTCGTACTAAATCCCGCAATTCCCGACGCGAGGATTCTTGGATGACAGAAGCTACATTGTTCATTTCGGTCACATTCGGCTATCTCCTTAAGTTAATTTAATCATGAATACTTAATCATAGTTTATGGGAAATTGGTAGTCAAAAACGTCAAATCGGTTAATTTTCATTCTGATGATTGATATTCATAACTGATTGAACTTGTTTTATTCATCCTTTAGACTTAATTTGAATGAGTTACTTATCGAATCGCAAATAACAATAAACCCTCTGCAAACCTTTGCGAGAACCTCAGCGTTCCTCTGCGTTAAAAAAATAATATATCGTACTGTAACGCAAAGGTACGCGAAGTAAGCGCAAAGGTACGCGAAGAAGAGTGTTATTACATCCTCTCCAAAACACCAATTCCCAACAAAGATAACCCCAATTTCAAAGTTCTCGCTGTCAAATCGCACAAAGCTAAACGGGATGTTCTCATCGGTTCTTCCGATTTTAAAACCGGACAATTTTCAAAGAATTGATTGAACTTTTCACTCAATTGATAAAGGTATTCACATAAACGATTGGGAAGCAATTCTTGCTCAACTTCTGTAATCACTTCATCTAATTGCAATAGATGTTTTGCTAAAGTAAATTCCGCGTCTTCTTTGAGGATAATTTTGACATTTTCACCTAATTTTTCATAGTTAATATTACCTTTACGACTAATGCTTTGAGTCCGTGCATAAGCATAAAGCATATAAGGTGCAGTATTACCTTTGAGCGCCAGCATTTTGTCAAAGCTGAATTTATAATTACCAGTCCGGTTTTGACTCAAGTCAGCATATTTCACCGCACTTATTCCCACCACTTTGGCTACATTAGCAATAAATTCTTCTGTTTCTGCTCTTGCTTCAACTTCATTTAATCTACTTTCTAAATCCTCATGAGCGCGAGCAACAGCTTCATCTAATAAATCCCGCAATCTTACTGTATCACCAGCACGAGTTTTAAGTTTCTTCCCATCTTCTCCTAATACTAAACCGAAGGGTACGTGAACGATTTCTACATCTTCAGGAATCCAATTAGCACGATTTGCTACTTGAAAAACACCCGCAAAGTGGTTCGCTTGTCCAGCATCCGTAACATAAATTAACCTTTTGGCTTTGTCTTCTTTTATCCGATAACGTAATGCTGCTAAATCTGTCGTCGCGTAATTATAACCACCATCAGATTTTTGTACAATCAACGGTAAAGGTTCACCTTCTCTATTTTTAAAACCTTCTAAAAATACAACTTTTGCACCTTGGTTTTCTTCCAACAATCCAGCTTTTTCTAAATCGTCTACAACTGCTGGTAATAAAGGATTATAAAAAGATTCTCCTCTTTCCTCTACTTTGATATCTAATAAATCATAAATTACTTGAAATTCAAGACGCGATTGTTCACACAGTAACTTCCAAGCGTGAATTGTATCTTCTGCACCCGCTTGCAATCTTACAACTTCTTGCCGCGCTGTTTCTTGAAAATCTGCATCTTCATCAAACCGTTTTTTGGCTTGCTTGTAAAAATTAACTAAATCTCCAATATCCAAAGCATTTGCAGTAGTTAACGCTGCTGGTGAAACTTCTCGCAGATAACTAATCAACATTCCAAACTGCGTACCCCAATCACCCACATGATTCAACCGCAATACATCATGTCCTCTAAATTCTAAAACCCTCGCGATCGCATCACCAATAATTGTAGAACGTAAATGTCCCACGTGCATTTCTTTGGCAATATTCGGGCTGGAAAAATCTACAATTTCCCGCTGAGGATGGGAAGAAATGGGAACTCCTAAACGTGCATCAGTTTGAATAGAATTTAACTGAGTTTCCAGGTAAGATGGAGTCAGTCGTAAATTGATAAAACCAGGGCCAGCAATTTCTGGAGTTTCGCACATATCAGAGATATCAAGTCGATCAACTACAAGATGGGCGATATCTCTGGGCTTTTGTCCCAACTTCTTCGCTAAAGACAAAGCCATATTTGCTTGATAATCCCCAAATTTGGGATTTGACGCAGGAACTAACATTGGGTCAGTATCAGCGTATTCATCACCGAAAGCTTCACCTAAAGCCTGCTTTAATTTATCTTTTAGTTGTTCCTGTGTAGCGTTCATATAAAACTTATACTATACAATACATTACTATTTTTAGATGTAGAAGAACTACATATCAAAAATATCATCCTAATCTACGAAAGTCCTCCTTGCATTGCTCAAATCAAGATTATCTAGAATCTGGGATTTTTCACTATATATCTGCGTCATTGATCCATTTATTAGAATAAATAAACTCACATCTTACACCATCTATAAGTTAACAATAAATGTTACTTCATATTTATCCAAATACTCGACTACATTCCGATACGCCTAGGACTATAAGTCCTAGTCTAAAAGCATAAGTCCATTTAAATGGACTATAAATATTTCGTAGAAAGTAAATTTATTTATTACTAGTCTTTAATAAAGGTAAGTATTTATGAGTAAGGTGCAAGATTTAAGTAAACCAATTTTTGTCAGTGGCACAAAATATTTTTGATCATCTTTAGAAATCTATTACTTATGACAGATGTCATTTATTAAATACCTTTTGTATTACTTTTGATAGATGTCAACTATATAGCAACTTGCTAGATAATTATTCTAGCTAAAAAGAAAAAAAACTACCTTGAATTGTTAAATTTAGAAACTTTTTATGGATATCTATATATCTATATTTTATTGTTAATTGTTTTATAGTTTTATTTGAATAATCATTTAGGGAAGTAGGTTACTTACTTTCTGATATGGAGTTCTAATCTTAATCATAAATTAATATTGCCTTTATTTTAAAGTTTTCATGAAGATAATGTAGTTTTTTGATGATAGCTGCTTTTTTATATGATAAACTCTTGACAGAATGTTCGATAATTTATTATTAGTTACGGTAGTTTCCTAAAAGGTGTGAGGAACTACTATTCTCTAGGAAAAACAGTCTTTGATGTATTCCAGATTCGGTAGTAAGTTATTGAATATAGAATCCCTATTGACAGGCTAGTTCGGTAAAATACACTCTCCTAAGTCGATTAGGACGGCTGATATTTATGGTTTCAATTCGTAAATATTTATGAATTGTTGAGTTATCAAAATTAACCAATTTGTTTTGGAGGATTAGATAACTAAAGCTTAAACTCAGGAGAATCACTTAAAGTTGTAGTATTTTTTCTCTGGATATCCGTATTTTTTAGTTAATTAAAAAGAGGTGAATACAACTTCTTCACAATTGTTTGCGAATCAACTTGGTTCTTTTAGAGTTGTAAACAACACTCACAAATGGCTGATATGACTTGGTTGCAAACTAGATATTGGTACATATATAATACCCATGGTTTCTACCAAGCTTTATACAGCTTACAACTTCTTAAGTATCGGCTTGTTTTAGCTATGATAACCAGGAAATTTTTTACGGAGTTAAGTAGAGCATCAAAAATAAGCTTAGTCTCTAAAAGGTTTATATCTCAAGTGGTTTGGTGATGCATACTATACTTTGCACGGTCATAGACTGAGTTTTGTTCTAGGAAAAGTAAGCCTGATAA
>JACYMD010000026.1 GCA_015272215.1 Rivularia sp. T60_A2020_040 | reverse complement strand
CCGGAGGGCGGGGTGAGGTAAAATTTGTATTGCACCCAAGTGAAAACCGCTATAGTTAATTAAAAATTACAAATTAATAATGTGGGATTACCAGCAATTATTTGAAATAATCTCAGAATTAGTTATGCATCATTCTCCGAGTGGTGCAGAAACAGAGATTAACCAATACTTAATGCAGCGATTTGCGGCTTTGGGTGTAGAAGTATGGCTTGATAGAGCCGATAATATTATTGCCAAAATTCCTGGAAAAACCAACAAATATCCGATTGCGATAACTGCTCATAAAGATGAAATCGGTGCAATTGTCAAGACGGTTGGTGAAGCGGGTAAAGTTGAAGTTCGTAAACTAGGAGGTGCTTACCCATGGGTTTACGGCGAAGGAGTAGTGGATTTACTCGGAGATAATCAAACTATTAGTGGTATTCTCAGCTTTGGTTCTCGTCACGTATCTCATGAATCACCACAGAAAATCTTTCAGCAAGATGTGGCAGTAAAATGGGAAGATGCTTGGATTGAAACAAAATGCAACACCTTAGAGTTAGAAAATGCTGGTATTCGTCCAGGAACCAGAATGGTTATCAGCAAACATCGTAAGCATCCCATTCGTTTAAAAGATCATATTGGCAGCTACACATTAGATAATAAAGCTTCGGTTCCGATTTTGCTTGCCTTAGCAGAAAAAGTCAAACAGCCAGCAGTAGATGTATATTTAGTTGCTTCAGCCAAAGAAGAAGTTGGAGCAGTTGGAGCGCTTTATTTTTCTCAAAATCAGCATTTAGATGCCTTGATAGCTCTAGAGATTTGTCCGCTTGCTACGGAATATCCCATAGAAGACAGTAAAAATCCGGTAATACTTTGTCAAGACAGCTACGGAATTTACGATGAAAACCTGAACGGACAACTTCGTAATTGCGCGAAAAAATTAGATATGTCCGTACAATTAGCAACCTTGAGTCAATTTGGTAGTGATGCTTCAATTGCCATGAAATTCGGTCATGTTCCCCGTGGTGCCTGTTTAAGCTTTCCGACTCAGAATACTCACGGATACGAAATTGCACATTTAGGAGCGATTGCCAACTGTATCGATTTATTGAAAGAGTTTTGCGAAACTGAATTTGAATAAATAAGTACTTGTGCAAAATAAATTAAACATTTCGTTTGGGGGAGGGAAAAGGGAAGAGGGAAGAGTCAGGGCTAATATATAGCAATGCTAAATCAGTTGTAAAAAATCATGGTGATAAAAAGGTAATGGGTGTAGCACTACTTAAAATTTCACAAATGATTCAGGGCTAATATAACTCACGAGTAATTATGTAAATCATGCAAGCCTAACTACTGATTTGAATCAATAATTGAATCAGTAATCATCAATTAAGTAACGATGTATTAACCCTGGGAGGTTGAGAGCCGTAATTTCTTACAATAATTGCAGGGTATATAAAAAGAACCAAATAAATGTTAAAAACCGTTGCTGAAGTAATGACTCCCAATCCAATAACAGTAAAGGTAGAAACTCCTTTACGGGAAGCGATTAAAATTCTGGCAGAAAAACGTATTAGCGGCTTACCAGTTGTAGATGATGCGGGACAATTAATCGGCATTATCTCAGAAACAGATTTGATGTGGCAGCAAGCTGGTGTTACTCCACCGGCATACATTATGATTCTTGATAGCGTAATTTATTTAAAAAATCCTGTTGATTACGAACGCGAGTTACACAAAGCTTTAGGACAAATTGTCGGAGAAGTGATGAGTAAAAAACCAATTACTATTTTATCTGACAAACCTTTAAGAGAAGCAGCAAAATTAATGCGCGATCGCAAAATTCATCAGTTGCCTGTTCTTGATGATTCCGGGCAATTAGTCGGTATTCTGGCACTAAACGACATTATTCGTGAAATGGCAGCATCTCAAGGTTAGTTAGTGGTTAGTGGTTAGTAGTTAGTGGTTAGTGGTTAGTCGTTAGTAGATGGTCGAAAAATTAACAACTATCAACCAACAACTATCAACTATCAACCAACAACTATCAAATATCAAATAAAATTTTATTTACAGAGAATAATCAAAATGAGTATTACTCCCGAAACCGTGAAACAAAAGCTAGCAAGTGAAGATTTGGGCGATCGTTTGCGTGGAGTGAATGAAATTCGTCAGTTAGAACCAGCAATTGGTTTTGAGCTAGTTCAAAGCGCTATTAAAGATAAAAATGCTCGCGTGCGATACTCTGCTGTAAGTCAGTTCGATACTTTAGGGGGACAAGATTTAGATAAATCCCTCAATCTATTGCGCGGGCTGCTTAAAGATCCAGAAGCAGACGTACAAGCAGCAGCAGCAGACTGTTTAGGAGGTTTAAAATTAGTCGCTGCTTTTGACGATTTGCAACAACTTTATCAATCGACAAGTGACTGGATTGTCAAATTAAGCGTTATTGCAGCGTTGGGAGAATTAGGTGAACCACGGGGTTTTGAAATGCTCAAGCAAGCACTTTCAGAAGAGAATGATTTGGTAAAAACTGCTGCTATTAGTTCTATGGGAGAATTAGGAAATACCCAAACAGTATCAGTTTTAACACCTTATGCTGCTAACTCAGATTGGCAAATCCGCTACAGAGTTGCTCAAGCTTTAAATCGCTTAGGTACCCCAGAAGCTAAAGCTATTTTAGAAAATTTGACGAACGATCAAGTTGAAGCAGTTGCAGAAGAAGCCAAGAAAAGTTGTGGATAGTTGACAGTGGACAGTTGACAGTGGATAGTGGGCAGTTGACAGTTAATGACTGACAGTTGGCAGTGGATAGTGGACAGTCGATAGTGGATAGTAATTACTGTAAGAATTGACAACCAACAACCAACAACTATCAACCATCAACTAACAACTCAACCAACACTTTGCTTCGATTTCAAATATTGACGTAAGCTAAGTAAACTTACTGTTTGTCCTAAAGATATTGGTAATATAGATATCCCTTCTAAACGAGACTGTACCCAGCCTTCTCCCCAATACCACTCATGAAAACCGTCAATTCCTTGACTAAGTAGTAAGCGCAAGCTATTGGGAGTTGCGACATCTACTTGGTGATGAATTGATACGAACCCAATACGAGTGGTAAACTCAAATCCACTGGAGAGTTGTTCTGGCATCCCAGAAGGAAGGCTGCCGGTAGGTAACCATTTTCCTAGTTGGGTTGGGTGCAAAAGGCTTTCACTAATTAGCTGTTGCGGCGCATCTATTTCGATTCGCAGTTGACTCTTTTGAAAACTACCGAGCATTTTTTACCAAATTATTTAAGTTGATAATTTATAGTATGGCGAAAACTTGGTTAATGTTTCCTGATTAAAAAAAATTATGTCTTGATTGTTTTTCCCCGAATTCAATTAACAAGCATTTTTATAATCTTGAAATCTCTCAAAATAAACATCTTACAATAGATAAAGTTTGTATTTTAAGAAATGTAAGGTTAGTCAATGGCGGATCAGTTAATTCGCGCTACAGCAGCAGACGGTGGAATTCGTGCAGTAGGTGCTATTACTACAAAGTTAACCGCAGTTGCACGAGAGCGTCATAAACTTTCCTATGTAGCTACAGCTGCACTGGGTAGGACTATGACAGCAGGTTTATTGATGGCTTCTAGTATGAAGCGTGTTGACTCAAGGGTCAATATCCGAATTAAAGGGGATGGACCTTTGGGTGGTATATTGGTGGATGCAGGGTTAGATGGGACTGTACGCGGTTATGTAGGAAATCCGAGTGTTGAATTACCTCCGAATGCTCAAGGCAAATTAGACGTTGGGGGTGCCGTTGGCAACGGATTTTTGTATGTAGTGCGCGATGTCGGTTACGGCTACCCCTATTCAAGTACGGTAGAACTAGTTTCTGGTGAAGTGGGAGAAGATGTAGCTCATTATTTAGTAACTTCGGAGCAAACACCTTCAGCTGTCGTCTTAGGCGTATTTGTGGGAGCGCAAGGAGTGACAGCAGCGGGAGGTTTACTATTGCAAATTTTACCTAAAGCTGCAAGAGATGAAACCTTGGTAGAAACCTTGGAATCGCGTGTATCAGCTCTTCAGGGATTTACACCTTTGCTACAATCTGGAAAAAATCTCACGGAAATTTTTCAAGATATTTTAGGAGACATGGGGCTGCATATTTTTCCAGAAACCCAAATGTTACGGTTTCATTGTAGTTGCTCTTTTGACAGAATGTTAGGAGCGTTAAAAATTTTGGGAGAAGCAGAATTAGAGGATATGATTGCCAAAGATGATGGTGCAGAAGCTACTTGTGATTTTTGTGGCGAGGTTTACCTTGCCAATAGCGACCAATTAGCCCAGCTAATCGCTGATTTACAAGCAGACTCCTCTGTATCGCAGTAAAGGTATAAAAAAGTCTTAATAAAAAGTAGGAAGTAATGGTATCTATGAAGAGATTGTGCTAGAAAAATAGCTTTTTTTATAAGAAATTAAAATTTTTTTTATAAATTAAAAGTTATTATAGCAACTACTTCGCTTCCTCTAATCAACAAACCCTTGTTAATATAATGTGGTGTGAGAGATGGCAGAACGGGATATTCCAGAAGACTGGTCATCAGCGAGGAGAACGCAGTCAGATGAGGTGACTCGATTATTCAACACGGAACAATTGGCTAGTCATAAGTCTGGTGTCCCGACTACTGGTTCTAGCGCTAATTCAGTGTCAAGTAAAAACAAAAGCAATTCAAAAAAATTGGCTTTTAAAAGTCATTCAAAAGAAAGTATTCCGGCAAATAGTGATTCGAGAAAGTTGCCGAAATGGCTTACAAGTTGGTTTCTGTGGGCGTTTTTATTAGCGTTCATTCCCGGTACAATCGGATTTATGGCAATGGCAATTATGTTAAAGTTGCCCTCAGCACCCAACTGTCCTTCAATTTTCTGGCCTTTGGCTAGTGCTTCAGTACGAATGCACTGCGCTGAAGTAGCAGCTTCTAAAGAAACGGTCAAAGATTTGCTACAAGCAATTGATTTGGTCAAGAATTTGCCAGAAAATCATCCATTACGTGGCGAAATCGACCGTTCTATGGAAGAATGGTCTCGCAGAGTACTAGACTTAGCCTCAGAAAGTTTCCAAGAAGGTAAATTAGAAGAAGCGATTGACATTGCGCGTCAGTTACCTAAAGATTTTTCTGTTTCTAAATTAGTAGATGACCAAATTAACAGTTGGAGGTTAACTTGGTCAAAAGCTGAGGATATTTACAAAGAAGCAGAAGAGCATATGCGCGAACAGCGCTGGAATCAAGCTTTCATGGTGTCGGCGAAATTGCTACGTTTGGATAATAGATTTTGGTCTAGTACCAAGTACGAAGAATTAAATAACTTGATTATCTCAGCCAAGGAAGATGGTGAAAAATTAGCACAAGCTGAAAGTTTAGCCAAGAGCAAAAATGTAGATCAAATACTTAGAGCGATTAAACTAGCGGAATCGATTGCAAAAAGCAGCTACATTTATCAAAAAGCTCAAGAAGCAATTCCAGAATTTGGACTTAATATACTGGAATTAGCAGAGAGGAAATTAGAGCAAAGAAATGCAGACGAAGCTATTTACATTGCTCAAAAAATTCCGCCGATTTCTGGAATAGAAGCAGAAACAACAGATTTTATATCTTTAGCTGAAGCGCAACGTAATGCTTGGACTGGGACAATTTCTGGTTTAGAAGCTGCAATTGCTTCTGCACAGCAAATTGATTCTAATCGACCAATTTATCAAAAAGCCCAGAAACTGATTGCTAGTTGGCAATTGGAAATAGAAGATGTTGCTCGTTTAGAAAGAGCGCGAACCCTGGCTTCTCAAGGAACAATCGGAGATTTATCGGCTGCAATTGCCGAAGCAAGATTGATTCCTCAAAACAACCCCCGCGCTCAAGAAGCCAGGAAAGAAATTAACGATTGGTCAACTCAAGTACAGACTATTGAAGATAGACCATTTTTAGAACGTGCTGAAGAACTGGCATTATTTGGAGATACTTCCTCCTTAAGAGCAGCGATCGCCGAAGCAAATAGAATTGGTCGCGGACGTGCCTTGTATCGAGAAGCACAGAAAAAAATAGCGAGTTGGAACAGTAGAGTTCAGCAAGCAGAAGACCAGCCGTACTTAGACCAAGCGCGATCGCTTGCGAATACTGGTGATTTGAATGCAGCAATTAACACGGCTAGACAAATTAAATCAGGAAGAGTACTATCACGACAAGCTCAAAGAGATATAAATGAATGGCAAGCTGAAGTTAATGGTAGAGATAATTGGAGAAGAGCGCGAGAAGTCGCATTACGTGGAACTCCCAACGCTTTATCCCAAGCAATCGGGTTAGCACGGCGTGTACCCAGAGGTACTACATTACGTGGTGATGCTAGAATTGCCATGGATCAGTGGAGTCAGCAATTATTAGACATAGCTCGTACTCAAGGTCAATCGGATATTATTCGTGCCATTGAAACAGCTAAATTGGTTCCCCAAGGTACCCAAGCTTACAATGCAGCGCAAGATCAAATCCGTACTTGGCGCGATTTTCTCAATCCTCCCCAACCAGAACCAGAACCTGAACTAATTGAACCAACAATTCCCGAACCTGATCCGGCAACTGGGAATACTTTATAATTTGGGAATTGGGAATTGGTAATAGGTAGAAAATATTTGTTTTACTTGTTTAAATATTAATTGAAGCCCTCTTTTATGGAGGGTTTTTTGTTGATAATATTTACTATTAAAATTCCTTCACAATTGATTTCAGTAACTTCTCGAATGTGCCAGCCCTCCTTCTCAAAGTAAAAATGTCTTATGTGCTATAAAAATCTCAGAAAAAAGATAATTTTTTATTGCTAACTGTTGGTGGAATTGCTGCTGCTACCATCTATGCTTTGACTAATTATGCCAGCTTGTCAGCTCCTTTTGCTGCTTCTTTCGTTAGTGCAAGTCAGTCGATTGCCAGTCTCGTCAAAAGTCTCAATTCAGGGGAAATTTCCTTTGACCAATTTACGGAGATGAGTCAGTTAGTTTGTATGGAATCAGCCGCAGTCGGTTTAGCTTCTGCTCTTGGACAGGCTGTAATTCCAGTTCCGGTTCTAGGTGCAGTTCTGGGAACAATTGCTGGTCGTATGGTTATAGATTTTAGTAAGAAATATTTTGCTAAGGAAACTGAGGGCTTGAAACATCGGATGGAAGAATATTACAACCAGTGCCTTACTAAGATTGATCAAACTTACCAAGCAGTAGTGTCGAGAATCATTGCTGAATATGAAAAGCTTGGCGATTTAACAAAAGCAGCATTTGATACAAGTAAAAACGTAACGCTAAGGCTTCAAGCTAGTATTGAATTGGCAGAAGCTTATGATGTTTTAGATGCCAAAATTATTCGGAATATTAATGAACTTGACGCTTTTATGTTATCTTAAATTTTGCTTTGCTGATTTGATGTATGAAAATGATTTTGCGTGATTTTGAAAACCTTGGGAGACGTGATATGATGCCTTGCACGATGAAGGCGTGAACGCTAACACATTATATAATTTAGCCGCATATCAGCTTAGTACCTTCACCGGGATAGGTTGAATCTCTTACTAATCATAATTACAGAAGTCGGGTTTTTACAAACAATATTGGTAACATCATAAAATACTCATAAAAACCCGACTTCTTACCCCACGAAAAATTAAGGTTTTACAAGTTTTTTAACTCTCAATCTGCCTTACCACCGTCAAAGCGGAATAACTTACTCCCGCAGTACCTTCACCGGGATGAGTAGAATCACCCACTAACCACAAATTCTTGATCGGTGTACGATTGGCAAAACCAAAGGGACCAAAAGTCGGAATTCTTTGACCAATTCCACCAACGATTCCTTGATCTCTAGCTGTAAAATTATAAAAAGTCCGGGGTGTGGCTGCTTCTACGTGAATAATCGTTTCTGGTTTTAAGTAGAAAAATTTACCAAGGTGAGATATAGCTTGTTGTGTAAAAGGCTGCTTTAAATCTTCGTAATTTTCCTGATTAAACCATCTATCTGGATCGACAAAAGAAGAAGCAATAATTGTTGCTTTTCCCGCAGCCGCACGACCATCACCAGGACGACTTACTGAAACAAATAAGGAATTATTTTCCCCAATCGGACCATTTGCATCGTAGAGAAACTGTAAATGTGGCGGACATTCAAGGGGAATTGCACTCTTATCAACACCTAAATAAATTACAAAGGCACCGGATGCGGGAGGTAAGTTTTTAACTCGCTTTTTATAACCCCTAGGAGCTTTTTCTCCGAGCAACTGCACTAAATTTTGAACGGTGACATTTGCAACTACGTGGTTTGCGGATTCAGTCCAGGATTCTCCAGTTTTTTGGTTACGAATCACTACCCCACTAACTCGATTATTTTCTACTTTAATCTGTTCTACGGTATGACGCATTAATAATTTACCACCGTCCCTTTCCAAGGATTCGACAAGGCGATCGCTCAATACCTGCATACTACCTTCCAGGTGATACAATCCCTGCGGTTCCTGAGATACGCTCAATGCGGTTGCGGCATAAAGTAGGGCTGTTTCCTCTGCATTTACCTGGGAATACAACTTTAATTGCAAATCTAAAAATGTCCGCAAACGATGATTATTTCCTTGTCCGGTAAAACGTAAAGCATCCCCAACGGTAAATAAAGTATAGGGAACCGTAACTAAAGTATCCGGACGCACGGCTGTGGTCAATTGTAGTAAATCCCACCAGTTACGTGGTGGTAATACGGGGTCACGAGCTTGAAATTTCCAACTTGCTTTGAATAGAGTTGAGAGTAAATTCCAAAAAGGTTCGCTACCGGGGAACTGTCGCGATCGCTCTTCTTGCCATTTTTGCGGATTGCGCCAAACATTAATCGGAGTACTTTCTCCGGGTAAGTATACCGCACAAGCGGGGTCGCAAGGTGTAGCTGCGGGCAATTCTATTTCTAACTCAGAAAAAATCCGCTGATGGATTCCTCCTGGCTCCAAACCTGCTACCTGAGTTGCACCGACATCAAATGTAAAACCCTTGCGTTTGAAAGTCGATGCACAACCTCCCGGTACAATTGCTTGATCGAAAATTAATACTTCGTAACCTTTTTTTGCTAATAAAGCCCCAGCGGTAAGTCCGCCAATTCCTGCTCCGACAACTACTACACGGGATTTCCCCGAACGATTTGACATTGATAGTTAGTTTATATATTTTAATATTTATATTTATTATTTTATAGCTTTTGAGGTGTTGTGGGGGTTTGGGGGATAGCGATCGCAATTCAGCTTTTCATTTTTAGCCAACCAAAAACTTCTTCTGCTGTTAATTCAAGATCAATAACATCCAATACCGTTAATTTATCGCTACCTTGAAATAATTGCGGTTGTTGATTAGGTAGAAAAATTAAGATAGATTTGTCATCAGGGTCAACTAACCATCCAAGTTGGCAACCGTGACTAAGACAGTGAAGAATATTTCCCGTAACTCGATTAGAACTTTGTTCTGGGGATAAAATTTCTATTGTCCAATCTGGAGCAATAAGTACATCATCTACAGGTTCCCCTGCTTCGTTGAATTCGATTCGGTTCCAACGTAAAATTGCCACATCAGGAACAATCGAACCTCCTCCGAAAGTGCATCGTAATTCTGGAAATGCGTAAGCTATCTGTTTTTCTTCAGTAACATGATTAATTTTTGTGGTAAATTTTGCCTGAAGTCTGGAGTGACGAGTTTTAGGCATGGGTTTTTGAATAATTGCACAGTTAATATATTCTCTTGCTGGTTTTGTTTCCGGAAGCTGGAGAAATTCTTTTAAAGTTAGAGGTTTTGAAGATGTCTTTAGCATTGATTGCTGAGGATAAAGAAAATTGAATGATTTAAACTATAGTATTTATTTTAGTTTTGATTTTTTAACTTGTTCAATCGCCAGATTACCTCATCAAGATGAAATCTGCTGTAATATTCGCGGTATTTAAATAAGTCCTAGTTATCATAGATAAATAAGACACTTTAATTAATCACTACAAATGTCCTCAACTCTGCTAGAATTTTCTCGTCTAAATGCCCCGAAGCTACAGCACTTACCCAATGGTTTGACGATAGTAGCAGAGCAAATGCCTGTAGAAGCAATTAACCTGAATTTATGGGTTAATGTGGGTTCTATTGCTGAAAGTGATGCGATTAATGGTATGGCTCACTTTTTAGAGCATATGATTTTTAAAGGAACTAAACGACTAGCAAGCGGAGAATTTGAACGTAGAATTGAAGAGCGTGGTGCTGTGATGAATGCTGCTACTAGTCAAGATTACACTCATTATTATGTAACTACTGCTCCTCAAGATTTTGCAAAACTTGCACCTCTGCAAATTGATGTAGTTATGAATGCTTGTATTCCCGATGATGCTTTTGAACGGGAACGTTTGGTAGTGCTTGAAGAAATCAGACGTAGTGAAGATAATCCCCAACGTCGCAATTTTGCCAGAGCTATGGAGACTGCTTTTGAAAAATTACCATATCGTCGTCCGGTGTTGGGACCTGAAGCGGTAATTTCTCAACTCAAAGTAGAGCAAATGCGTTGTTTTCATGCTCAAAATTATCAACCAAAGTCGATTACTGCTGTTGCTGTCGGTAATTTACCAGAAGAGGAGTTGATTGATATTATCGCTGAAAGTTTTGCTAATGTTGAAATGCGAGATACAGGTAAGATTGAAACTCAAGATATAACTTCTTTATTGCCAGAACCAGCATTTACAGAAATTGTTCGCAGAGAATATGTTGACGAAAGTCTCCAACAAGCAAGATTAATCATGATGTGGAGGGTTCCTGGGTTAATGCAGTTAAGTCAAACTTATGCATTGGACGTACTTTCAGCTATTTTAGGACACGGACGTACATCCAGATTATGGAATGATTTACGGGAAGAACGGGAACTGGTTAATTATATATCTGTAAGTAATATGACTAATCAGTTACAGGGAACTTTTTACATTGCAGCTCATTGTGAGGTAGAAAATTTAGCTGCTGTAGAACAAGCAATAATTGAACATATTCGCAAAATTCAAATAGAAATAGAAGCATCAGAAATCAGCCGAGTTCGCAAACGTGTAGCTAATAGGTTTATTTTTGCTAACGAAAGACCTAGCGATAGAGCTAATTTGTACGGATATTATCAAACTTTAGTAGGGGATTTAGAACCAGCTTTTGATTTTCCTAATCATATTCAAGCACAAGATGCAGATAGTTTGATGCAAGCTGCAAAAACATATTTATCTACTGATGCTTATGGAGTGGTGGTGATGAAACCCAACTGATTTTAGATTTTAGATTGAGGGATAGGAAATGGGAAGATGGTGATTGGGAAGAAGAATGAATAGAAAAGGATATATTCATATCTTGCACCATCAAAACTCCTAACTCAAAATAATTACTGAT